>JAPUDW010000295.1 GCA_027492915.1 Bacteroidota bacterium | reverse complement strand
ATTTGCCCTGCTGTTCGACCCATGTGTAATACTTCAGGTTGTGCCAGCGTTCACGCACATCTTTCGTGCCTTCTAGTACCCAATCGGTTCCCGCCGCGTGGAACACACCTTCAACCCGCCCGACGGCAGCCGCTTCATCCAGCTTCCCGTATTGCTCGGCCATATCATCAATCACCGAGTAATAACGGTCGAGGCTGTCGGTCGCTGCCGTGTAAATGACATCATCCTTGCCATAGTCATAGTATTTTGCAGTCTTAATCGCCCCCAAAATGTGGCAAATCCCGCTGATGCCAAATAGGTCGCCCATCTTCTCGACCAATTCAGGGTTTGCTCCGTAGCGTTTCACCAGTGTTTCCCGACCCACCGGTTCAGCCAGCAGTTGTAAACCTTTTTTGCACTGAATATCGTCTATACACATCAGCGCGTCCATATTGAGGACGTTATGTATCCACGTCACATGTTTATCACCAATACCTTGAATGTCATGTGATCCGTACCCGTTGTTAAAGAGGGTAGGGCATTGAATAGGTTCGAGTCCAACATGCTTGCAATTGGGGAATATCTGCTTGAGTCGGTCAGCCGCTGCATTCGTCCCTCCGCTGCCCATCGCCCACACAAACGCTGCTGCCTTCCCGTTGCCAATACCTTGTGCTTGCAATTCAGATGCTAACTCCGCGATTGTGTTCCCCGTAACGTGATAGTGAAATCGGTAATTACCCATCTGCTCAAACTGGTTCAGGATACGAATGTTCGGGTCTTGTCGTAGACGGTGTGTCTCATCGTAAATCTCTTTAACATTGCTTTCCGAGCCAATCGTCTTGATGACACTCGCCCCGTAACTTTCAATCCGTTCAAATCGTTCGCGGGTCATGCCCGCTGGCAAGACGACGATGCTCTTGCACCCCATACGCCCGCCGACCCATGCGCCCCCGATACCGTAATTGCCGGTCGAAGGCCATACCAAAGTGTTAGTGCTGGGGTCAACTTCGCCAAAGAGTTCTTTTTCGAGTAATACCGAATATGCCGCCCCCACTTTATGGCTGCCCGAAGGAAACTCTTTCCCATACAGCACTACGATATTCGCTTCGACGCCTGTAAGCTCTGGTGGCAGCACGATATGGTTGACTGCATTGTTTGCATTCCGCCATGTAATATTGAATAGGTTAATTGGTGCAAGGGGATCGCCCTTGAGCGCGGTTAGAGCCTGCTGCCGGATGTCAGGGGCAATTTTATGTGGATGAAGCATTTCTTCAAAAGTAGGGCCGGTAATCACGTGACGTTCTCCAATGTTGTCACTGGATATTGCGAAGTGTTTTACGCTTCGTCAATATTCAGCTCAAGTTCCAGTTCGTGCATTTCACCCTGTATATCGTCGCGCTGCCGTGCGAGATTACGGTAATGTTCGAGTTCTTCCGGGGGCATTTTTTCAGAAGAACCGCCGTGCGTCATAATAAGAGTGTCAATTTCTTTATCAAGTGCTTCATATGTTAGTACTAGACCCTGATATCTCTGAACCAGTGCCATTGGCTCGTGCGTGTTATCAGGCATAATTCCCCCCCTCTAGTAAACTATGTCTCAGGTTCTAGTTCTGTCCTTGGTTGCTTTTCTTGGTGAATAGCTTCAGGCGTTGCTTGATCAAAGCCGACTTTATCCGCCACGATGTATAAGGGGCGTCCACGCGTCTCGTCATAAATCCGCGCCACATATTGACCCATGATAAACAAGAAAAACAACTGGAATGCACCTACGACCAACAACACGACGATGTTGGTGACTTGCCCGCCCAAAAACTGGAAGCCCAGTATCAACCGTAAGATAGCGATAATCGGAACCGCAAGGATCGCCAATACACCCAGTATGAATGCTACATATACCATAACCTGTAATGGAAAATAGGAAAAGCCAGTGACCGCATCCATCGCAAACCGTACCATCTTCTTTAATGGATATTTGGTTTCGCCCCACTCGCGTGCCTCACGTACATAAGTCACGCCCGTTTGCTTGAAGCCGATCCAACTGGTTAACCCACGAATAAACCGATTATGCTCTGGCATCGAGTTTAACGCATCAACCACCTTACGATCCATCAACCGAAAGTCACCTGTATCGAGAGGAATATCGACATCGGTAATCCGGTAAATGAGTCTGTAAAACAGTTTGGCCGTAAATAGCTTGAACCAGCTTTCGCCCTTGCGTTCCTGCCGCACGGCATACACCACATGGTAGCCAGCTTTCCACCGCTCGATCATATCCAGAATCAATTCCGGCGGGTCTTGTAGGTCGGCATCAATTACGACCACTGCCTCACCGGATGTATTGTGTAATCCGGCTGTAACAGCTAGTTGATGACCAAAATTCCGCGCAAAGTTAATGACCTTAATTCGTGGATCCTTCCGCGAAAGCGCCTCCAAAAGAGGAAAGGATTGGTCACGGCTGCCATCATTGACGGTGACCAACTCCCAACTTTCACCCGTCGAATCCATGACCTTCGAAACACGCTCGTAAAGGTTCTGGATGTTGCCTTCTTCATTGTAAATTGGTGCGACAATCGAATACCGTGGCTTTTCGCTCATCTATCCTTATCCAATACCCAATGCCTGCCGAATGGACTGCAAATTCGGTTGCACCCGCAAGCCGTGGGCAACCGATTGTTGTGCGCGTCGAATATCTTTTAGACCGTTACCTGTCATTAGTAATAAAACAGATTCGTTTTTATCAAGTAATCCTGATTGTACAGCACGTTTCGCGCCTGCGTAAACTGCCGTGCATGAAGGTTCTCCAAACACCCCTGTTAGCCGTGCCAGTTCAGGAATAGCCGCGATGATTTCATCGTCTGGGACGGCGATCATTGCCCCTTGTGTTTCCCTAACAGCCCGTAAAGCTTTCGCCCTATCGCGTGGTACACCTGCCGAAATACTGTCAGCAATGGTCTCGGCTGGCATGGGCTTCATGTCTTCAGGTTTGATGTTGTTTTCCCATGCATGAACCAGTGCTGAACTCCCTTGAGCTTGTACACCGATTAAGCGCGGAATCCGCTCTATCCAACCCAATTGGAACAAATCGTAAAAACCTTTGTACACCCCTGCGATAATATTGCCGTCTCCTACACCCACCATGACAACATCGGGTACGTTCCAATTCAACTGCTCGGCGATTTCGAAAGCAACCGTCTTTTTGCCCTCAACTGTGTACGGATTCATGCCTGTGTTCCGGCAGTACCAACCTTCACTCAAACACATCTGGGCGCATAGATCGAAAGCAACATCGTAGGTATCTTCGATTAAGAGTACAGTCGCACCATAGACTAGCAGTTGTGCAATCTTAGCTTCCGGCGCACTCGCAGGTACGAAAATAATAATGTTCATGTCGACTGAAGCCCCAATACCGGAAAGCGCTGCCGCTGCGTTACCCGTGCTGGCTGTACTCACGGTTGTAATGTCTTGCTCCATTGCCCGTGCGACCACCATCGCACTCGCTCGATCTTTTAACGAGCCGGTTGGATTCTGCCCATCATCTTTCAGCCACACTTGCCTAAGACCCAGTGCATATGCTGCTCGTGTCGTATCGTATAGCGGTGTCATGCCCACGCGCAAAGGCGGTACTTTTGCTCCACTTTCAATTGGTAGTAAAGCCTTGTAGCGCCACATCGAGTGTTCATTATTACTACGCAGTCCATCACGGTCGAGTTGCGTTCGCAGCGCTTCATAATCGTAAATCACTTCCAGCGTACCCACATCGCCGCAAACAGGGCAGGTATATTCCACCTCACCCGCTGAATAACTGCGACCACAAACTGGACATCGGAGTTCTTTAATTGTTGCCATAAAATTTGACCATCAAAATATGCATGTTTATGAATCACGCTATCCGGGTACGATGCGTGTACCTGTTTCACCTCGCAGCGCTCGCGCAAGATTCGGCGGGTCGGTGATAATCGCTTGTGGACCGCCCATTTTGACAAACTCAATCGCCGCTTCAATCTTCGGCAGCATACTTCCCGCTGCGAAGTGACCTTCCGCCATATACTGTTGGGCTTCTGCCAGTGTAATCTGATCGAGCAATCGCTGCTCTGGCTTATTGAAGTTCAGTGCGACCTTTTCTACACCCGTCGAAATTATAAATAGGTCGGCTCGCAGTGTTTGAGCGAGCAAGCTACTTGCACGGTCTTTGTCGATAACCGCATATGTGCCACGTAGTTCTCCATGTGCGTTACGTACCACCGGTACGCCTCCCCCGCCACCCGCAATCACCACATAATCGTTGTTAATCAGCACCCGTATGGCATTAATCTCGTGGATGGCTAAAGGCTTGGGGGAAGCGACCACGCGCCGCCATCCGCGTCCGGCGTCTTCCATCACATTCCAGCCTTCAGCCTCATACCTGTAAGCTTCTTCCTCGGTCATAAAGCTGCCAATGGGTTTGTTAGGGTTCTGGAATGCGGGGTCGTCTGGATCAACCCGTACCTGCGTGACCACTGTCAGCACTGTGCGGTTGATACCTAACCGCCGCATCGAATTATCGAGCGCTTGCTGGAGCATATAACCGATTGCGCCTTGTGTATCTGCCACGATTAAATCGAGCGGTACATCATGAATGCCAACTTTTGACGCGATCTCTGACCGTCGCAGGATGTAGCCAACTTGCGGGCCATTCCCGTGCGTAATGATGACGTTCCACCCCTCAGCAATCATCGCCGCGATATGTTCGCAGGTTGCCCGTACTGCGTCCCACTGGTGTGGTACATCCGGCTTCTTTGGGTCAGTGATGAGTGAGTTACCTCCAATGGCAATCGTGATTAATTTTCCGGTCATGATCTTAATCTCATTTAAGTAAAAGATTATTTACAGTATACGTAGATTAATCACAGAGGCCTAATAAATAAGGGGGAATTATTTAAAAGTGCTAAGTAGGTTGGGGACTCCCCAACCCATAAGGTGCTAATTCCTATCGCATCGTCAGCGCCATTGCCGCCTTTTGAACATGCAAGCGGTTTTCAGCCTCATCGTAAACCACGCTTTGTGGGCCTTCGATCACGCCATCAGTCACTTCGATATTGCGGTCAGCAGGCAGGCAGTGCATATAGATCGCATTGCTGTTCGCGGTCGCCATGCGCTGCTCGTCGGTAATCCAGTCCGTGTATTTCTTGCCGATAACCGACGACTCATTTTTGTCCTCGGTGGTCATCCAACAGCCCCAGCTCTTAGCATAAACGATGTCGGCATTCTTGAAACCGGCGTTGAAGTCATCCATCATCTCGAATGAGCCACCACTCTTGCGGGTGTTTTCCTTCGCCTGTTCCACGATGTCCGGCATCAGCGCGAATTCCGGTGGATGCACCAAACGCACGTTCATACCATAGCGCGTCATCAGTAGAATGAGGCTTTGCGGAACCGAAAGCGGCTTCTGGTAGCTCGATGCGTAAGCGTAACTTACGTCAATCGTCTTGCCGCGCAGGTCACGCCCGAACTTCTCCTGAATAGTCATCAGGTCTGCCAAAATTTGGAAAGGATGGTAAACATCATCTTGCATATTCAATACCGGTACGCGGCTGGCCTTGGCTACATCACGGATGTATTTGTTGCCGAAGTTCCAATCGCATTGACGAATCGCAATACCGTCGGTATAACGACCGATGATCTCACCAATTTCCATCGCGGTGTCACCGTGCGAAATCTGGGTGGTTTCACTATCGATGAATTGAGCGTGACCACCGAGCTGCGCCATACCGGCCTCAAAGCTGACGCGCGTACGGGTGCTGGTAAAGAAGAACAACATCGCCAACACTTTATCACGCAGTAGAGCATGGGGTTCGCCCAGCGCACGCTTGCGCTTGAGATCCCACGCCACATCGAGTAGAGTGTCAATTTCCTCGCGTGTCCATTCTTGTTCAGTGATGAGGTCACGGCCTCGCAAATCAGTCTGCATAGTCTATTGTTCTCCTCTAGTTTCGTTCACATAAACACACTTGGATTACAAATGATCGATTTGGTTCCAAGCGCGGCAGATAAACCGACCATCCCCATAAGGCTCCAACACGATCATGCCAGTGTTATCTAAAACACGCTGCCCTTGTAGCGCGGCTGCATTTACACACAGGTACGGAATAACCGTCGTGCTGATCCCTCCATGAGTGACCAACAGCGCGGTTTCTTCACTGTCAATGCTGAGTAAACAGCGGGTAAACCGATCATAACCTTCGCGGTAGCTTTCACCACCCGGATAGCGCGCGTTCCAATCACCTTGCATCCAGCGGTCGTACATCTTAAACCAGTCTGCCCAACCGTCCTCGTCTGATCGCCATTCCAAATCACCACAGTCTATTTCACAGAGGTCAGCATCTTCCGTGGAAATTAGTCCCAGCCGATCTCTTATAATTTGGGCAGTTTGTTCGGCGCGATGAAAAGGACTATACACGATACGTCCAATATTTTTGTTTTGCAGCCAGTTTGCGGCACGCAAAGCCTGATCGTGACCCAATTCGGTCAAGTCTCCCTCAAGTTTGCGGCAAGAGATCTGTTTATCAGCATTCATGACACTTTGCGCATGGCGCATGACATAGATGAGATGCATAAGTTATAGACTTTTGGTGCGCCCGAAGGCTGCATATTCGCGCAAGAAGGCCTGCTGCTCGCGTGATAAATCTCTAAAAACACAAAGCGGACGCATTTCTGAAACATGTTTACTCGCGTCCTCTAAACTCCAACCCTTCGATAAATAGTAAGCATGTAGAAGTGTTCCAGTGCGTCCCTGACCCGCGTAACAGTGAACAAGTGCTGGTTTGTTTTCCGCCTGCATCTGGTCAATAAATTGGACGACCGTTTCAACTTGATTATGATTTGGAATCAGATAGTCTTCGATTGGGATATGCAGGCTGGTGATGCCGAGGTTAGTTAGCAGCGTTGAGGTAATTGTTGGTTGAGTTGTGAGCGAACGTTCAGTCAAAGTAATAATTGCTCGTACACCTTGGGTGTACAACGAGTGAATATCAGCTTCGTTTGCTGGCAGGGGACTCGCTGCCAGTACGTTCCGCTCAATCCAAGTGATATTCATGGCTTATTTCCTTGGCAGCAGCGCTGGCAGCAGTGCATACCACTCGGTTGCTTTCACCACATCATCCAATGGAACTTGGTCGAGTACCGTATGGGCGTGAATTTCGTCACCGGGGCCGTAGCCAATGCTAGGGATGCCCGCTTTACCGCACCAGTAAGTACCATTCGTCGAGAAATCCCATTTGCCGGTTGGCAAGGGTTCGCCCCACAGCAGTTGCCCTGCTTGAACACCCGCTTGTACATAAGGATCGGCTTCCGGCAGTGCCCATGCCGGATAGATTTTGTCCAAGGGGAATACAAACCCTGTATAGCTGGGTACATCATAAATCAGAATTGATGACTCAATATCCTTTCGGTCGCCAACCACACGCTTTACATGCTCAAGAACTGCCTGTGGTTCTTCGCCGAATGTGATACGACGATCTATATAGATGAATGCCTCGTTCGGCACGGCGTTGATGCTCGGTGTTTTAACATGCATGTCAGTGACTGTAATACGTCCATGACCGAGGAACGGGTCGTCACCGAGTTCGGGTTCAAGTTTGCTCAGGGCATCAATGACGGGCAGCAGCTTATAAATTGCGTTGTCACCGAGGAAATTGCTAGCGGCATGGGCGCTTTTTCCACGCGCAAGTACCTGCATTTCCACGCGGCCTTTGTGACCACGATAAACCTGCATCTTTGTTGGCTCACCAATTACCACGAAGTCAGGTTTTAAGCCTTCAACCTCAACGAGCGCATGAGGGGCAATACCGTCATTCCACTCTTCCATGTTGCCGAAGTAGTACGCGCTAACACCTTCGAGCAACCCAAGCTGTTTTGCTATTGCTAGACCATAGATCATTCCGGGTGTGCTGCCTTTTTCGTCACACGCACCACGGGCAAAGAAAATGCCATCTTCGATTTTTCCCGTAAATGGATCCCATTCCCATTCTTCCGGCGCGCCAATCCCGACTGTATCAATATGGCTGTCGTAAAGTAGTTTGGTCGGCCCATCACCAATACGTCCCACGACATTACCCATGCGATCCCACCACACCTCGTCAAAGCCCAGTTTCTTCATTTCAGCTTCGGCGCGTTCGCCAACGGCTCGTATTTGGCTGTCGTAACTGGGGATGGCGCACAACTCTTTTAGAAAAGTAATGATGTCTTGGCGCTGTGCGAATATGCGCGACTTAATTTCATCAATTGTTGCCTGCGGTACTGTCATGTTCGCCTCACAGATTTGAATTGAGATGCCTTATTTTGCCACAAAAACATCTAGATAAATAAATCCACGACTTTGAATTGTTCAACA
This sequence comes from Bacteroidota bacterium, assembly GCA_027492915.1. Taxonomy (GTDB): domain Bacteria; phylum Chloroflexota; class Anaerolineae; order Aggregatilineales; family Phototrophicaceae; genus CFX2. The sequence goes on along the minus strand of JAPUDW010000295.1, from coordinate 933 downwards.
TCGACTAAGCCTACGTCAGTCAATTTGAGTTTTGGGATAACCTCAAGCGCCATAAAACTCATCGCCATGAAGGGATCGGGCATACTGCTGCCGAGGTCTTGGGCGTGAATAATCATGGCATCGTACTCGTGTCGCACCTGTTCTAGTGGGAGTTCAGTCATCAGACCTGCTATCGGTAAGGGGAGTGTACCTAAAACCGTGTCGCCATCCACCGCGACCAAGCCCCCGCCGATGTCGACAATGGCTTGAATGGCTCGTTGAATGCTGGCATCATCCACACCGATGACAACGAGATTGTGGTGGTCATGGGCAACCGTACCTGCTAACGCGCCTCGCTTCAGGCCGAATCCGTTAATGAACCCCTTACCGATGCTGCCCGTAGCGTGATGTCGCTCAATCACAAACATTTTGAGTATGTCGCGGTCAGTGTCGGAAACCGCTTCGCCATCAACGACTTTTGCTGCCTCAATAAGATGGTTAGTAACAACCTGATCGCCCAACCCGCCAATGACACGAATATTGTTGTTGGTCGCTGGAATGGACAAATTCAGATTTTCGAGGCGCAGATTGATGGATGGAGCCAGTGTGAATGATCTTGGTTCGGCTTTGGCTGCAACCATTGACCCATTTTCGGCAACGAGCTTGCCGCGGCGGAAAACTAGCTCCGGCTGAAGGTTATATAAATCCGAGAACACAACCATATCTGCCCATTTGCCGGGTGCAATAACGCCGTAGTCGTAAAGCCGGAAGTATTGTGCTGTGTTGAGCGTTCCCATGCGGATTGCCATGACCGGATCAACGCCGAGGGCAATCGCCGTTCGCACCATGAAGTCAATCGAGCCTTCGTCCATGAGACTGTTCGGCTGACGGTCATCGGTACAAAAACATAAGCGGGTCTGGTTCTGAGGGGGTATTAAGGGGCTGAGAGGACGC
>JAPUDW010000294.1:8621-9302 GCA_027492915.1 Bacteroidota bacterium | reverse complement strand
TCAACGGGTTCGGGTAAATCGACCCTCATCAACCTCGTGCCACGCTTCTATGATGTGACGGGTGGCGAAATTTTGATTGATGGCACTGACATTCGTGAGATCACCCAACACGAACTCCGTGAGAAGATCGGTTATATCCCGCAGAAGGGTAACCTGTTCTCGGGCACGATTGACAGCAACTTGCGGTATGCCGACGAAAACGCGACCGACGAAGAATTGTTAGAAGCTGCCAATATCGCACAGGCGAGCAGCTTTATCGCTGAAAAGCCTGAGAAGTTAGCAACGCAGGTTTCGCAAGGCGGTACGAATGTCTCCGGCGGACAGCGCCAGCGTCTTTCGATTGCCCGTGCGCTGGTTAAGCACGCGCCGATCTATATCTTCGACGACAGCTTCTCGGCACTGGACTTCAAGACGGATGTGGCTTTGCGTAAAGCCCTGAAAGAGAACACAGGCGACAGCACTATGCTAATTGTTGCCCAGCGTATTTCGACCATTAAAAACGCCGACCAAATCATCGTACTGGATGAAGGTCGAATTGTCGGCATCGGTACACATGACGAATTGATGGAAACCTGCGAAACCTACCGCGAAATCGCGCTGTCGCAGCTTAGCTTGGAGGAATTGGCATCATGATGCTGGCAAATCAACGACCGGGACAAAATAATCAGCGACCGGGGCATC
>JAPUDW010000294.1:0-8611 GCA_027492915.1 Bacteroidota bacterium | reverse complement strand
AAATGCGGGGTGGCGCAGTTTTGTTGGGTTGTTTGCCAATAGTGTGGGTCCCAAACCACCGCCCGGCAAAAAATAACCCGCGACCGGGGCATCCGGGTGGAGGCATGGGTATTCAGGCGCAGGGTGAGACAGCGCGTGATTTCAAAGGCACAATCGGACGCTTATTGGAATACCTGCGTGCCTATCGTCTCCAAATCATAGTCGTACTGATTTTCGCTATTGCTTCGACGATATTCTCGATTGTCGGGCCGAAAATTCTGGGTCAGGCGACGACTAAATTGTTCGAGGGCGTGGTTAGCCAGATAGCCGGAACAGGTGGTATTGACTTTGAGTACATCGGTAACATCATCCTGTTACTGGCAGTTCTGTACATCATCTCGGCAGTCTTCAGCTATATTCAGGGCTGGATAATGTCAGGTGTTGCGATCAATGTGACTTACAAGTTCCGTAAGGACATTGTTGAGAAGATTAACCGGATGCCGTTGAAGTATTTTGACGGCACCAACGATGTTGATACCGTCAGCCAAACGTTGAACCAGAGTTTGTCACAAATTGTGACCTCGGTCACCACCTTGATCGGTGTGTTCATTATGATGCTGACGATTAGCTGGGTGATGACGTTGGTCGCATTGGTCATGATCCCGTTGTCTTTCGGGATTATCGCTCTCGTTATTGGTCGGTCACAGCGCTATTTCAAGGAACAGCAGGATTACCTCGGTCATGTTAACGGACACATCGAGGAAATGTACAGCAGTCATAATGTGGTCAAAGCTTTTAACGGTGAGGCGAAAAGTGTCGAACGCTTTGATGTCTATAACGATGAGTTGTATGACTCGGCATGGAAGTCACAGTTTCTCTCTGGTTTGCTGATGCCGATCCTGTCGTTTGTCGGCAACCTGAACTACGTAGCCGTGTCTATTCTGGGCGGTTATCTGGCTATTCGGGGTAGTATCACTATCGGTGACATTCAGGCATTCATCCAATATGTGCGTGCTTTCACGCAGCCAATTGCCCAAATCGCTAACATTTCAAACGTGCTCCAACAAACGGCAGCCGCGGCTGAACGGGTGTTTGAGTTCATGGATGAGGATGAAGAAGTCGCTGAAACCGCTGAAACCGCGAACTCGATTATTCCTGACAAGGTTGTGGGCAGCGTCGAATTTGACCATGTTCATTTTGGTTACAACCCCGATAAGATCATCATCAACGACTTTTCAGCAAAGGTTGCTGCTGGTCAAAAGATCGCTATCGTCGGCCCGACCGGTGCTGGTAAGACGACGATTGTTAAGCTGTTGATGCGCTTCTATGATGTGAACAGCGGTAGTATCCGGGTGGATGGTACGGACATCCGCGAATTCAGCCGTCATGACTTACGGTCGATGTTCGGTATGGTGCTGCAAGATGCATGGCTTTACAACAACTCGATCATGGAAAACATCCGCTATGGTCGGTTGGGTGCGACAGATGAAGAAGTGATTGAGGCGGCTAAAGCTGCCCACGTTGACCATTTCGTCCGCACACTGCCGGATGGTTACAATATGGTGTTGGATGAAGAAGCCAGTAATGTGTCACAGGGACAGAAGCAACTACTAACGATTGCCCGTGCTATTCTGGCAGATCCAAAGATTCTTATCTTGGATGAGGCCACCAGCTCGGTGGATACCCGTACTGAGGTGCTGATCCAGCAAGCGATGGATAACCTGATGCAGAACCGTACAAGCTTTATCATCGCGCACCGCTTGTCCACCATTCGTAACGCTGACCTGATTTTGGTCATGAAGGATGGCGATATTGTGGAGCAGGGCAGCCATCTTGACTTGCTGGCGAAGGGCGGTTTCTACGCTGACCTGTATAACAGCCAGTTCGAGAACGCGCCGGTTGGGGATGTTGCTTAAGGGCGACCTCCGAACCTCGCTTTTGTAGATATTTCTGACTACTGGTTTGTTCGATAAGGGCAAGCCAGTGGTCAACTTCAAAAATTATTTCTTTGTAACCACATTTATTAGTTTTGCCGAAGGAACCGCTATGTCTGAGATGACCTCCGATACTGAAGCCCCCGCAGCCGAGAATGCTACGCGCATGTTGACGGCCTTTTTCGCCCTCCGTAACTTTGTCACCAGCCAATCCCTATTGAATTATCCGCAGGGAATGAGCACCAATCAGTTAAAAACACTGCATCTTGTTGCCCACAAGCCGGGTATTTCACAAACGACCGTGGCTGAACGGTTAGGGGTGACGACGGCCTCCATTTCGACCTCGGTACGCGAGTTGGAAACGCAGGGTTTGTTGGAACGGCGGGCTAACCCTGATGACGCACGGGTTTTACGGTTGTTTCTTGCACCGTTGGGCGAAGAAATATTTGCAAAGGTGTTTGGAACTTTTACGCGGACTTTCGCCCAGTTTTTAGATGTTCTTCCACCTGAAGATCAGGTGCAATTGATTACCCTGTTGGAAACAGCGTTGACTGCTAACCATATCAGCCTTGATATTCGTAAGCTGAATTATGTTGACAAGCCCAATTGGATGAAGGACAGTACGGTTTCCTGTTAAGTAAAAAAGCCGGAAATGCGGTAGATATTGCACAAATGGCAACTTTTGCCGCATTTTCGCCAATTTTCTGCCGAAATGGCAGGCGGTTAGCTCCCGTGCATCCGCCGAATTGACATTTTGCGTCGGCGGGAGGCTCGGCTAAAACTGCTGAATTGGCGGAGTTTCGGCGGCTGGCTCCCGTATGTCTGCCGCGGCGTAATTGGCGGTGCTGTCGCGATGATTGGGAGGGAGGGAATTGCTGAAAATGTGGATTTGTTTTTACCACAAAGGATACAGACAAATACAGGTCGCCTGCATTGGATAGAGGTGTCTAAATGATTTGGAAAATTCTGCAAATTCAGATTCAATTTTAATGACGATTTTGAATCTTCTCCCCGAAACGTTGCAAATGTTGTTGCGACAATCTCAATATTGGTTGCGAAGTACATGATACATGTGATTTGGTAGCGCGGATGAGGCACGCCTCATCCTTACAATGTGTATTCAATTATTTTTGAGTGACAACTTGTGCCACTACCTAAATAATCATTATCTAATCCATTTTAGAACAATAGTTCGTTATCTGTCAAGCAAAAATGGTTCGAGTTTTCTAACTTAAGCCAGTCATTTTTCTTATCGAACATTTACGCATATTTCGTTAGTGATCTTTCATAATCTTAACCTTTGAACTGATGCCTCTCTGGATATTAATACGTGTATATCATCACTTATTGTTGTTATTAGATTATGCAATTATGATATTGATAGGAGTATGTAATTTTTTTACATCAATATAATGTTTGTGCAGCACTAGTTTGTAAGGTTGTTCATGATGATTCATCGCCGTTCATTATTCACACTCGTTGTCGTTCTTCTGCTGGTTTCGACCACGGTGAGAGCACAAGAAGCGCCGACACCTGAACTGCCTACGGCTGTTCCCACTGAACTGCCAACTGAAGCGCCGCCCGCAACGGATTTACCGACGCTGACGCCGCTCCCAACCAACCCACCTACGCTGGAGCCAAGCTTAACGCCGCTTCCGCTGCCCACCGAAACCGAGACTGCGACACCAACCGCTACCGAAACGGCTACGAGTACCGAAGCCGTAGAAGCAACGGCAAGCCCTTCGCTGACGGCTACTGCTACGGAGACGGCTACCGCCACTGCCAGTTTGACCCCATCCATGACGGCTTCCGCAACGGAGGCTGCCGAGGATTTGTTTTCGGTGCAGGGTATGCAAGCGCTGAACGTGACGTGTGACCCGAACGCGAATGTGTCGCTCGTGTCTGTAAGTTCGGAAGGGGTATTGGGGGATGATGATTCCCAAGCGTGGAACCTTGCATTAACCGATGATGCTCGTTATGTGTTTTTCTCATCATTGGCCTCAAATCTTGTAACAGGGGATACCAATAATAAAGAGGACATCTTTAGATTTGATCGCCAAACATGCCAGACCATTCTTATATCGACGACCGATACTGGTGATCAGGGAAACGATAGTACCTTCCAGTTTGCTATTTCCGGCGACGGGCAGATTGTTGCTTTTAGTACATTGGCTTCTAATTTCAAAACGGGTGAAATGAGTGGAGGCGTTTTTATACGCAATCTTGCCAATAACACCCTTACTCGTGTCTCGAGTGGGATAATAGATAACTCATTATCAATGTCCTCTGACGGTCGTTATCTTGTTTATACATCTTCAAATGGTATTCAGTCAGCACTTGTTTTATATGATGTGCAAACTACGCAAAGCTTAACGATTTCAAGTACGAGCGGCGAACCGGGTAAAATATCTCGCGATGGGAGCACAATTCTCTATAAGCCTAATGTCAGCTCGTTACGGGTTTATGACCGAGTTACAGGCACTCGTACCGTGCTACCATTCACTACGCCTTCCGGTTTCAACCCAGATGTTTCTACAAACGGGCGATACATCGCGTTCATTTCACAAGACACTAACCTTGTCCCGAATGATACGAATAATAAGATTGATGCTTTCGTGCTTGACCGCCAAGCGGATTACATCGAACGCGTGTCTGTAGGCAATAACGGAGTTCAAATTACGGGTACTGTTGGGAATCCCGTGATTTCGCCGGATGGCCGTTACGTATCTTTTACTTATGTTGGTGGCGATATTAATTCTGCTGACACCAACAATGTTGCAGATGTGTACGTGAGAGATCTTCTTAAGAAGCTTACGCATTTGTTGACTAAGAATGCAAACGGTGTCGTAGGTAACGGTGCTTCTAGTAGTGGAGTTGCCCCCTATTCGCTTGATAACCAATATTTTGCTTTTCGGTCTTCTGCGAGTAATTTGGTCGATGGGGATACGAACACAAAATATGATATTTTTGTAGCTAACCTTTCTACACTACAAGCTAATGACTATGCTACTGGAACGGCTGGACCGCCTACGATAACGCCGACACAAAGCCGAACCGCTACAGCGACATGGACACCCGTACCGATTGCTTGTATTCCGGGATCGATGTCATCGCTCGTTTCGGTGAGTTCGAGCGGGGCTTTGGGGAATGATGCCTCAGGGCAGCAGGTGAATGCGATTTCGGGCGATGGTCGGTACGTTTTCTATACGTCGCTTGCGAGTAACCTCGTCACTGACGACACCAATGGTAAGGCTGATATTTTTAAGTTTGACCGGCAGAACTGCCAGACAACCCGTGTTTCGAATGCTTTAAATGGCGATCAAGCTAATGATCGTGTTGGCGATTTTGATATTTCTGCTGACGGGCAAGTTTTGGTCTTTGAATCGGCTGCCACGAACCTCGTACCCGGAGACTCGAATAACGGTATTTTCATTCGCAACTTTATAACCAACACATTGGTTCGAGTTCCGACTCTGGGTAGTAATCCCAGCGTCCCGTTTGTTTCGGACGATGGGTTAAGGATTACGTATACGGATCGCACCAACCCGAATGCGCCGCAAATTGTCTTGTATGATGTTCAGGGGGATCAAAGTTTCCTGATTGATACGGTCAATACTTCCACTGCATTAGGTCAAATCTCAAAAGATGGGAGTGTGGTTGTCTTCCAGTCCGGTTTGACAGCATTAAGTGTTTATGACATCGCCACAGCAGAGACCAGCGAACTGCCTTTTGCTTATGACGCTGCGAACGTTTTTGACCTGTCTGCAAATGGGCGTTATATCGCCTTTAGCTCCAGCGCGAATGACCTTGTTGAGAATGACACGAATAACAGTGTTGATACGTTCGTTTATGATCGCCAGAACAGCCAGATCACCCGCGTATCGGTCAATTCTGAGGGTGGACAAGCGGTTGGCAATTCAGGTTTCCCGTCGATTTCGCCGGATGGGCGCTATGTGTCGTTTGTTTATAGCGGCGGCGACTTGTATTACTACGATACCAATAACGCTTCAGATATATATGTCCGAGACTTGTTCTTAAAGCGCACTCATCTGGTGTCTGTCGGGCGAAATGAGGTTATCGGCAACAACGGTTCCGGCGGGGCGTTGATGCCATTTTCGACTGACAATAAGTATGTCGTGTTTACGTCGTATGCCAGTAATTTTGTGCCGGGTGACTACAATCAAAAACCGGATGTTTTTGTCGTCGAGTTGGCGTATCTGCAACGGGGTGCTTTTTCGACAGCGACAGCCGGTGCGCCGAGTACCGCTACCGCCAATGCGAACAAGACGGCGACGGCAGTTGCGCCTACCGAACAGGCTGCTGCAACAGTTACGCGACGAGCTATAAATTGTGCTGCGGCTTATTCAGCACCTATACAGTTAGTCTCACAGGGTCTATCGGATAGTAACGCGAATAGCGAATCAGGGGTTGATCCATTAGCTATATCGGACACAGGACGGTATATAGTCTTTCATTCCTCTGCAACAAATTTGGTAGAGAACGATACGAATGCAACATACGATGTGTTCAGATTTGATCGTGAGACTTGTCAGACCCGCTTGATATCAACATCTCTGTCAGGAATTCATGGGAACAATATTTCTGTCTTAGGTGTTATGTCATCTGATGGGCAAGTTATCGCCTTTCATTCGACTTCAACCAATTTAATCCCCGGTGATCCTAACCCCGGTATCTTTGTGCGTAATCTAACGAATAACACGCTCATCCGAATTCCGAATTCAATTGCGATGCCCATCAATTTTTCAATCTCGGGTGATGGTCGCTACCTCGTTTATAACACAGGAGAGAACGCGGTTTATTTATACGATCTTCAACTGAATCAGAAATCGACCATATTTGATGGTGCAGTCGCTATTAATCCGATGGTTAAAATCTCGAGCGATGGCAGTACAATTGTTTATGGTTCTTACCGTAACAATCATGATGTGTTGAGCATTTATAACCGCCTCACACAGCAGACCATTGACTATAATTTCAGTGTCAATCTAGCCTCGAGGTTTACTGTTTCGGCGAATGGTCGTTACGTTGTATTTGCGTCGGCTGATACAAATTTGGTGCCAAACGACACCAATGCGCAAAATGACACTTTTGTATTGGATACTCAGACTAATCAATTTACCCGTGCGTCAGTGAGTAGCAATGGTACCGAGGCTAATTTCGGATCAGAATATGGAACGATATCACCCGATGGTCGCTATGTCTCTTTTGGTTCAATGGCTACAAATTTGGTTTCAGGAGATACCAATAATGCGTATGATATATTTGTGCGCGATCTCCTGAATCAACGAACCTATCTAATTTCGTCTCTACCAAATGGTACATTAGCCAATAACATCTCCTTTAGCTATGGTTCACCCTTCTCGGAAAATAATCAATACCTTGCTTTTACGTCTGCTGCCACTAATTTAGTGCCGGGTCACGCGGGTTCATTTCTGGAAGTTTTTGTTGCTTACTTGCCTGTTTACGAGGCTAGCTATAGTGCCACCGCTACGGCTGGTGTACCGCAGACGGCGACGGCAGGTGTGCCGCAGACACAGGTTGCGCAGGCGACGAATGCTGCTGCCACAGCTACCTATATCGCCGCTAACACAATTGTGGTCAACAACACTACGAGCAACACAACAGGTACTTGTATAGTTGCTAGTTGTTCGCTTGCGCAGGCTGTCGCGCTTTCAAATTCGATGAATGGCGTACAAACCATCAGCTTCAATATTCCGATTGCGGACAGTTACCGCATTACTTTGAGCAGTTCATTGGTCATCACATCGTCGGTGATTATTGACGCTTCCACGCAGCCGGGTTATGCGGGCATTCCGCTGATCGAACTGGTTCCACTCAACTCAACACAACCGGTTGATGCGTTTATCGTTAACGGCGCAACTCCGACTCAGTATGACCCGAATACCTCGGTCACTATTCGCGGTTTTGTTATCAATGGGTTTACCCATAATGCGATTTCGCTGGCAAATGGTCAGAAACACCTCATCGAGGGGAATTACATTGGTATTGATGTTACTGGCACGATAGGGTTGGGTAATGATACGGGCATTATGATGCGCGCGCCGAACAGCATCATTCGGGATAACGTAATTTCCGGTAATGGCTCGACTGGTATTTACCTGACCAACACCGGCGTTTTGAAAGCCAATAGCAACCTGATCGTTGGCAACTTTATTGGTACGGATGCTACGGGTACGGTCGCTATTCCGAATGGACGTGGTATTCGGATTACGGAGGGGGCTTCGAACAATACGATTGGCGGCGATACACCGGAAGTCGCTAACTTGATTTCTGGTAACAACGAAGAAGGTATCCTGATCGACGGTAATGTTTATCAGGCTGAACAAGGTATCTACACGGAACTGAACACTGCTGCCGGTAATGTGATCGGCCTCGATGTCAGCGGTAATTTCTTGCTTGGCAATGGTTCGACAGGTGTTCGTGTTATCGCCGCCCGGAATACAACAGTGGGCGGTTTAACACCTGCTGCTGGCAACGACATCTGGGGTAATGTGGGTGGTATATATGTTACGGGGCCAAGCAACGATACGGTTATCCGCAATAATGTTATCGCTCAAAATGGACTGAGCGGCATTTCGATTAATACGAGTAACATTTCGATCATCGAAAATGCGGTTGCCTTCCATACGAGTACCGGTATTCTCATCGGCACGGGT
>JAPUDW010000293.1:4863-9302 GCA_027492915.1 Bacteroidota bacterium | reverse complement strand
CCGAAGGCGTGTGAGATCACCTTCAGGCAAATCAGTATAGCGCTGGTACAACATGTCACCAACGAGAAAATCAAGCACGGCATCGCCTAGAAATTCCAGCCGTTCGTTGTCACCTGTATCGGACGAAACACCGTGCTCATTGATATACGAGCGATGCGTGAGTGCCTGCTTTAGCAGCATAATGTTATTAAATTCGAGATCAATTCCCTGTATGAGGGACGACGCATTGGGCATTGTAGGGACACTTTCTCCGGCAAACATTATCCGCTAAAAGATTTAAAGATAAGCGATACGTTGTGACCACCAAAACCGAATGAGTTGCTCATCACGCACGAAATTGGCATCTCGCGGGCAACATTTGGAACATAGTCGAGGTCACACTCAGGGTCAGGCACATTCAAGTTGATTGTGGGCGGTGCGACATTATCACGTATGGCGAGAACGGCAAACGCGGCTTCCAGCGCGGCGGTTGCCCCCATCCCGTGACCTGTCATACTTTTGGTCGAACTCATCGGCACCTTGTAAGCGTAGTCACCGAACACACGCTTCACAGCGCGGGTTTCCATCGCGTCATTCAAGGATGTACCTGTGCCATGTGCATTAATGTAATGCACATCAGTCGGGTTAAGATGGGCATCATCCAATGCATACTGGATCGCATTACTTGCGCCGATACCTTCCGGCTGCGGGGCGGTTACGTGATAGGCGTCTGAGGTGGATGCAAACCCGACCAGTTCAGCAAGGATAGTCGCGCCACGCGCTTTGGCAAACTCCAACTCTTCGATGACCAGCACACCGGCACCTTCACTGAACACAAGGCCGGGGCGTGTTTTATCAAACGGGCGAATAGCATGTTCGGGATCATCATTTTCCCGCGAACATGCACCCACACGATCAAATGCAGCGATACCAATCGGGATAATCGGTGCATCGCCGCAGCCTGCAAAGGCCGCATCCAAGCGACCGGCGCGGATGAGGTCAAATGCCATACCGATGCAATCCGCACCTGTAGCACAGGCCGAAATAGGCGTAGCGGATGTGCCAGTGGTGCCGTATTCGATGCTAATGAGATCGCTGCCACCATTAACCATCAACATTGGGATACCGAAGGGAGAAATACGACGTGGATCTTTCGTTTCAATTAAGATTTGTGCCTGTTCCCAGTATGCCCCTACCCCACCGACCGATGAACCAATGATTGTGCCAATACGATGACGGTTGGCATCGGTAACTTCGATACCCGAACTTTCAACCGCTTGTTTACCCGCAGCAACGACTAAATGTTGGTAACGGTCGCGGCGGCGGACTTCTTTAGCAGGCATATACTGCGCGGCGTCGAAGCCTTTTAGCTCCGCCGCAATTTTGACCAAATAATCGGTGGTATCAAATAATGTAATGGGGCCAACACCACTTTTACCCGCTTTAATACCTGACCAACTATCTTCGACATTCAAGCCTAGCGGCGTGACCATGCCCATACCTGTTACAACAACACGACGCGACATTCTGTACTCCTCACCCAAACAAGTTCACTATGACAAATAAAACGGCATTTTAATCTATTGGACACGGAATTGCCCGATTAATCCTTATTAGAAGTCGAACGGTCAGCCGGAGTGGGTATATAATGACCTTCCACCCACGATTGACCACTAGGACGAACTTCCTTTTTCCAAACAGGAACAATTTCTTTCAAACGGTCAATGCCATAACGTGCGGCCTCGAAGCAACCTTGATCGCGATGACCAGACGAACAGGCAATAAGGATGGTATTCTGCCCCACTTCCAACTTACCAACGCGCTGAACAATGGCGATACCCTGCACGAGCGGCCAACGCTCACGAATTTCAGCGGCGACCTGCCGCATTTTAGCAACGGCCATCGGTTCATAGGCTTCATAGTCGAGGTTTTGCGTATGCAGCACATCACCCGACTGGGTCGTTTCGCCGCGTACCATGCCGCTAAAAACGCAGACTGCGCCGGTAGCGGGGATAGTAATCGCGGCAACCAACTCATCGGTGCTAACAGGTTCAGGGGCAAGGCGAAAAATCTCAGGATAACCGACACTGCCGCCGCTGACTGGCGGGAAAAAAGCGACTTCATCGCCGTCATGAACGGCATCCTGTGGGAAAGCGTATTCTTCATTGACGGCAGCAATCGCAGCCTCAGCATTAGCTTTTAAAATTGGATATTCAGCGATAAGTGCCTGACGAACATCAGTCACATTCGCGTTTTCGATGGGCAGCGTCAAAACCAGACGATTGCGTCCAGCGAGATCTTTGAGCGTCGCAAAAAGTAAAATACGTACTTGCATTAGGTCGCCTCAGCTTTGTAGTCACCATGCTGCCCACCGTGCTTTTCCAGCAGGCGTATATCACTTAGACGCATCTCGCGGTCAACGGCTTTCGCCATATCGTAAACTGTGAGGGCAGCAACTGACACAGCGGTGAGTGCTTCCATTTCCACGCCTGTTTTGCCAGTAGTGCGAGCGGTAGCCACAATTTTCACGGCGCTAGCAGGTTCATCGAGCGTCAGTTCAATATCGAGATGATTAAGCGCGATAGGGTGACAAAGCGGGATTAACTCGGATGTTTTTTTAGCAGCCATAATTCCGGCTATACGGGCAACTGTGAGGACATCGCCCTTTTTAAGCGCGCCCTGCTGGATGAGTGATAAGGTAGCAGGCTTCATATAGACAGCACCAGCAGCGACAGCAACCCGTTCGGTATCCGGTTTTGCACCGACATCGACCATACGGGCGACACCCTTTTCATCTACATGTGTCAACTGGTTATTATCCGTCATGCATTTCCCTTAGGCTTCAATTATCAGAGCGTGTGTTGTATACTTTAGGGCTGTAGTAAACAAGAAACAAGCGCTACTTTAGCCGATTGTACAGGAGAATCCATCTCTGTGGGCATCTTCCGTAACGGACTTTCAAAAACAAGACAATCATTCTTCGGACGCATTTCGCAGATGCTCGGTAATTCTGAGATTACCGACGAAACGTGGGATGATGTCGAGGCACTACTCATTCAGGCCGACATGGGCGTTCCAACCACGCAGCGCGTTCTTAGAGAACTGCAAGCGAAGGTTCGCAAAGAAGGTATCACACGTGCTGACCAAATTAATAAAGCACTCAAAGAAGTGCTGCGGTCACTTTTGAGTGAACCACCCATACCTAACATCAGCGGTCGTCCCCTGTCGATCATCCTGATTGTAGGGGTGAACGGTTCTGGTAAAACAACCTCCATTGCCAAGATCGCAAACCGCCTGAATAACAATGGACGTAAAGTGATGCTGGCGGCAGGAGACACATTCCGCGCAGCCGCGATTGAGCAGCTCCAAACATGGGGGCAGCGAATCGGGGTGCCGGTAGTGGCGAACAAACCGGGTTCTGACCCGGCAGCAGTGGTCTTTGATGCGACATCAGCAGCGAAAGCCCGCGGATGTGACATCCTGATTGTGGATACAGCAGGACGCCTGCACACCAACTTCAACCTGATGGAAGAATTGGCAAAGATCAAAGCGACTTCGGCGAAAGTCGTACCGGACGCACCACATGAAGTCTGGCTGGTGCTAGACGGCACAACCGGACAAAACGCGCTGGAACAGGCGAAGAAATTCCAAGAACAGGTCGATGTGACGGGTATTATCGTCACCAAGCTGGATGGTACCGCAAAGGGCGGCATGATCTTTTCGATCTTCAATGACCTGAAGCTGCCGGTTCATTATGTCGGGTTGGGTGAAGGTGTAACGAACCTCGTCTTTTTTGACCCCGATAACTTTGTAAACAGCTTGTTCGACGAGAATTAATGCAAGGTGGGCGATTGCCCATTTGAGGAGGATTTGGTAAAGAATACATGGACCATTTGATCAGCCTGTTAAAACAGATGAAAGCACGGATCGATGGGCTGATGGAGCGACTCGACATCTCCAGTAAAGCCGTGCAAGCGAGCGAACTGGAAGCACAATCCAGCGCCCCTGATTTTTGGAACAACCCCGATACCGCACAGCAGGTCATGCAAGCACTTGCCAAGTTAAAATCCGAAATTGAGCGCTGGCAAGGTGTGGCGAACCGCATTAATGATGCGATTGAACTGGCACAAATTGATGACCCCAGCCTCCTTGAAGATTTGACTACTGAGGTTGACGCCCTCAAAATCGCAGTCGATAAGATGGAGTTTCAGGCGCTCCTTTCAGAGACCTACGACAGCGAAAATGCTATTTTCGCGATTCACGCCGGTGCAGGCGGAACTGAGGCACAAGATTGGGCGAAGATGCTGGAACGCATGTATTTGCGCTGGGGTGAGCAAAATGGTTATAAGGTTGAAATCCTTGACCGGAGCGATGGTGAAGAAGCCGGCATCAAAAGTATGATGATGAGTGTACGAGGCGAGTACGCATACGGCTACTTACTGAGCGAGCAAGGGGTACAC
>JAPUDW010000293.1:0-4853 GCA_027492915.1 Bacteroidota bacterium | reverse complement strand
GCGGCGAACCGACGACACACTTCATTCGCGAAGGTGGAATTGTGGCCCGATATTCAGGGTGAGATCGATGTACAGGTCAACGAAAAAGACCTGAGAATTGAAACTTACCGTGCAGGCGGCGCAGGCGGGCAGAACGTACAGAAAAATGATACGGCGGTACGCATTACTCACATACCGAGTGGAATAGTGGTGCAGTGCCAGAACGAACGCAGCCAGAAGCAGAACCGTGAGCGGGCGATGCAAATTCTAAAGGTACGTTTGTTTGAATTGGAACGCCAGAAACAGGAAGCCCAGTTGGCTACGTTAAAAGGCGGGAATATCGATGCCAATTTTGGCAGCCAAATTCGGTCGTATGTACTCCACCCCTACCAGATGGTGAAAGACCACCGCACGGATTATGAAACCGGCAACACGGGCGCGGTGCTGGATGGAAGCTTGAATGATTTTATGGACGCATTTTTGCGATTACGGGTAGAACGTACCCAAGCAGAAAACGTCTGATTCATCAGTCTATAGTCAGTCATGATAGAAAATCAAAACCCTTTCACTGTAGAGGGTTTTTGATTCACAACATTCACAACTTTTGCATAATTTGCCATACTTCTGCCGAAATGGCGGGCGGGAAGTTCCCGTGTGTTCGCCGAATTGATATTTTGTGGCGGCGGGTGTGAGGGAGGAAAGTGCTGAAATGGCGCAACTCCGGCGGATGGCTCGCTTATGACCGCCGCGTGCAGATTGTGCATGTCGCTGCGGCGAATGTAAGGGAGAAATTTGCGGAAACTGCAAAGTGGCATTTGCGAAAAGACGGGGAACAGAAAGAGGGGGAAACCACCGCCGTGTGATATACATTCAATTGTTAAACCGCAAGTAAATAATAGCACAAGAATTCTATTTGAGTCAATACTTTTAAGGTTCGAAACTGGTTTGAATAAAGGAATACCGCATACTCCATAGACTTATCAATTGACACAAAATTTTACATTCTATTTAGTGTGCAGGCTCTCGTAAGATCATGGTCAATAAAGACGTCCAAAAACACATATCTGATTTGGTCAAACCACTTGACTTCCGACTGTGATATTCGTATAATCACCATTTACGAATGGTCTTGGAAACATATAGCACAAATCAACAGCGAAGGGAATCTTTTCAATTCGCTGTTTCGTTGTCGGTCAGTTATGAAATTCCTCGTTTTAATTGTTTGTACAGACTCACCCATAACCTTTCGGTTTAGCGCAGAGGAGTGACCCCCTTGGAAGCAAAGGATTTCAGCGCCCTACGGATTAGCCTCGCTTCACCTGATCAGATTCGTTCGTGGTCGTATGGTGAAGTGACGAAGCCGGAAACTATCAATTATCGGCGGCTGCGCCCAGAAAAAGACGGCCTCTTCTGTGAAGCCATTTTTGGCCCCACGAAGGATTGGCAGTGTTACTGCGGCAAGTATAAGAATGTTCGGTATCGCGGCATTGTCTGCGATAAGTGCGGTGTAGAAGTGACCCGCGCCTCGGTTCGCCGTGAGCGCATGGGACATATTGAATTGGCTGCTCCAGTTGCCCATGTGTGGTACACACGCCGTGTACCGAGCTATTTGGGCTTGCTGCTGGACATCAGCCGCCGCAACCTCGACCGTGTACTGTACTTCGCGCAGTACGTGATTACCCGCGTCGATGAAGAAGCCCGTCAAAAGGCTTTGGGACGCATTGAAAAAGAACTGGCACAGAAGGAAGTCTTGCTGGGCGGCGACATCGAAGAACAGATGGAAACCGTCCGCACCCAACGTGACTCGGCACTTGGTCAATTTGAAGACCGCGTGAAGGGTATTCATGACCACTTCGACAATGAACTGAGCCGCCTGAGCGACAAGGTGATGCAGGAAGCCCAAAACGTGCAAAGCCGTATCGAAGCGCTGGTCGGCCAAACAACGAGCAGTGATGTCGATTTCGCTACCGCGAACACCGTGATCGCCGCTAAGGGCGAACAGATCACCAACGAACACATTTCGCGCGTCCAAACTGCAACCAACGCTTATCTAAGTGATATTCAGTCAGAAATTGAAGATATGCGGCAGGTTGAGCTGGGCAAGCTGGATGTCGAGGCTGACTCGATATCCGGTGACGCAGCTCAGTCGATGGACGAACAACGGTCGGAACTTGAAAGCCGTATGGCTCAAATCCGCCAGTCGGCAGAAAAGGCACGTCACGAACTGCAAGATTTGCGCGTGCTGCAATTCCTGCCGGAAACCCGTTACCGCGAACTTAAGAGCCGTTACGGGCAGGTTTTCCACGCCGACATGGGCGCGGAAGCCTTCTACGAAATCCTGCAAAGCATGAATATGGACAAGTTGGCGGTGGAGCTGTGGCACGAAGTCCGCACTACCCGTTCCAAGCAGCGCAAGAAGAAGGCCACCAAGCGTTTGCGCGTGGTCGAGAGCCTGCGTAAGAGCGACAACCGTCCTGAGTGGATGATCCTGACCGTTCTGCCGGTTATCCCGCCCGACCTGCGCCCGATGGTGCAGTTGGATGGTGGCCGTTTCGCAACCAGCGATTTGAACGATCTTTATCGCCGTGTCATCAACCGTAACAACCGTTTGAAGCACCTGCTGGAACTCGGCGCGCCGGATGTTATTGTGCGCAACGAAAAGCGTATGCTCCAAGAAGCGGTGGACAGCCTTGTTGACAACAGCCAGCGTGGTAAGGCACTGAGCCGCCGTGGCCGCCGCGAACTGAAATCCCTCAGCGACATGTTGAAGGGTAAGAAGGGTCGCTTCCGCCGCAACCTGCTCGGTAAGCGTGTTGACTATTCTGGTCGTTCGGTTATCGTCATTGGCCCGAAGCTCAAGCTGCACCAGTGCGGTTTGCCCAAGACAATGGCGCTGGAACTGTACCGCCCATTCGTTATCAGCCGTCTGGTTCGCTACAACTATGCCAGCAACGTGAAGGGTGCCAAGCGCATCATCGAGCGTGAGAAGCCCGAAGTATGGGAAGTGCTGGAAGAAGTGATTAAGGAACGTCCAGTTCTGCTCAACCGCGCCCCTACCCTGCATCGCCTCGGTATTCAGGCATTCGAGCCGCAACTGGTCGAAGGTAAGGCTATCCAAATTCACCCGTTGGTATGCTCGGCGTTCAACGCAGACTTCGACGGCGACCAAATGGCCGTTCATGTACCATTGAGTGACAAAGCTGTGCAAGAAGCGCGTGAGCTGATGCTTAGCACCCGTAACCTGCTGAAGCCAGCAGACGGTCAGCCAATCGTCGGCCCGTCGAAAGACATGGTGCTCGGCAACTATTACCTGACGATGGACCCGACGGTCGAAATTATCGCCCTGAAGTCCAATGCAGACAAAGTGCCAACCATTGCTTCACTGGAGGGATCGAAGTCGGTTGGTGTGGCTTTCCGTTCACCCGGTTACTACTACACTCAGAACCACCTGACGCAAGGTGTGCAGGTGTTCAACGACGTGACTGAAACCGACGACAACGGTCGTGTGAAGGTCACCGAAAAAGCGGCTGACCGCACCCTCCGTGCTGTGTTGGAAGGCGAAGTCGACGCGATCATTGATAATGTGCATGACTTCCGCAAGCGTATCAAGAAGAACAAGGCGGCTAGCGAGAAGTTAGTGGTTACAAACCTTGGTGAACGTCGTAAAGTCGTTGACATGGATGAGGTTGAATATTTATACAACCTCGGCTTGGTCGAACTGCACACTCCAATTCTGCTCGGCAACATCTATGATGACCGTTCGCCGCAGGCTGACCCGGAACCAACTACGGTTGGGCGCTGCGTTTTCAACCGGATTTTGCCGGATGAGATGCGCTATGTCCAAGACACAATGGGCAAGAAGCAGTTGCAAGACTTGGTGGCGAAAGCCTACCAGCAGGTCGGCGCAGAACGTACAACCGACATCGTGGATGCGATCAAGAACCTCGGCTTCCACTATGCGACGATTTCCGGTACCACAATCGCGGTATCTGATCTGACCATCCCTGACGAACGTAAGGATGTTCTGGCACAAGCTGAAGGTGTGGTTGACCGTGCTGAACGCGACTTCCGCCGTGGCTTGCTGACAGAAGAAGAACGCTACCAGATCACGATTGACGAATGGACGCGTGCCAAAGACCGTCTACAAGATATGATCCGGCAAGCGCTTGATCCGTACGGTCCTATCGCGATTATGGCGATTTCGGGTTCGACCAAGGGCGGTTTTGGCCCGATCACCCAGCTAGCCGGTATGCGCGGGTTGATGGCTGATCCTTCGGGACGCATCATCGACTTGCCGATCCGCAGCCACTTCCGCGAAGGACTGAATGCATTGGAATACTTCATTTCAACGCACGGTGCGCGTAAAGGTTTGGCCGATACGGCGCTGCGTACCGCAGATGCAGGTTACTTGACCCGTCGTTTGGTCGATGTGGCACAAGACGTGATTGTGAACCGTATGGACTGCGGAACCGAGTCGGGCATGTGGATCCGCCGTGCGGATGACATCGCCGGACAAACGATTTACGAACGTATCATCGGGCGCTGCGCTGCGAAGGATACCTATGATCCTGAAACCGGTGAGTTGATTGTCGCCCGCAACGAGATGATTACGGAAGAAGTCGCGGAAGCTGTGCAAGCAAGCAAGTTGGAAGCGATGAACGTCCGCAGCCCGATGACCTGCGCCCTCATCCACGGTATCTGCGCCCTATGTTACGGACGTGACCTTGGACGCGGTGAGATGGTTGAGATCGGTTCAGCAGTCGGTATCGTGGCAGCACAGTCGATTGGTGAGCCGGGTACACAGCTTACACTGCGTACGTTCCACAGCGGTGGTACGGCACAGGCGAGCGGTGACATCACCAGCGGTTTGCCTC
>JAPUDW010000292.1 GCA_027492915.1 Bacteroidota bacterium | reverse complement strand
GCCGATAGCTAGCGTGGTTTGACCGATGAACAAGCCATCCGAGTCACCCATTGTGACGGGGGTCAATTCGCTGGTGGGAACATCAACCTTGATTACGGCGAGGTCGGAGTCGGGGTCGAGGCCGACGACTTCACCCTTCACTATGGTGCCATCATAAAAGTTGACTTCGATCTGGCTGGCTTCGGCAACCACATGATCGTTGGTAACGATATGACCGCTGGTATCAATAACGAAGCCGGTACCCGCACCACCGACCTGCTGCCCATCGGCACTTAATCCGCTGACGACAATCGAGACAACCGAGGGGCTAAGGCGATTATAGATGTCCGAAAAGGCGCGCTCGCTGTCGGTGGAAGGTACAGCGGTCGCCACTGGAGCCTGCTGCACGACGATTGCGGGAACGTGGGCGGTGGTGCGCATAACACCCGTACCCAGTACGAAGCTGAATGCTGCCATTAAAAGCGCTGCGACAACGGGAGCCGAACGCTTCGTGAAATTACTGATCATATGTGGTTACTACCTCTTATCTGGCTGAACATTATGCAATTACAGACTGACATGTGTATGTCTACAGAAAAGCATGATAGGACTGACCGATGAGAAATAGGCAAATGCCATATTAGCCGTGTGTCAATATATTATGTATGGAAGATGAAAGTGGTTAATCTAGACCTCATCATTAAGTTGCCCATTACGCTGAGTTGCTGTATGCTGAATTGAGCGTCTGAAGGAGAGCATTATGTCCAACCCATTCGTGGCCTACGTCAGCGGTATTCCATCACGGCCAACTGTCAAAGTACGAACAGGGCCAAGTACGACTTATGACCCGCCCATGTTTGAAATTTCGGTTGGCACGTCGAACCTGCCCATACTTGACGTTCGAGCGGATGATAAAGGCGCGAACTTACAGGGTAAGACATATCAGTGGTTCCGATTGCAATTTCCCAACGGGCAAGTCGGTTGGACGCGCGATGACCTGCTTACTGTCAGCGGTGACGGTACGGCCTTTGGCTACGGCGTCGTCAGCACAGGAACAGTCGCTTTTAACCTGATCCGTTCATTTGTGCCGAACATCACCACGACCACGATTAACCCCGTGGGCGTTGTGCCTCCGGCTCCGGTCGCACCGATACCAGCAGCGCCGCCTGCGCCAACCGTGATCGCCCCGCCGGTGGTCGTGACTCCACCCACCATACCAACCGCGCCCACACAGCCGATGGCACCGGTGGTTATGTCACCGGTTACACCGCCGCCCACACAACCCGCCGCACCAACAGTGGTCGTCGTGCCGGTGATTATTCCGGTGACAACCGCACCTGCGCCCGTTGCACCTGTGGCTCCGGTCGCGCCTGTGCCTGCCGCACCACCACCGGTTGCACCCGTTCCGGCACTGCCACTCAACGCGCCGATGGCGGTCATCAAGACGATGGGGGCAGCACCAACCCGCCTAGGGCCGAGCACAACCTTCTCGCGGACGGGGGTTTTGCTCAACCGTCACGGGCGCTACTCGATTCTTGAAGTGCAGCGCGAGAATGCCAACCAGCGCTACCGCTGGCTGCGAGTAAGCGCTAATGGGCAGTCAGTGTGGATACGTGAGGATCTTGTGAGCTACGAGGGCGACACAAGCGTCCTTGGCCTACCAACCGACCTGTACCCCGCGCCGATGGTCGAGAAATATTGGTGGGTACGCGGTTACAACATGTCGCCCAACCTCGACACCAGCCTGGTACAGCATGACGGCTGGGACTTGGGCGCCGCAACCGGCGAGCCGATGCTGGCTGGCCCCAACGGCGGCACGGTCGTCAAAATCAACATCTGCTCCAAATGCACGGCGGAAAAACCCAGCACACTGATGAACGGCTACAGCGTCGGTGATCCCGCGATTTTTAATGACCCCGCGTGGGGTTTTGGTTACGGCAATTATGTGATCGTGCGCTACACCAGCGACCAACTCCCGGTTTCAACCCGCCAACTGCTGCTTTCACGCGGGTTTGGGGAAACAGCGGCGGTCTACGTGATGTATGCGCATCTGGCAGCGATTGCGGTACGCGAGGGGCAGGTGCTCACGGCTAACCAGCAGATCGGCACCTGCGGCAACACGGGCAATTCAGAAGCAGCCCATTTACACCTCGAAAGCCGCGCCTCCAAGAGCGCCCAGTTCATCGGTTGGGCGAACATTCGCAGCGGGGTTATGGATGCAGTAGCCCTGTTCAAACGTTAGAAAATAGTTCGTAATTCATTGTCGTTCGTCAACATAAATCGTGAAGGCGCGGGATGCTGCGCCTTCAAATAATGTAACATCTTAAGCAACAAGACTCTCCAGTTGCAGCCCATAATTTAGATACAACAAAAAACACTGTTCTTCACATGCCAAAAGGTTTTTGAAAATGTCTACTTCTCGTTTTTTAATTACCGTGCGCGGCATCCCCACCAGCAACATTGTCAACGTGCGTACCGGCCCGAACACCACCTATGCCAAAGTGATTGAGCTGCCGGTTGGTACAGCGAACCTCGTTGTGCTGGAAGTCCGACCGGACGACAAAAATACGCACTTGCAGGGGCGCACTTACCAATGGCTGTGCTGCACGCTGCCCGACGGACAAAATGGCTGGATACGCGATGACCTCGTAACCGCGCAGGGTGATGGGACGCGCTTCGGCTACCCGATTGTGGTGCAGCCGATTCTGGTCGGGAATTTGACGCGGAAAATCGCGCCGGTTGGTGTGCCGAACCCGCCACCTGCCGCTCCGGTAACACCACCGCCTCCCGCCGCACCGGTTACGCCGCCCACGCCACCCGCGCCAGTAGTAGCCACGCCACCAACACCGCCCGCGCCGCCTGTGGCATCCAGCCCTGCTGTACCCGCCCCACCACCCGCGCCCAACGTCGGGTCGCTTGACCGTGTGCGCCGCGCAGCCTTCGCTATGACTGCAGCCTTTGAAGGCGGGGGATACGCAACTTACCAAACCTACGACAGCGGCATCATCAGCTATGGGCGCTTCCAATTCACATTAGCGGCAGGCAGCTTCATGACCGTTATTAACCGTTACTTGCAGCGTGCCAGCGGCCCAACAGTCGATGGCCTGCGCGGGTATCTACCACGGCTGAACGCCAAAGATGAAGGCTTACGCAAGGATGAGGGGTTAAAAAACCTGTGCCGCACCGCTGCCGCCGACCCGATTATGCAGACGATTCAAGATGAAGTGGCGACCGAGGGTTACTGGGGCGCAGTCATCGACCTGAGCATCGCGCCGCGCAATGTTCAATCGGCGCTAGGGTATGCGCTGATGTTCGATATGTCGATTCAGCACGGCAAGTACAACTTTCTTGTACCGAAGGCTGAAACCGACCTCGGTGTGCCGAATAAATCCCGACTGGGCGAAAACGGTATCACCGAGCAGCAGTATCTGACCAAGCTGGCGCAGCTCCGACGTGAAAACTTATACGCGCTCAGTGAAAAATATAAGCTGCCGGGGATGAAGGTTCGCGGTGACTTCTGGCTAAACCTCGTGACAGCAAGTGATTGGAACTTGCAAGGTGATGGCAACGGCAATGTCAACATCAACGACAAAATCGTGCAGGTACGCACACCGGCGTAGTCAAAAAGGAATTTACATGGCTACTATCAGCCTGCGACTACCGGAGTCATTACATGAATCCGCACGTAAACTCGCCGCCCGTGAAAATATTTCGATCAACCAATTAATTACTTTGGCTCTGGCTGAAAAACTCTCAGCTCTTTTGACCGAAGATTATCTAATTGAACGTGCGGCACGCGGCAACCGGCAAGAATTCGAAGCTGCAATGGCAAAAGTTGCCGATACGGAGCCAGATGACAGAGATCGTTTCTAATTTATAAAATATCCCCGCCCAAGCAGTCCCAAGCAGTGAAATCGAGCAAAGCGCGTGGGGTGTGGGCAAACGGTTTGACCGTCAAATAGGAAGGTGAACGGCTGTACGGCATCGCGGCGACATAACCTAAACGGTTTAAGCCCGACCGTAAGCTGCCGCGCGGCGTACTCAACAGGTGAACAAAACGCACGCCGGTCGCTTGCACAGCAGCAGACCAACGCGCAAGCAGTTCGGCTGGCGCTGCCCCATATGCCGTCAGCAGCGACACGCCGTTGATACCCGCCATCCGCGTTTTACGGTACACCACCACACCCTGTACCCTACCGCCTTCCTGCCATACACCGAATGAATAACGCCGGAATGGATGCGCCGCGAAACGGTGTGCGAGTGTTTGCGGTGTGGTGACAAAACGAAGCCGCTGATCGGGTGTATCGAGCGGTTGCTCAAACGGTGCGGCAGGCCATTGGTCGGTGAGACATAACGGCGCTTCCTTCTGAGGCCGCAGCCACACAACCACCGACTGCATCTGCCCGACAACCTGATAGCCGTAGCTTTTGCTTTTCAGGTCAACCTTGACCCCCTGCTTATTAGAAAAGCCCACGCCCGCCGCACCGCCACAAGCCGCAACTGCCTCATACACCGGCTGCGAAACCTGCTTAACCAACCCGCGCCCACGATACGCCGGATCAACCGCCATATTAATGCTCATGCCGACGGCTTGCGTGTGATCGCCCGATAGCTGTACATCCATCATGGCACAGTTGTACTGGGCAGCTAAAGTATCACCCTCCCACGCACCCCAGCCAATGACCGTATGCCCTGTGTGCAGCCAATCCAGCAGGCGCAGCATATCGGCAGATGTGCGGTTAAAAGCAACCGCCAGCAGGGATGCCCACTGTGGTTTGTCGCGGGGTGTGAGCGGGGCAACATGCATGGCGAACCACTTTCGATAGATGCGAGATCAATACGTGTATCATAACTTCAACCCGCCTGTAACGGCCTGTCGATTCATCTACGCCAACACTACCGCTGCCCACCCAACAAAAAAGGCCACCCGTTTCCGAGTGACCCTTTGCTTGCAACTTATCGTTCGGGACTGTGAGCTTATTAGCCCTCAGCCGCCTCGCTGGTAATTTCTTCCACCGGCTCAAGGATCAGTTCGCCGTCCTCGCCAACCGTGACGCGGATTTCGTTACCGATCTTGAACTTACCCGCCAGAATACCGTCGGACATCGCGTCCTCGATCTCATTCTGGATCAAGCGGCGCAGCGGACGTGCGCCGAATTCGGGGTCGTAACCTTTCACAGCCAGCCAGTCGCGGGCGGTGTCGGTCACATCAAGGGTGATCGCGTGTTCAATCAGGCGTTCGCTGACCTTATGCAGTTCGAGGTCAACAATTTCCTTGATTTCTTCGCGCGTCAATGCACGGAAGATGATGCTGGCATCGACACGGTTCAGGAACTCAGGCCGGAACGTGCGCCGTACCTGATCCATCACACCCTTCTTCATTTCGTCGTAAATCTGCTTCTCGGCCTTCGCGTCATCCTTCGGCATATCGAAGCCGAGGATCGGGCCGCGCTTAATGGTATCCGCACCAACATTGCTGGTCATGATGATGATGGCGTTGCGGAAGTTGACGGTACGCCCACGCGCATCAGTCAACTGACCTTCTTCCATCATTTGCAGCAGCATGTTAAAGGCTTCGGGGTGCGCCTTCTCGATTTCGTCAAAGACGACGATGCTGTACGGGCGGCGACGGATCGCTTCCGTCAACTGACCGGCATCTTCGTAGCCGACGTAACCGGGGGGCGCGCCGACCAAACGGGCGACCGAATGCCGTTCCATAAATTCGCTCATATCCAACTGGATAAGCGCTTCTTCGCTGCCGAACAGGAACTCGGCCAGCGTCTTGGTGAGTTCGGTCTTACCCACACCCGTCGGCCCAAGGAACATGAACGAACCAATCGGGCGGCGTGGGTCTTTCAAACCGGCACGAGCGCGGCGTACGGCCTTGCTGATAGCCTCAATCGCTTCGTGCTGGCCGACGATACGCTTGTGCAGCGCATTTTCCATCGCCATCAACCGTTCGCTTTCCTCGCCGGCGATACGCATGATCGGGATACCCGTCCACATCGAGACGACTTCCGCCACATCATCTTCGCCAAGGCGCGGCTGGTTGGTTTCTTCATTCCAGTTCGAGCGGAATTCCTGCATCATATCGCGCAAGTTGTCCCGCTGGACGCGCAAACCAAAGACTTCTTCGCTCTGTGCGTCATCCTTTTCCATCAGTTCAAGGTCTTCTTCGACCTGCGCCAGGTCGCGCTCGGCCTTACGCACCTGCGCCGCTTCGGGACTCTTGTACATCCGCAAACGGGCAGCACCTTCGTCGATCAGGTCAATCGCCTTATCCGGCAGGAAGCGGTCAGGTACATACCGTGCCGACAGGTTGGCAGCGGCCTCAATCGCCTCGTCGGTAATTTCAACGTTGTGATGTTCCTGATACGGAATCTTGATACCTTGCAAGATTTCGATGGTTTCCTCAACCGAGGGTTCGTCCACCAAAATTTGTTGGAAACGGCGTTCAAGCGCCGGATCACTCTCGATATGCTTGCGATACTCGTCCAGCGTGGTCGCGCCGATGCATTGCAGTTCGCCGCGCGAAAGGGCTGGCTTGAGGATGTTCGCCGCATCCACGCTGCTGCCCGCGCTGCCTGCGCCGACCAGCATATGAACTTCGTCGATAAACAAAATGCTGTCCGATGATTTCAGTTCTTCGATCACGCGCTTGAGGCGTTCTTCGAATTGACCGCGATACATCGTACCCGCTACCAATGAACCCACGTCCAACTGAAGAACACGCTTGCCCAGCAGCGGCTTGGGTGTTTCGCCCATAACAATGCGCTGTGCCAAACCTTCAACAATCGCCGTCTTACCGACACCGGGTTCACCGATGAGGGCAGGATTGTTCTTGCGGCGGCGGCTCAAAATTTGGATAACACGTTCGATTTCAGTTTCGCGCCCAACCACAGGGTCAAGCTTGCCCTGCTCGGCAAGGGCGGTGAGGTCAGTCGCCAGTTGGTCAACCAGCGGGGTCTTGCCGCCTTTTTCGGGGCGCTGAGGACGTTCAGGGCGATCCGGCGGTGTGTTCGTTTGCACAGGGCTTTCTTGAAGCACACGGCGCGTTTGGCGGCGCACTTCTTCTGGGCTTACGCCCAAGCGCTTGAGTACATCAATCGCCACACCTTCCGACTGGCGCACCAGCCCCAGCAGCAGATGCTCGGTGCCGATGTAGTGATGCCCCATCCGGCGGGCTTCATCCACGGCCAGTTCCAGCACGCGCTTGGTGCCGGGCGAAAGCTCGGCGGTCGAAGCGGTGGTACGAGCAGTAGCGCGGGTCAGTTCTTCAACCAACTCCTCCACACGCCGCTGTTCAAGGCCGAGGTCACGCAAGACACGTCCAGCGACGCCGCCTTCTTCGCGTAACAGCCCCAACAGTAAATGCTCAGTTCCAATATAATTATGGCGCAGGCGTTCGGCTTCTTCTTGCGCTAGGCTCAGTACCCGACGCGCGCGCTGCGTAAAACGTTCCATCTTATTGTTTGGCACGGTTTATCCCTCCGCCACCTGTGGCTAGATAACCACTTTATTGACCGATTGGGTGAATACCAGCGATGCACAATACATTAAATATATTTTACCTATTATAACAGGCGGTAGCCTTGCATGTACATTGATGCAACATCTATGTTCCATTAGAAACTGCTCGATATTGCCCGACAAACATTACAAAATGTAAATCAATCTTAACCGAAATGAAACAGGGGCAGCAATGATGCTCCCCCCGTGCAATCTGTATAAAGATATACCATGCTGTGCCACTTACGGCAACCTGCTCATTGGTCTAGGTTTATCCCCAGTCCATGTCCAAGTATTCAGCAGAATTTACTTTCTTTAGGCTCAAGCCCAAACGGCGATCTTCGATGTCCATCTTGACCACGCGTAAGGTTACAGTTTCACCCTCTTGTAAGACTTCACGCGGGTGAGCTACACGCTGGTCAGACAATTCGGAGATGTGTACCAAACCTTCGATTTCCGGCACATCGACCAAACGGACGAACGCACCGAACTTGGTCATCTTGGTCACGATACCCTGCACCAATTGACCAATCTGGTAATTGATGGCAACCGTATCCCACGGGTCAGCCTCTTGGCGCTTCATGCTCAGGCCGATGCGCTTATTTTCGGGGTCGATGCTGATGACTTCAGCCTTGACCTCTTGCCCGACCTTCAGGAATTCCTTGGGGTGGGTCACATGCTTCCACGACAGCTCGGTCAGGTGAACCAGTCCTTCTGCCCCGCCAATATCGACAAATGCGCCGAAATCGACCAGACTGACGACACGCCCTGTCCGCACTTCGCCGACTTGCAAGCGGCTGATGAGGTCTTCCTTACGGCTCTCGCGGCTTTCACGCGCGGCCATACGCTCCGAAAGAATGAGGCGATTACGGGCGCGGTCGACTTCCATCACTTTAATAGTAATGGTTTCATTGACCATTTTGCCCCAACGTTCTTCGGGTGTCTCGCCGTCCAGCAAACGGCGTCGGTCGCTCCCGATCTGGCTTTGCGGCACGAAGCCCCGCAGCCGCCCGAAGCGCACAATCAAACCACCCTTATTGTACCCCGCCACATGGCTTTCAAAGACTTCCTGACTTTCACGATACTCTTCCGCCCGCCGCCAATCGAGTTCTTCGAGCGCACGGTTGAGTGACAGGAGCGGGCCGCCATCTTGCGAGTGGGGGTTGACCACAAACACGGAAATGCTCGCGCCCGGCTTGAGCAAGTCCAATGTTTCGCGATTCATCCGTTCCAGCTCACGACCGGGGATTACGCCCTCGGCCTTCGCACCAACATCCACGTACACAGCCGTCGGTGATGTGGAGGTAATAATACCTTCAATCACATCCCCCCGCTTTGGTCCCTTCTGGTCAGAAGTATCCTGCGCCAGCCAATCGCCTTCCTCCGCGAGCGGTGCTTCAGATGCACCTTCCGGGGAAGTTTCTTCCACTGTGGCGGTAATTTCATCAGCCGGTGCAGTCTCAGTCTCCGTTGGAGTCGTTACGACCTCCGCAGATGCCTCGACCACTTCAGGCTGTGCTGGTTCAACAACTGAAGAGTCTTTCGCCACTTCAGTATCTTCCAGCCCTTGTCCATTTGCATTCATAGTTTTGTCTCCGCACACATGGGTACTCGGCGAGTAATTATAACGGGGCTTTCGCGAAGAATCAAACCGTTGTGTACCAAGTTTCTAATAGACATTTGAGCCTGAGGTGAACCCTTATAAACTCTCTTGACATAAGCAGGCAGTTCCCATAGCCTAATCATGCGGGTCGCAGTTGATAGGTTATCACTCTTAATCATCCCCCATCGGCAATCCATTTGCCCGTACCTTGCATTCAGGCGATATGATGCG
>JAPUDW010000291.1 GCA_027492915.1 Bacteroidota bacterium | reverse complement strand
GAACGCTGGGTATCGCAACGGTCATTCTTTCGGAAGCCGCGCTCAGTTGTCTGGGGCTTGGGACGGTCGAACAAACGGTTCCGAGCTGGGGCAAGATGCTCAACGAGAGCCGCGCGTTTATGCGTACCGCTGCGTGGATGCCGTTGTGGCCGGGGATTGCGATTTTAATCACGGTGCTTGGATTTAACTTGTTGGGCGATGGTTTGCGTGATGCGCTTGATGTTCGTTCACGCTGACGATTGATAGAGATTTGATCATTGGAGAAATCGATATGAATGTATTAGCAATTGGCGCGCATGGGGACGATAACGAGGCGTTTTGTGCGGGTACGCTTGCCAAACATGCCAAGCGCGGTGACAAAGTTTTTATGTGCGTGGTGACGGATGGCAGCGGGCGACCGAAAGGCGACCCTGCGGAAATCGCACGCATCCGTAAAGGCGAGGCACAAGATGCGGCGGATTTAATCGGCGCGGAACTGATCTGGTTGGCGATACCGGATGGCTATCTGACCCTGAATGATGAAACCCGCCATAAGTTTATTGAGGTGATCCGTGCTACAGAAGCGGATTATATTATTACCCACCCGCCGCAAGATTATCACCCCGACCATACCGTCACTAGCGAACTCGTGATGCAAGCCGCACAAGTTGCACGTACCTCGAATTACCCGTCGCAATACCCGCCGATTCGTAAGTTCGTACCGGTTGCGTTTATGGCTGCCGAGTTCGGTCTCGATTTTGTGCCGCAGGATTACGTTGATGTCAGCGATGTTTGGGATATTAAAGTACAAATGCTGCTCAAGCATGTTAGTCAGCATATGCCCGGCCCAACTTACGATGCCAACTTTACACTACCCACAGACCCCGAAGCAGTAGGCATTGTTCGTGCGGCGCGGGTTATGTCCGAGTTTTATGGCTTGGGCTGCGGTGTGCGGTTTGCCGAACCCTACCGTTGGTGGACGGCGGCTAACCGCGTTGTTCCAAGACGCTTATTGCCTGAATAAGCCTTTACTCTGTTGGGAGGGAACCGTGCCCTCCCAATTTGCATCTCTGTAGAAATTAGCCACCGTTTGCCCCTTTTACCATATCAGATTATTAATCGCTTAACGCTATTTTGTAGCGATCTCTCATCACAATAACTACTTGATAAGCTCCGCTAATCTTCTCGATATATAGCTTCAGAAGTCGGATTTGTCCTGCTATTGTCGGTAATTGGGGTCTGTTTAACTCTCTCGTAGTCTATATATACTTTGAATCAAGATTTTAATGCGGATTTATAGACATTCCTTCAAATGAAAGGATGTCCTGAATTATTGCACGATTTGTTTGAAGTATTTCGCTGTCAAATTATTGTTAGATACAGATTTTATGAAAGATTTTTTGATCAACAGTGCTGCCAACCCCCCTGTTTGTATTGCAGGTTTAATCCTTGCTATCTCCTCACAGGTTTCTGGCTATTTTCGCCTGTGTTTATGCATCACCGCTGATGATAACTCGCCTTTACTTTTCAATCATTTTGCTGCCCTCAATATTTTTTACCTGTTGAAAAGTAAGGTGTTTGCGGCCAGTGAAAGGAGAATGATTTCGCTACTAAGCTGCGATTGAAAATGTTTATCGAACTAAATGAAGTTAATAAAAGGAGTCCTTAAAATGGTTAACAAGAAACTTTCCCGTCGTGATTTCCTTCGCATATCTGGCGCATCCGCCGCAATGATGGCTTCGGGTATGAATATCCAAAGCCTGCTCCGCGCTGCACCGGCTAACCAAGATGTCACCAATATCGTTTTCGGTGGCTGGGGTGCGACGGCAGAAGATAATGGCGTGCAGGCTGCCATTCAGGCGTTCCAAGCTGAAAATGCGAATATCACTGTCGAATGGCAGCTTACGCCCGCCGCAGGTGATTATATGCAGCAGTTGCTCACGAACTTTGCGGCTGGAACTGCGCCAGATACCAGCTTTATTACGGCGGATGCATACGAAACGCTCCGTGCCTCTGGTCAGCTTATGGATTTGACCGACCTGATCACGAATGACCCTGTGCTCGGTCAACCGGATTACTTCATTCAACCGCAGGAAACCAACCGCAGTGCCGATTCGAATGGTCGCTGGCATGGCATTGGTTCGACGTGGGTGGCGCATCATATGTATTACAATATCGACCTTCTCGAAAAGGCAGGTATTACCCCGCCCGGTTTTAAGGATGATGAAATTTGGGATTGGGATACATTTGTTGCCAATGCCAAACTGCTAACTTTGGATGCCAATGGCAAACATCCTGATGACGAGGGTTTTGACTCCGATAATATTCAACAATGGGGTGTCGATTGGCCGCTGTGGTGGATGCCTATTGGTGCTGCAATTCACTCTAACGGCGGAACATTTGTCACCGAGGATGGTTTGCTCGGCCTTGATAGCCCCGAAGCGATTGAAGCGATGCAGCGCCTTTCCGACTTGATTTATGTGCATCATGTTGCGCCGCGTGCTTCCGCTATGTCTGACCTTGGTATGACCAACACCCAGATGATTGACAGCGGTCGTTTGGCGATGGGTGTGGATGGTTCGTGGGCTTTGTCGTACATCAACCCGTCGATGATGCAGGTGCCGTTAGGTACGGGGGCCTTGCCCAAGATGATCCAGCCTGCCGCCATCATGCAGGCACATTTCCACTCTGTTATTTCCTCGACCCAGCACCCTGAAGAAGCATGGCAGTGGGTGCGCTTTTTAGCCACGCCCTTCTACCAGACCAGCTTCCTTAAGATTGGTTTGTGGCTGCCCAGCCAAACCGCACTCGGTACACCAGAAGGTATGAAGACGTGGCTCACTGAGGGTATTCACCCTGCGAATTATGCGGATCTTATTACTGACTATTTGCCGAAGCATGGTGTCGCTCTGCGTATTCCCACTGGTTACATTGAAGCCGACTCCAGCTTCATTACGCCTGCCTTCCAAGCAATAGCCGCAGGGACGCCAGTTGCCGATGTGATTCCCGATGCTGTTCGTCAAGCGAATGAGATCATTACCGCAGCAAAAACAGCCTAAACTATAGCGCATTAGGTGCTTGCAGAGGGTAGGGGTTTCCTGCCCTCTATGGCTTTTTAACACTGTCGTTCGTTTGTCCCGAAGGGATTATGCATCCAATGACTACACCAGCGAATCTTATGACTTCGAATGTTCGAAGCACGCCGATGAACAAAAGACGGCTGACACTGCAACAGCGGCGAAACATCATCGGTTATATTTTTATCATGCCGTTCATCCTCGGCTTTATTTTTTGGTTCTTGATACCCGCAATCGTTGCCGGCTATTTGACGTTCCAAAAATGGAATTTGATTAGTCCCCCTCAGTACATTGGCTTCCAAAATATCGAGCGCTTATTCAGTGACCCATTGGTCTTACAATCACTGAAAGCGACTTTTCTGTATACCTTTCTTTCAGTTCCCTTGAGCTTATGTTTTAGCTTTTTTCTAGCTTCTCTGATTAATCGCAAATTTCCCGGTATCGCTATCTTTCGCACCATTTTCTATCTGCCGAGCATTGTGCCTGCAATCGCTAATGCGCTGCTCTGGGCATGGATGTTCAACACCGAGTTTGGTCTGATTAATGTCATTATTCGGGGTTTGGGCGGTTCGAAGGTGGCATGGTTGCAAAGCACCACATGGGCAATCCCTGCGTTTGTCATCCTCAGTTTATGGAGTGCTGGCGGCGCGATGATTATCTTTCTTGCGGGGTTGCAAGGCATTCCCGATATTTACTATGAAGCCGCCGAGATTGATGGCGCAGGGCGTTGGGCAAAGTTCCGCAACGTAACCTTGCCCATGATGTCGCCCATTATTTTCTTCAACCTCGTGCTGGGTTTCATTAACACATTTCAGGCGTTTACCGTCCCCTATTTGATTACAAATGGCTCCGGTGGCCCCGAAAACTCAACCCTATTTTTGGTGATGTACATCTACCGAACGGGTTTCCGCAGCCAGAACATGGGTTATGCCGCTGCACTTTCATGGGTCTTATTCATTATTTTGACGGTAATGTCCTTCATTATCTTTAAATATCTCGGTAGTCGCGTGTACTACGAAAACCCCGGTGAATAGAGGAAATAATCATGACGACTATGGATCAAATTGACGACGGATCAGTTCTCAAAACGCAGACGAAGCGTAATCGGGTGTACCAGAATGGTGACAAGTTTTGGAATGGCTTAACTTCAACTCTGTTGATTGTTATGGCAATTGTCATGATTTTGCCATTCATCTGGTTAGTGAGCAGTTCGCTCAAAACGCAAAATCAAATCTTCACGTATCCGCCACAGTGGATACCCGATCCTATCCAGTGGGAAAATTACACTAATGCTCTGACGATCAAACCGTTTGGCCTGTATGTTGTCAATACGTTGAAAATCGTGATATTGAATGTGGTAGCAGTGGTATTTTCATCATCGTTCTGTGCTTACGGTTTTGCGCGAATTCGGTTTTGGGGGCGTGATTTCTGGTTCGGTGTGGTGATGGCTACACTCTTTTTGCCATATGCTATTTTGATTGTTCCACAGTTCATCATCTTTTCACGTTTGGGGTGGATTGATACAATCTTGCCGCTGACCGTTCCGCTGTTTTTCGGCGGCGGGGCGTTTAACATTTTCTTGCTGCGGCAGTTCTTCCGCTCAATCCCCGAAGAACTTGCCGACGCGGCGCGTATTGACGGCTGCGGGGAATTTGGTATTTACTGGCGGATTATGCTGCCGCTGGCAAAACCGGCGCTGATCACCGTTGCGATCTTCACCTTCTTGAATGCGTGGAATGATTTGCTCGGCCCGATCATTTACCTGCGTTCGCCTGCCAATTTTACGGTTGCTGTGGGTTTGGCTTCGTTCCGCAGCACGCTCGACGTAAGCTGGGATTTGCAGTTGGCGGCCACAACAGCGGTCATCGTTCCCGTCTTGATTTTGTTCTTCTTTACCCAGCGTTACTTCATCAAAGGTATCGTCATGACGGGTTTGAAAGGATAGGCATTAACCCAGCGTTAAGCGAAACCGGAAACGCGAATCTTCCCCATACCACATGGGGAAGTTTGTTCCCCAGACATTGTTATAGAGGTTGAAGTGCATCCCATTTTGCATCCGTGGTTGACGGTTATTAAAGTTCAGCAGCGATGGCTCATCTGGCGCAACCAGCGGCGCATCTAAAGTTTCAATGTGGAATTGGCTGCGTTTGTCCTCGTACCACACATCGCTTTCAACGGCGTGGAGTTTACGGTTGCCGCTGCGGATGACCTCCAACGGCGAGATGTTTGTGCCGAGTTTATCCATGTGCCATGTGCCGCCGGCGCGTGTCAGTGGGTTAAAGCTAAACCACAGTGCTTCCGGCAAACGGTTAGCTGCTTTCTCGAACCATTGAAGGTCAATCTCAATCACTGGTTGGTTAGCGGGAAGGGTTACCCGCACAAAAACGACCTTTGGACAGCCGTACTTTGTCACGGCTTCAGCGTCAAATTTCAGTTCTGCTAAAAAGGTCGTTGCAGTATCCTGTTGGTGAATGTGCAGAGTGGAGAGGGTGGGAAGCCAAAACCGACTTTCCGCATGAGATGCTTCCATCCCCGGTTTCATGTTGTCGTCCCACGACCAGATCCTGGTGGCTTGCTTGTTGATGATGTAATGCTTCCAGTAGCGGGCGTAATCTGCTTCTGAGAAGGTTTGGTAACGCAGAAGCCCCAACACTTGGTTGGCAGCAGCCCAGTGGCGCCCCGTGCGTTTGTCGACTAAATGGTTAATCGCCCCCGCATCATTATCAAAGCCGATTTCAAAATGCGGTGTGTTAAAGTGCTTGCCGCCGACCTGCACTTTTTTGAACTCGCTTGTGTCCGGTCGTGCAGGTTGTATGGCGTTCAGTCGTTTCACTGCTTCGGCAGCCAATTTCGACTTCCCTAAGGCGGCAATGGCTTCATCCAAGTAGGCGCGCTGTTCTGCCCATGATGCGGCGAAGCGTTGAAATGCAGGTGTTAATTGTGCTTTGTCAAACGATTGCCGGTCATAATGTGTGTAATCTTTGAGGTGGACTTTCTCGTCCATGCCCCATGTGTGCTCTGGCACCAGCATGAGTTTGTTGGCAAATGCGATCAGTTTCTTATCATCCGGTTTTACAAGCCCCGTGCTGATCCATTCCTGCCGTA
Source organism: Bacteroidota bacterium (assembly GCA_027492915.1). Classification (GTDB taxonomy): domain Bacteria; phylum Chloroflexota; class Anaerolineae; order Aggregatilineales; family Phototrophicaceae; genus CFX2. The sequence continues at coordinate 3,248 of JAPUDW010000291.1, read as the reverse complement.
AGCGTTCGAGTTCACGGTATCGGCTCACCTTCAACGGGTCGCTGCCCACGCCTTGAATCCATGTGTCACCCATTTCCTGCGTGACAACCGGCAGCGCGGCTTGTGAAGCGATCAAGTGTGTTGCAAAGGCTTCCATCGTCGAGCCGATGATTTGTGCATCTGGAAACTGTTCGCGCAAACTGCGGAATAATGCCTGAACTTCCTCGAATGACTGCGCCCCATGATTATCATTTGTGTGGGCAAAGGCTAAGGTGTGTGCTAACCCGTCAATACGGATTAACCCCCCGTAGCCGCCTTTTTGGTACATCACCATCAACTGCTTACCGCTGGGTTTATCCTGCCAGATGAAGGCAGGTGGTACGTCCGGTGGTGTAGAAGCTTGGTTGGCGCCTAAGTGCAGAAAGCGAAGGCCAGCATCTGCCATCAGTGGAACAACACCGCGGGTATGACCGGGAACGTCGGTCATTTTAGCTGCAATCGTTGTTTTTCTGAATCGTTTATCGAGCTGCTGCGACAAGCTTAACCCATGCTTGAATAGTGATGCGCTCATCAGTTCAGTGTGGGTGGTAAATGGCAGCCCGTGCCAAACAATATCACCTGCTGCGATGGCATTTTCAAGTTCACGCCGCTGCTGGCTGTTAGCGTGTTCCAGATACTCGTAAATCAACCATGAGCCTGTCGTCCAAATGAAACGGTCATCGCTGCCAAGATCCCGAAGTTTGTGCGCTGTTTCAATTGCACTAGGGATAAATTTGTCAAAGTAGGTCTGAAATACATTGTTCGCAAAGTCCGTAAAGCCAATGTCGAGATGTGTTTTAAAGACCAGATGTATCGTTTCGTGTGTTTGGGGCATAGTGATTATTCGTTATTAAGCGTATTAAAGGTTCATCGCAATTGGGTCGTAGTTTAAATTTGTTTAAGCCGATGTTAAGAATACCAAATCAAAAGGCAATTGGATACTTTGGCTCTGAAGATTCGGCCTCATTCACTTTTGTGACTGTTATTTTTGGAGGCTGCAATCATTTGGCAATGCGGTCATTAGCGCTATTCTCAATTCTTAATGACCAATGGGAACGAAGGTTTATAATTTACAGGATAGCATCGGCACAAAAATCTAAGGAACGTATGAAAAGTTAACTTCTGACACTAGGCTATCATACCCAAGGGCGAGGAAACATTGTGCGGTGCCGACAGTCAACCCATAAGGTATCGAGATATTCGGTACAATGCGGATTCAGCTTAGGGAAGTCATGAAACCGTTTCGTACTCAGGCTCATAACCGATGAGCTGCCGCGCCTTTTCGATGCTCACCAGCGATGTCGAACCGTTTAGAGGTGCGTGAAACTGAGTCACATCGGGGTAGAAAAGCTTAATAAGTGTTTGCGAGTCATATCCAATTACATTGTTTGCGCCATTGATGAATAGTGGATGGCTGCCCTTATATGTGCTGGTTAGGCTTTTATCAATCGCCTGTGCTACATCACGTTCATCAATCATCGTCCACAAATCAAAACGGTTCGACATATACATACTGAAAAGTAGATCATCAGCGGTGGCCGGTCTTGTGACTGGTTCTTTATCGCCACGGTATTCAAGCGGTCGCTCGCTCCGGTAGGCGAGGATACGCTGTTCCACATCCTTCATCCGCGCTGTCCGATCGGCGTCGGGTAGGGCGGCTAGTTCGTCAATGAGTTTACGCATCCGCTCCAACTTTTCTTGAAAAGGCCCTGAAGTGAATGCATCACTTTTGTAAACACCGGGGAAGCGCAGCGCAGCGCTTGAAATACCTTCACGCCGCCAATAGTAGCGGCCTATTTCCTCGATAATCTGTTTAGAGAACGAGTATGGATCAGTCGTGTAAGAAGGATGGTCTTCGTCCATCGGTAAATATTGAATTTGCATATGCCCTGTACTGAAGTAAGCACCTAGCGCATTGATTGAACTGGCTTGCACCACCCGCTTAATGCCGTTAACCGCTGCCGCTTCAAATACGTTGTAGGTGCCCGCCGCGTTAATTTCGAATACACGCGGGCCAATATGCGTAATAGGACTGCGCAGCGCGGCTAAATGCACAACCGCGTCGCAGCCATTTGCCTGTTCAACGAGGGCAGGGTAATCCAAAATGTCGCATCGTGTATATTCGATACCCGCTATATCGGTTGTGTCAGCTAAATCAATACTGCGGACTTCCCATCCTGCTTGCAAAAGTCGGGCAATCGTTGTTTTGGCAACATGCCCGATTCCACCCGTAACCAGTACGCGCATATCGGCTTCTTTCCACGATTTTATAAGTGTGTAACATGCGCTGGCATGGTTAGCGCTTGTGCTCAATAGGTCAAAATTAACGATTGTTTTGCGGAGGCTTATTTAGCTCCACAGACGGTCATGCGAACGTTCATTGTCCCACAAATCAGTCGGGTCGAAGCGCATGGGGTCGCGCGGGTCAATGAATTCTTCTAAGCACTCAAGGTCGATTTCGCCCAAGCCCAAACCCGGTGTTTCTGGAACGTTGATGTAACCGTCCACAATCAGTGGCTTTGGCAGTCCGCTGAAGAGGTGGTTCCAACGTGGAATATCGACTGAGTGATTTTCGAGCACAAGGAAGTTGTCGGTCGCAGCCGCACAGTGGACGCTTGCCATCGCTGCAATCGGTGTTCCCGCCATATGCATTGCCATTGCGATGCCATATTCCTGTGCGTAATCCCCAATTCGCTTGGTTTCCAAAATGCCGCCGGAGGTCGCGATGTCGGGGTGAATAATGGATAAAGCCCGCGACTCTACCAGCGGTTTAAAGTTCTCTTTCAGGTAAATGTCCTCGCCCGTACAAATTGGTGTAGTGACTGAGCGTGATAGGCGAACATAGTGTTCGGCAAACTGCCACGGAATCATGTCCTCATACCATGCGAGCGTGAATTGGTCGAGTTCGCGTCCCAATTTGATGCACGATTCAAGGGTCAGGTGCCCGAAATGGTCAGCCGCCAGCGGAATTTCATCGCCAATGATCGAGCGCACGGTACCTACATAATCCACCAGCAGGTCAACACCCTTCTTTGTCAGTTGGATGCCGGTAAACGGATGCATAATGTGGTTCGTCGTCACCATTTCCGGCGGCGCGCTAATGGTGCCCGGAATATCTTGAACGAGATCAAGGCCGACATCCATTTTCAAGAATTTGAAACCCATCTCTATACGCTTTTTCAGTCGTGCGCCCATCTCTACAGGGTCATTAATGGAAGGTGTATCGCCGT
>JAPUDW010000290.1 GCA_027492915.1 Bacteroidota bacterium | reverse complement strand
TGTCCGGTAGGGGGATTGCCACTACGGGCAGCACCATCTGAGTCGGCAGCGGATCTTGTAGCGATTGCGTCGGTGCCGCTGTCGAAACAACAATGGCTGCAATGACGACAAGCTCAAGAACCAGCCCAAGCCCGACTAAGCGCAAAAAACGAGATTTGTTTAACATGTTGAGGAATCTCTAATATTAATGTGTGGACAGTCACTAGGATGCACTACTAAAATACGCGGTTTACTAGAATCGCACATTTGTACCATCGAATGATACGGCGTTTTTCCTAAATAATACCTAACAGTATTATAAACCGTACAACCATAATGCAACAGTTTGTGTTGGATAAATAATATAAAAGAGAGTCTTTTGAGGGACTCTCTTAGGGAAAAATTCATATACTGTGTTGTATTTGTCGTTAATGATTACTCGTACCGTAGTACATTGGTTACCCGTTCGCCAACGGCGGCTCGTGCGCTCAAGAAGGTCGCTATCCATGCGATCAAAATTGCAGCCACGAGAAGTGCAATTGCTACGGGAGTCGCATCCGGTGGAATGATTTGGGTGATACTCGAACCTAATAAGGTCAGAATGCCGATTCCTAATGCACTCAACCCGATTCCTAACAAGCTGCCAAGCAAACTGACGAGTGTGTTTTCCAGCAGCATCACCACCAGCACCCGCCGCCCTTTCAACCCCACTGCTTTCAAAATGCCGATCTGCCGCCTGCGTTCCAATGTTGCCAGTGCGACCGTATTCGCCATAATCACCGCCGCTGCGCCTAACGAGAGTAACCCCACTAAGATCGGGATAGCGCTCATCTGGTTAATAAAGCGACCGATAACATTGTCGATAAACGTGATGTCAATTGAGTAAACCAGCGGAATACTGTTAACAGCCAGCAGCACTTTATTCAGTGATGCCGGTTCGACATTTGCAATGGTGAAGGGGAAGGACGACTGCCCACTGTTGATAACCCCACGCGGCACTTGTAAATCGCCACTTCCGATGCCACCCAATTGTAAGCTGTTGGTGTTCGTCTCTTCCGTCAGGCCTACCACTTCAAGTTCGGTTATGCGGTTGTTGACTTCCACGCCGATTTTCGTGCCGACTCCGATGTTCAAACCTTGTAACCGTGTGAGGTTCGATAGTACCGCTACCGGCTCACCGGAGTCCGCCGGAGTTAACGCGCGTCCAGCGATAAGTGTTCCTGTTGAAGCGATGTCAGTCGTCGTGTCTCGTGTGCCGACCTGTACGCTGTAATCGCTGAACTCGATCATATTTGGATTATCGCGATTCGTGTTTGTTGGCACTTGTACCGCATCATCTGCGCTGATGGATTGCCCGTCTACGGTTCGAATGACACCGAATGAGGTGGTGTAACGGGTGCGTGAAATCACCCCTTCCTGGTTCGACAGCACATTATCCACCAACGGATTGCTGATGCTGGAAGGCAAGACTGCGAATACGATGACATTTCCACCGAGTTGTTCACTCAGGGTAAATTGGATGAGCTGCCGGATGCCAGCACCGAAAAATGCGATACTGCTCAGCGCGAACATGCCAGCAGCCAACGCCAACAGGGTAGTAGCCGTGCGCGTCCGGTGGGTGGTCAGGTTACGCAGCGCCAATCGGAGGTCAATAAACCCGAACGCTGGCAGCTTGCCGATGACCCAGACCAGCACCCACAGCAGACCGATCAGTATGCCGAGCAGGAGTAAAGTGGCACCCACAAGAGCGATGCCTGTTAAAAATGGGTTAGGCGAACGTCCACTCGTTACGTTAAACGCCGGTTGCAGCATTTGCCCTGCGATCAATCCCAGCACCACGACAACCAAAATTAACATGCCGAAGGATTGCAAACAGCCCAGACGTGGCACACTGCTCTCGTTAGGACGCAGGATAATCGCCGGACGCACTTTGACCGCGATCAGCACCGGAATGATGCCGAACACGGCGGTAATCAAAACGCCGACTGCTGCGCCGAAAAAGATTGCTTCTGGATAAATGCGCCATGTCAGTGGCTGCTGAATGAGCGCCTGCCCATAGGCATTGGTTAACCCGCTCAACACCACGCCGAACACGCTGCCCAATGCGCTGCCTGCTAAACCGAGGAGCAGTGCCTCTGCCATAAACATCGCGGCGACTTGCCCACCCTTCAAGCCGAAGGTTTTTAGCGCGGCGATCTCATCGGTTCGACGACGCATCAGTACCAGCATCGTATTCATAATGCCCACGCCGCCGATCAGCAGCGCACCCAAACCTAGCACCACAATGAAGCTGCCAAGCACATCTGCGATTTGTTGGTTGTCCTTAATTTCTTCGGTTACGGTATTTGTTTGATAGTAACGGTCGGTCGATAACAGGTTATCAAGCTCTTGCCGCGCTTGTTCAATTGTTTCGGGGGAGGGGTCATTCAGCGCAACCATGATGTTGGTCGCATCTTGCTGCACGGGCAGTATGGCTTTCAAGCTGCTGTCAAAATAGGCAAACCCGAAGAAAGCTGCAAAGATGTTGCGTAGGCCAGCTTCGGCGCTGGCGGGCACAATCCCCCGTACGATGAATTCTTCTTCCGTGCCGCTCACCCGAACGGTATCACCCAGTTTAATATTCTGGTTGCTCGCCAGATTGTCGCTAATGACAACCTCATTCCCACCCTGAAACAAATCACTCAATACTGCTCCGGTTGGCTCAATGGCGCGGATGTCATCAGTTGGGGGATAAGTTTGCGGGTCGATAAAATAGGTGATGATAAATTGTGGTCGCCCGACTGTGTTGAAATCAAGCGCAGTCACTTGCAAGTTTCCAGCCTGTGTTGATGCTGAAACTTTGGCGTTGTTCTCTGCTGCCCATGCTTCAACTTTCTCAACATCACTGGCGGAAAAAGCGCCGTAATCGTCAGGGTCGCCAAAATTAAATCCACCGCCGCTGCCCATATTGAGTACAATATCGCCATGCAGGCTGCCACGTACATTTCCGGTTAGCGAATCACCGATTGCCAGCCCTAAGCTGCGAAGCGCTACGACTGTTGCTACACCGGCAGCGACCGAGAATAATGCGAAGATCGACCAGCGGCGGCTGCGCCATAAATTACGAAAAGCATATTGCAAGTAAAAATTGAGCTGTCTCATCGAACATCCTATCGTGTGCTGTCATTGCTATTGTGCTTGTACGCACCATAACACAGAAGGTTGCTCTCCGACTATAACAAAACACACCCGATCAAGGTGATGGGTGTGTTGGATGTTGCCTGATGCGAACAAGTGCAGATGTCCATTTGTAGGGGCGTAGTACGCGACGTCTACGTTGCAAATCGCACAATTGCCGAGCAAATTTACAATGTTTACGAGCCGAGCAGTGAACTCAACCCTTGCCCCGCTAGAATTGCCGCGCCAATGAGTGCGCCAAAGTACACAATCGTCGCCACCAGCGCCAGATACCCCAACAGCACAAAAATACCGTCGCGTTGCAGCATTCCAACCGCGAGGAACAGGATCGCCAGCGCGGGTAGGGTATTCGAGAACGGGATAAGCCCGAACGGAGCCATCAATAAAATCGCGCCCAGTACCAGCAGCAAACCATTCACACGGTTGACCGTTGAGCCGTGAGTCAGCGCGAGGATGCGCGGGCTGACGACCTTATCCAAACGGGTGAACAAAGCCGCGCCTTTTTCCAGCGCTGGCAGCAGATGAATGCGCTCAATCGTGCGGTTCATCAAACGCGCAGGCAGCCACGGCACGCGGTTAAAGGCGACACCAATCCCAATCAACGTAATCACCAATCCAAACACCGTGCTAACACCCGGAATAGATACGGGCAGCAGGAAAGGGATGGTTAGGAACATGCAAAAGACAAGCATTCCTTGCTCGCCAATCAGTTCAAGCAGTTCACGGAGGCTGATGGTTGGCTGAGTGATCGAACTACTCATGTATTGCAATGTTTCACCGAGGCTCTTTTCCGGGTTATGCAAGGGAATGGACATTAATCTTCTCCTGAGTCAAATCTGTGAGTGGATAAATTTAAAAGCCGGACTGCATCCGGCTTCTTGTACACAATTTTGTGGTGGATGCCTTACTGCTGTTGACTTTTCAATCAATCGTTATGCAGCAGGCGATGACTGATTTTCGGCACGGCGTTCTTTCCACAGATGGTAAGCCGGCGGCGCGACCGAAATCAGAACGATAATAACGATGATCGGCAGCAGGTAGGTGTCAATTTTTTCCGGCCCGATAACTGCCGCAAGGAAGTAACCGGCGACCGTAACACCGACCGCCCAGATAAACCCGCCAACGACATTGAACATCGCGAATCGGGTATATTGCATATCGCCGATGCCGGCCACAATCGGCGCGAACGTGCGGACAACCGGAATGAAACGCGCCAGAACGATTGCTTTGCCGCCATGCTTCTGGTAAAACGCTTGTGCTTTATACAGGTTCTTCTTGCTGAACAGGCGCGAATCTTCACGTTGGAACAAACGCTTACCAACACGCTTGCCAAACAGGTAGCCTACGCTGTCACCGATGACTGCTGCTGCAAAACAGCCGATTACTAAAAGTGTTAATGAGAAAAAGGGATGGTCGGTCGGTAAACCGAATTTGACGAGCAGTTCTTTCCCCGCGTCGGAGGCCAAAAATCCTGCCGTGAACAACAGGCTGTCACCCGGCAAGAAAAAGCCGATTAGTAAACCGGACTCAGCAAAAATGATGCCAAAGATCATCATGTAAGCGATGATTGGCCCTCGGGTGATGATAAACTCGATCATCTAATGGTTCCTTAGTCATGTTGAAAACATGCTGCTTAAAGTTTGCTAGCGTGCATTCAACCAGATTAGCCTTACAAACGGCTATCAGGCTGTCCTGCCTAGTCATACTATAACTGTGGATAGGGTGTTGCAAGACTTAAGTTTCGGGGTATAGCCACTGCTCTAACTCTATTTCGTCATGGATGGGGATGTTATCCATGCCGATCAGCGGGATTGACGGTTTGATCTCGCGCGATGCATCAATCGCGCCTTGGTACACGGCCACCAGTCGGAAATCGCGCCGCTGGTAAAAGCCGAGTGCAGATAAATTGTCGTTGCTCGTAATCAACCACACGCGCTTGCAGCAGTGATAAGCCGCCTGTTGCACCACCGCTTGGATCAACGCGCCGCCTACCCCAATCCGCACCATCAAACTGTCCAGCGAAACAATTTCGCACTCGTCACCATCAATCTGGTAGGTCACCAGCCCGATCATTTGGTCGTCCCAAAGCGCGATGAAGGCTGGTAATTCGTCGGCTAAATGAATACGCCCACGACTAACCATTTGCACCGACCCCCATTGCGCCTCTAAGAATGCCGCAATCAATGGGCGCTCGTTTGCTTCGACTTGTCGAATTTCGAAGTTGAGCTTAATAGCCAAAATAGCCTATTTTACATTGATACTAAATCATAAAATGCTGATTATACCCATTATGGTTAATCATGCCTCATAACAATATGTTATGGAAATGCCAACCGTGTCACTCTTTCTCGAACGGCACACCATCAGCCTTCGGTGGGCTTGCCTTACCGATCAACCCCGCCAGAACCACAATCGTTACGATATAAGGCACCATTTGCAAAAACTGCGCTGGAATCGGAACACCCAAAATTTGGAAACGCTGTCCCATCGCCTCTGAAAAGCCGAAGAGTAAGCCGCCCGTCGCTGCCCCGAATGGTGTCCAGTTACCAAAGATCATCGCTGCCAGCGCGATAAACCCTTTACCCGCCGTCATATTGTCGTCAAAAGTGCCATTTGTCTCTAGCGTGAACCATGCCCCCGCCAACCCTGCGATCATGCCACTAATCAGCACGTTCGTCCAGCGGTTGCGGTTGACTCGGATACCCAGTGTGTCCGCTGCGTGCGGGTTTTCACCCACGGCTCGTGTTCGCAAACCCCAGCGTGTGTAGTACAGCACAACATGCGTGACGATGACCACTAATATCATGCCGTAAAAAATGGGTTGACCATTGAAGAGTGTCGGCCCGATAACCGGAATTTCGACCAATCCTTGGGGGAAGTTAACTTTCGGCAGCCGGTTGATCGCCGCTTCCGAACTGACAAGCACTTCACGCCGCAGGTAGCTCGTCAGGCCAATCGCTAAAATGTTAATGACTGTACCGCTGACCGTTTGATTTGTCTTGAACTTTATCGAAAGCCACGCATGGAGCGCCGCCATTAAACCACCCGCGATAATCGCAGCGATCACGCCAGCAAACTGCCCTACGCCCATGTTCACGCCACTGCTCACCAGCAGCGTATAGACGACGAAGCCCAAACAGGCGCCCGTCAGCATCATGCCCTCGATTCCGATGTTGACCACACCCGCGCGTTCCGACCAGATACCCGCGATTGCCCCGATGACAATCGGTGTCGAAAGCCGGATACTCTCGGTGAGCATCACGGTTACGTTCGAGCGCCCGCCCGCTGCGATGATGACCAGCACCAGCGGAATGAGTAGAATACCGTTCAGTACCAGCCAACCGAACTTGATGCGTTGCAGCGCTGGGATCGGCAGCAGCGTGACGATACCCCCCGCGATATACAACAGCGCCACCGCTACCGAAAAGGCCACCGTTGGTACAGGGACACCCACCGTCCCCGTCGCGTCAATCGTCAGTAGGGTCGTCACATCCGGCCCATAATTGTTGGGTACGGAAAGCAGCACCCACGCGCCGAGTAAAATGAACAGGACGGCGAATACACCCGTGCGGGTGATTTTAATTCGCTCGCGCCAGCTTGCCCCTGTTGTCAGAGCCGGGGGCATTGTCGGTGATGAAGTCGTCATGGTTAACCTCCCCAGCCTTTCGCGGCAAACAGCGTGCGTTCTTTTTCTTCCGCGCTGGCTTCTGGTACACGCCACAGGAACCGGATAATTGCATCCGCCGCGATAAACATAATGATGAGTGCTTGAATAATCTTCACAAGGTCGATGGAAATTTCCGCGCGTGTCTGCATCAACCCGCCGCCGGACATCAGCGCCCCCCACAGTAAACCTGCTGCGATCATGTTACGCGGGTTATTGCGTGCCAGCAGGGCCACTGCAATCGCGTCGAAGCCCACACCACCGAAGAAGCCGGGAGTCATATTGAAGTGAACACCCGCGATTTCGATACCGCCTGCTAAACCGGCCAGCGCCCCGCTGAGCGCCATCGCCATCACCACGTTCCACTGTACATTCATACCCGCGTAACGTGCGGCATCAGGGTTCGCGCCGACCGTTCGCAGTTCAAAGCCGGGGGTTGTTCGGTCGAGGAACCATTCGGTAAACCATACTGCGCCCACCATCAGCACCAGCCCGATGTGCAGTTGCCCATTCACAGTCAGCCATGCCAGCGCCAACCCCGCCACGAACACCAGTATGCCGCTGATGATCGGGCGAATGATGAACATCGGGTTCTCGCGCAGCGCGTCTCGGCGCTGCCACAACCCGAATATCAGCGTAAATACCCCCGCTGCGACAAACCACACGGGCGAAATTTGCGCAAAAGTTGGCAGTCGAAATGCCGGTGGAATATAAGGCGTGCGCGGTACACTGGCTGTTGGGTCAAGCAGAATGATCGGGTTTGTCGATTTAATCAGCCAATCGACAAGGTTAATCGCGATGAAGTTCAGCATGATTGTGTTAATAACTTCATGTGCGCCCGTATACGCTTTGAGTAAACCGGGTATCGCCCCCCATAACATGCCGCCAACGATACCCGCGATGATGCATAACCCGATGTGCAGCGCTACGGGTAGATCCGCGAAAAGTGGTGAAAAGCCGACCCACGCCGTAAGAATACCCCCCGCGTACAATTGGCCTTCCGCGCCGATGTTGAACAAGCCTGCCTTAAAGCCCAGTGCCACCGCTAACCCCGCAATCACAAATGGGATCGAGCGCACAATCATGCTTTCCAGCGTGCCGGGGTAAAACAACAGGGCTTTATCGCCGAGCTTCAGGTAAACCGCGTCAATCTTGTTGTCGTCGCTGGGGTCATCCGGTGTCTTGTTTTCGCGTAGTATGGAACCAATCAGTGCTGGCTTGGGGTCAAACAACATCTGGTTGTTCGGGCGTAGGATGACATAATTATTTTGAATGACACTCTCAAGTTCATTCGTGAGCGCCGTGTTGGGGTCTTGGTCAACCAGTAATCCCTTGTCGTACAACACCTTCACAATACGCAGTTGTTCAGCCAATGCCCCAAGATCATTAATGCCGAGTTTTTGTAGGTTTTCTGCTGCGCTTACCCATGTGCGAACTTTGGCGACATCCAGCTTCCCAATAGCGGCTAAATCCTGTGCTTCTGCCGAGGCTGTAGTGAGTCCCTGCTCGGTGAGGATATCCACCTGTGACAGCCATCGCTGCATTTTAACGAAACCGTTGGTGTTAATCGTCTTGAGTTGCGCGAGCAGTTCCTCATCACTCAGGCTCACGGTGGCGGGTACCGCCGTTTCAATTTCCTCGTGCCCTTCTGCCGTCAAGCTTTCTTCTGTGGCAAATTTCTCAACCAGATCGTTTGCGTCGGATCGGTCGAGTTCGCCCAATCCTTCCAACAGCGTCCGCATCGACAGCAGGTTTTCTTCGCCAAATGTCGTTATTTCAGGGATCGCCCCACCCAGCACGACAATTTCCTCGTCACTTAAATCCGGGAATTTGTCCAGCACCGCGCCGTAGCGGATAGCATTCTCGACCCCTATAACACGTACTTCATCGGTCAAACGCGCTGCTATAGTCAAGCCGCGCGGGTTTAAGTCCTGTGCTTCTGCTGCGTAAACTTTCGCCAGCGCCAGATTATCAGCACTGAGGGTATTGCTGATCGTCACCCCCACCGAGCCTTCGAGTAACCCGTTGTAGGCGGTTCCGGTCGTGTTTAGAACCTGGTTGACATCCACATGGCCTTGCGTCAGCAGTTCGGTAAACATAATGAATAACATGCTGACGATAAGGGCTGTAATCACTGCGAACAACGGTACAAGGCGCGATGAAATTTTTGCCCATCGCCTGCCCATCACATTTGGGGCAGGGGGCGTTGAGGCGGGTAAAGTGCCTTCAGACATGAGTCGCTTCCTTTTGTGCTTTTTCGCGTTTCACGCCTGCCATCAGCAAACCGACTGATTCGCGTGTTGCGTCTTCAATGTTCAAGGTGTCGATAACTTTTCCGGCATACATGACGGCGATCCGGTCAGAGAGTGAGAAAATTTCATCCAACTCGGTTGAGATCAGCAGTACCGCCATCCCCGCGTCCCGCATTGCCACAATTTGCTTATGGATAAACTCAATCGACCCCACATCTAACCCGCGTGTCGGTTGCGCCGCCAGCAGCAGGTGATTGTGCCGCGAAAATTCACGCGCGATAATGACTTTTTGCTGGTTCCCGCCAGAAAGTGTGCCGATGCTCGCGTAAATGCTGGGTGTCCGCACATCATACTGCTTGACCAATGCACGCGCGTTCTCGTCTTTAG
>JAPUDW010000289.1 GCA_027492915.1 Bacteroidota bacterium | reverse complement strand
TGAAGGCCGTGGGCGAAGTCATGGCGATTGGCCGTACCTTCCCTGAAGCGCTGCAAAAGGGTATCCGCGCCCTCGACATCGGCATCGTCGGCTTCGGCAGCAAGCTGGGCGAGGCGACTTCCGAAATGCTCAAAGTGCCGACTGCCCAACGCCTGTTCCAAACCGCGTCAGCGCTTTTTAATGGGATGCCGTTGGATGAAGTAAGCCAGACGACTGGCTTTGACCCGTGGTTTGTCCGCCAGATGGGCGACATCATCACCATTCAGCACACCATTCTCGACAAGAAGCTGACCCTCGACCGTTTGGATGCGGCTGACTTTCTCAAAATCAAGCGCTATGGCTATAGTGATGCCCACGTTGCCCAACTGCTTGGTCTACCGGAAACGCAGGTACGCGCCCACCGCAAGTCGCTGGGTATCGTGCCTTCCTATTACCGCGTCGATACCTGCGCGGCGGAGTTCGAAGCGCACACGCCATATCTTTACAGCACCTATGAAGAAGGCGACGAGTCCGAGCCGACGACCAACAAAAAGGTGATTGTCCTCGGTGGTGGCCCCAACCGCATCGGTCAGGGTATCGAGTTCGACTACTGCTGCGTTCACGCCTGTTTCGCCCTCAAGCAGTTGGGCTACGAAACCATCATGGTCAATTGTAACCCTGAAACCGTCAGCACCGACTATGACACGGCTGACCGCTTGTACTTCGAACCGCTGACCGTTGAGGATGTGTTGAACATCATCGACGCCGAAAAGCCGGATGGTATTCTGGTGCAGTTCGGCGGTCAAACGCCCCTGAATCTCGCCCGTGCTTTGAGCGAAGCCGGTGCGCCTATCTGGGGTACATCTTACGACACCATCAACTTGGCTGAAGATCGTAAGCACTTCAACGCGCTGATGGAAAAGCTCGAAATTCCGCAGCCCGACGGTGGCACAGCGCTCACCCGTGATGAAGCCCTTGGGGTTGCTAACCGCATCGGCTACCCTGTCCTCATCCGCCCCAGCTATGTCCTCGGTGGGCGGGGTATGGAAATCGTGTTTGATGACGCGGCGTTGATTAATTGGATCGACACCAATATCGAGTGGAACGGGCATCCGGTACTCATCGACCGCTTCCTCGACGATGCGTTTGAGGTGGATGTTGATGCGCTGTGTGACGGTGAATATGTGACCGTCGGTGGCATCATGGAGCAGATCGAAGAGGCCGGTATCCACAGCGGTGACTCAGCCTGCGTCTTGCCACCCTACAAGATTACCCGCTACCACCTCGAAATTATCCGCGAGTACACCGACCGTATCGGCCTCGCCCTGAACGTCAAAGGTGCATTCAACATTCAGTTCGCCATCCGCGATGAGGTGGTTTATGTGCTGGAAGTCAACCCACGCGCCAGCCGGACGCTGCCGTTTGTGAGCAAGGCGACCGGCGTACCACTCGCCAGTTACGCCGCTCAAATTTCGACGGGTAAGACGCTGACCGACCTGAACTTCCTCGTCGAGCCGGTGGTCGAGGGGAACTTCATCAAAGAAGTTGTGCTGCCATTCCAGAAGTTCCCCGGCGTGGATGCCCGACTCAGCCCTGAAATGCGCTCGACGGGCGAGGTGATGGGACACGCCTCCACCTTTGGTCACGCCTATGCCAAGGCTCAAATTGCGGCGAACTCGGCGCTGCCTCAATCCGGCAAGGTATTCATCTGCTTTAATGACAACGACAAAACCGCCGTGCTCAAGATCGCTCATGACTTGCACCAGCTCGGCTTCACGCTGGTGGCTACATCGGGTACAGCGGCGGCATTTGCGGCTGCGGGTTTGCCGGTAACGACTGTCAACAAGGTTAGCGATGGTTCGCCCAACATCGTCGATTCTGTACGCGCTAGTGAAATCGCCCTGATTATCAATACGCCGCGCGGGGGTAAAGCCCACGAGGATGGCTCACTCATTCGGGGTACGGCGATTGCTTACGGGGTGCCGATCATCACCACGCTGACAGGCGCGATGGCTGCGGTGCAGGGCATCCGCTCGGTGCGGAACAAACCCCTGCGCGTTCGCAGCTTGCAAGCACACCACGCTGTTGTTTAAGGTAAAACAATGAATTGTAGGGGCTTGCCGTCGGCAAGCCCTTTACATTTTAGGTCATCAACCCAGTTGGGTTACTTACATGCTGGGGAAGGTTGCCGGATCGGTGGCGGGCTTCGGCGGCTGCAAGAAACTCTTGTCGCCGATCATCGCATTCACCGCGTCGTCGCCGGGGTAGGCGGTGGCGGTGGTTTCGGTCTTGATGCCCGCGACTTCGCTCTTGCCATCCAGCAAGCCGGAAATAACCGGTACGGCATCCGACACGTTGTAGAACAGCGGGTCGGCGAGGCCGAGGTCATTGGCGGGGCTGGTGCCAGCCAAACCCTTCATGAACAGCAAGTGCTGGCCTTCGACGACCGCGACCTGTCCGGCGACCATCGCCAGCAGCGGTTGGCTCAGTTCGGAGAAGCGGCGCACGGCTGCCAGATAGGCGGCGACGAACACGGTTTCGGCGACCGAGGTGACGGTTCCCAGCATCTTGTTATCAGCGAATGTGCCTTCGGGGAAGTAGAATTCCTCGACAATCGGCTTGGCACCGTTGGCGATCAGGAAGTTACGGTGGAGCAGTTCACTTTCCATTGCGGCAAGCATGTACGCCTTTTCGCCTTCGTTGAATTCCATTTCGCTCAACGCACGGTAGTAATGGGTGGTGGCAAAGGTTTCGGCGGTGGCGGCGATGTTGAGAATGGTCTGTGCATCGTCGTCAGCGGCGAACGCACGTTGCAGGCCGAACGCGGCGGGGAAGCTCAAGGTTGCGGCGGCGGTTCCGAAGGCGGCACTAACTTTCAAAAAGTCACGGCGGTTAAGATTGGTTTTCACTTTACATCTCTCCTCATGAATAACAGCAGAAACTAAGTGTGTATGTTGTGCACTCAACACATCACCTATTTACGCAATAAGTTATTCATTTGGATTTCTTTTGCGAAGATAAGAGTTTTTTAATGTTCAAGAGCGAGGTGGTTAATTTGTTCGAAACCACTTCGCCCATCTTGCAGTAGCCATGTGGATAAGGGCAGGAGTGATCTTGCCCGAAAAATAAATCGCCTATGCCCCCATTCCTTTTGGATTACGGCGGTTTGCTTTGCACTTTTCGATGATGGCATCAATATTTGCCCTGCTCATTCCGTTTCTAACCACTTCGACAACCGCTTCATGAGCTGACGGATTTAGAAGGTTTATTCTCGACTGGCTTTCAAAACTAGGATCAGCAGTTTTAACGTTAAGGCCAACCGTTAAACCCATTTGAATTTCATCCCATGTAAAAGGCTTATCACTTTCGTTTCCTATTCTGTCATTAATGATCTCGACAAGTGCCGCTTGCAAGCCCTGCACATGCGTGCCGCCATCCATGAAGTAGGTATTCACATATGACTTGATAACCGTATTGTTGGAGTCTGTGTACTGTAGGGCGAATTCGACATCATATGTTTCTTGGTAGTTGCTATTGTTGGTAATGCAATTGCCTTGGTAGTGAATCGTTTCATGGAGGGTAGCCTTATTCTCATTTATGTCTCTGACCAAGTCTGTCATGCCGTTCGGAGAATGAAATTCTGCATGAAGGGGAGGGCTTCTACGCTCATCAACGACTGTGATAGTTAAATTAGGGGCTAAGTACGCAGTTTGCTGAAGTCGACTAATAATTGATCCGTAGTCGAAATCGTTCTGTTGAAAGATACTAAAATCCGGTCGAAATGTAATGGTGATGCCTTTTGGATCACCGTCATTCAGCTTGCGAACTTTGGTGACATCTGTTTGTGGTACACCTTTACTGTGTTCTTGCTTCCATAAATAGCCATCAAAGGTAGCCTCAAGGGTTAGCCATTCGCTAAGCGCGTTAATTGCCCACAAACCAACTGACATCAATCCTGACACACGTTTGAGAGGGAAGCCGTGAACACGTTCACTTGATATGCCAATTTGGGTTAGGAATAGTTCAAGCAGATTGTGACCAAATTGTTCAATGACGACTTGAGGTATTTCTACACCATTGTCCCGAAAGATGACCTCGTTTTGATCTCTAAGTGTGATCCAGATATGATCGCATTTCCCTGCAAGTGATAGTTCAACTGCATGGTCAACGAGAAAATATATCAAATGGTGAAGCGCCTTTGTGTCCGTACCACCGATATACATCCCCGGTCGTCGCCTCACATGATCCATCAGGTCCAGACGAACAATATTTTCATTATCATGTCGTATATTTTGGGGTTGTTCTGTCATAGGTTTTTTACGACCTTTCTGAACTCAGCTTACGAGGTGCATATTTTACCCAATTTGACACGCTAAGTCATATTTTAGATCTTTATAGAACCTTTAAGAACCTGACTAATTTTGTCTACTTTGAGCGATGATATACTTGGGTTGTATAATAAAAACGTATCGCTTGTAGCTCAGTGAAAATGAGGGGAAATGCAACGCAAACGCCGCTTAAGAACGGCTTGTGGTCTTACACTATTGGTCGCATTATTGATGGTTATAAGTTGTTTTGTAGTCGTAACCACTACACCCATTCGGTTTTTACTAACCCCACGGACACCTGAATCTACGCTGTCCACGCTGCAAACACAGACGCCGTGGTTGTTGCTAACCGTTGTTGGCCCGCTGGGTATCGATACGCGGGCTGATCTTGAACGATTTCTCAAAACATCACTTCCGGCTGATGCCACTGGACTCGAAATGGTTGACTACAATATTGCGTTGCAAGAGGCTGCGGTAAATGTTCGCTTTGAGGTGAGTGCTGCTTCCGTTGACCCGTTTTTATCCAAACTTGGCTTTGCCCCCCCACTAGAAGAAGGTGAATACCCGTTTCGCGAGAATGATGTCGATATCATCGAATATTTCAACTGGTGGAAACCCCAAACGGCAAAAGTTTTTGCTGGTGGTATGGTTTCCAAAAACACCCAAGAGTATTGGACGGTGTTGGTTGATCAGACAAACCCTGATCGTTATGTTGTTTATTTGATGATGGTTTTGATGTAGAGAATGATCTGTTTTTTATCCCCCAAACCCAATCCTAACCATTACCCAACCGATTTAACAATTTGGCTCCCTCAAAAGGGTTGGTAACTTGCTCGCTTAAGAGTTACCAAATGGTCACCCTTTCCCCCTCAAGATATGTTATGCTATGCGCACGGTTTCAAATGAGGGCTATGAGCAGATTTCCGCTTATAGCTGCAACGACCAAAGACTATTTTCTATAAGATAAAAATTGAAGATTGGCAATCTTGGCGGCGGCAGTACCTTTGCCAATAATTACCGCGATTGTAGCCGAGCATTCCACCGAATCTGCACGAAAATTGATTCTGAATTTGCAGAATTTTCCGAATCTTTGACTTCTAACTTGCAACTTGTTTCTTGTAACTTTTAACTGGAGACTAACGACCAATCATGCCCACTCACAATTTTACGCCCGACCACTACCACAACACCATCGGCTCGCACCCACCCGTCCTGCATATCGCCCCCGGTGATACCGTCATCACCACCACCGTCGATGCGTGGGGCATGGATGACACCGAGAAAAAAGTGACCGATGGTCCCAACCCCATGACCGGCCCGTTCTACATTGAGGGCGCGGAAGTGGGCGATACGCTCGTCGTCCACATCGACCGCCTGACACCCAACCGCATCACCGGCTGGGGTCGCCCCGGCCTCGCCCAAAATGTGGTTGATCCCGCGGCTGTTCCGGCGCTGCCTTCCCGCGATCTAACCGTTTATTGGGATGTTGATACCGCCGCGCGTACCGCTACCCTGCGCCAGCCGATTGGCGCGAAGCTTGGTAAGTTTCCGCTCAGCATTAACCCGATGATCGGCTGTTTCGGTGTCGCGCCGGCGGATGGTCAGGCTATCTCCACCGCCACCTCTGCCGAGCATGGTGGCAACATGGATTACAACGGCTTTGTCGAAGGCGTCACCGTTTATTTCCCCGTGTTCCAATCCGGTGCACTGTTCCACCTCGGTGATGGTCATGCGCTGCAAGGTGATGGGGAGATGTCCGGCACAGGTGTGGAAATCTCGTTCGAGGTGCAGTTCACGGTTGAACTGCTCAAGGGTGTCAAATCCGGCTGGCCGCGCGGCGAAAACGCCGAGTACATATTCACGACGGGTAACGCCCGCCCGCTTGACCAGTGCGTCCAAAACGCGACCACCGAGATGCTGGCGTGGCTCCAACAACGCTGCGGTTTATCGGCTGCCGAGGCAAATTTGCTCATGGGCTTCACAGTCGAATACGAGGTCGGGAATATGTTCGACCCCGCCTACACCATGATCTGCAAAATCCCCAAGCGCTATCTGCCGGAATAAACCGGTGAGTTGAGGGCGTACCACCCTGCGCCCCGACAACACCACATCGAATACGTCATTCACTCAAACGGGATTATGGCTGAACTCATCCACATCTTCGCTGACAACTTGCTGCCTATCCTGCTGATCGCTGCGGTTGGCTTTTACATCAAGCGCCGTTTTGATGTTCACCCGCGTACCGTGAGCGTCCTGCTATTTAACGTGTTTTCGCCATCGCTGGTCTTTAGCCAGATCCTCAAGAGCCAGATCGCGGGGGATGAATTTCTACGTATCTTCGCCGGAACGATTATCTTCCAGCTTTCCTGCGCGTTGATCGCCTACTTCGCCGCCAGGGTTCAGCACGCCTCGCCAACCGAACGCGCCAATTTGATGATCGGCAGCTTTTGCCTGAACGCGGGCAATTTTGGCCTGTCGTTGGTGGGGTTCGCCTTTAATGATGAGGTGTTCAGCCGCGCCATTATCGTGTTCATCGCCAATATCGCCACCAATTATTCGCTCGGCACGTTTATCGCCTCCAACGGGCATCAGCCGCTTTCCAAGAGCCTGTTGAGTGTAGCCAAAACACCGGCTGTGTGGGCGTTGGTCAGTGCGCTCATTGTCGCTAACTTTCACATCCCGCTGCCTTTGGTTGTTACCCGTTCTATCGACTCGTTGGGGAATGCCGCGCTGCCGCTGATGCTGGTGCTGTTGGGTTTGGAACTCGGTCAGTTTGGCCGTTTTGGGCAGTTTAAGTTAGTCACAACCGGCGTGGTGATTCGCCTGCTATTGTCACCGTTTATCGCGCTGGGCATCGGTGCGCTGCTGGGCATAACGGGGGCGGCACTGACGGCGTTTGTCGTGCAAGCGAGTATGCCAACCGCTGTACTCACCATCATCTTTACCACCGAGTTCAACTTGGAGCGTGACCTTGCGCTCAACATCATTATGGCGAGTACGCTGCTGTCGCCGATCACGCTCTCAATCTTGATCTACCTGTTCCGCACGCCACCGATATGACGTTCAAAGCACCATAAAATCGTCATTGTTGACATACAAGACCGTGACCGAGCCATGGTTGGGTAAGTTTCGATTTTTGAGATCGTTACGTACAAACGTTTCTTTCGAATTCAACAGGATATGATCGGGGTTTGTGAATTCGTAAAAGAGGGTTACATCATAGTCCGTCCGGCGGCTCTTGCCCGACCCGCGCCGTACCATCTTGCCATTAGTTGACTTTATTTGCCCTAAGATCAACTGACCATCACGCCGCATCCGTACGATTCGCCGCCGTCGGGGTAAATCGCTGAGGAATAGTACCCCGCCCATCACGATCAAAAAGCCTGCAAAAAATAAAAATGGGCTGATCGCCATCCACCGCATTCCCGGTAAACCTAAATGCGAACTGGTTGGGTCACCCTTTGCGTAGGTAATTGTCACCCAATCTCCGCTATTTCGCTCGTTGTATTCGCTGCGAGTAATGGATTCTTCGCGTGTGTATTCGCGATTGTTGACCGAAAATGTGTAGGTCAAATAATAGCTGGTATTTCGCCCGCTGGAGATGCGAAGGTTTATCACACTGCCTTCTGTGGTGTTGGTTTCCATCATGAGCAGCCGCATCTCATTTACAAAGGGTGGAATCATGAATGCGATGAAAACGGATAAAAACATCATCACGATTAATCCGGCACAACCAAACTTTGACCGGATGTACCGATAGTCCCGTTTGCCTGTGACCATGTACTGGTTGGCTGGGTTCAGGAAAAATAAATCGTCAGGGATATGGGTTGTCTCGCCAAAACCTATATTTGTGTATCTGGTCATAATGGCATCCTTGTAAGATTATCTTATTCTCTTCGTTCCCCGGTTTGCTTGTGGTTCAATGCTTCGCGTGCTTTTTCGACTATACTCGCGTCCGGCGCTTCCGGTCGGTAGGCTGCAATGTCCACCAGCGCAGCCAGTGTACTGAGTTCCGGTGTGGTGTCGGCATGTTCGCCTACGGTTTGGCTTGCCTCCCGATAGGATTTCATCTGCCGTTGAGCACGTTTATAGGCCGCAAAGATTTGTCGGCGGTTCTTGTCCTGATGAATAAGCCCTGCCGAATAGCCCGTGAATGACCAACGCTTCCAGCGCCGCCGTGCGTACCACGCCAAGAAGCCAAAGCCTACGAGCACCAGCACGACTAACAAAGGACGGATTGCGATACTCATCGCCGACATGCCCGCCTGAAACATCTCACCAATCGGGATGTTAGGCAGTTCGACACCGGACATCAGGTCGCTGAATACCCAGCGCTTTACCCCGCCAGTTTGTGGGTCACCCGTCCAACCGGGGGTGGGGTCAAATGGAACCCACTCGACACCGGGGAAATACACCTCAACCCACGCATGGGCATCATTAGCCCGGACTTCGTAGTAGCCGGTAATGGCGTTATAGGTTCCACTGCCGTAGCCGACCACGAAGCGTGCTGGAATACCCGCTGCGCGGAGTAAGACGACCATCGCGCTCGTAAAATGTTCGCAGACGCCGCGCTTATCCACAAACAAAAATTGGTCAACCGCGTCGGTATCCGGTGCTTGGGGCGGGGGGAAGTAATCGTAGGGAAAGGTGTTTAAGAGGTAATCTCGCACCGCGATGACTTTATCGTAGGTCGTGCTTTTTCCCTCGGTTATGGTTTGTGCCAGTTCGCGTGTTCGGTCAGTGATGGTTTCCGACAGTTGATAATAGCGCGACTCAACCCATTCAGGAATATCACCACGGGCATTACGTAATACATCCGGTTCAAAAGTTTGGCTGGTGGATTCAACCGAATAAACAGTACCTTCCGCCAGTGCCGAGCCAACCTTGATGCCGCCGGTTACATCGAGTGCAAGTTCACGTGAGGGGAAAAAGACGCTGACAGGTGTACCGCCTGCCCACAGGATATTGGGCATGTCATGGGCAATATAAAAAGACTGGACAAAGGTTTTCTCTTTATTGGCATTGCCAAGTACAAATCTTCCACTGCGCCCCGCGTAATACGGTCGTAGATTGTTATCTGATGCACTCCAGTTACGCCCGTCATATTGGTCAAAGGCGTAACCACGCCAGTAACTCCACGCCGGACTTTGTACGTACATCATGATCGTATCGCTTAACCGACC
>JAPUDW010000288.1 GCA_027492915.1 Bacteroidota bacterium | reverse complement strand
ATTAAGATCGACCTGTTCACCGGACTCGATATGCCAAATGGCGATACCGGCTTCCATGTCGGCTTCTTTAACTATCGCTTGAAGATCATCTTTGAGTGCCACGAAACAACCTCACTTTAGACTTTCAGATAAAACCGACTACACGTTGAGCGGGTTTTCGACGATTGGGTACTGGTTACGATCCGCGTACTTGAAGGGAATATTCTTGAAGTCCGGCAGCACGGCACCGGGGCCAGTAATGTAAATCACTTCAGAGGCAATCGGCGAGAAGCGCCCGTAGAAATGCTGGGTCGATTTAACGATCAGCAAGCGACGGCTTAACGGGTCGATACCGAGGTTGGTGAACACTTCAGGGCTAAACGTTTGGGTACGCAGCGAAATGAGTACGATGTCGATGCCGTTCACGCGCACCGCAGCCGTATTACCCAGCAGCATATCAACACGCGCTTCGTCGGGGCCAAAGTACTGAATAGCATTCTCGGCGAGGCCTATCACCTCAACGTGCAAATCAAGCGGGTCACCGGACATCGGCCCCATCTTGCCACCAATTCGCATATCAAGGTGCGCACCGACACCTGCATCCATCGCCACCGAAACCGCTATCGGGTCCCAGATGCAGCCGACCGCGACATTTTCGATACCGCGTTCCAGCAAACGCCGGACGACAAATGTTGAATCGCCGGGTGCGCCACCACCGGAGTTATCCGACACATCTGCCGCTACCACAGGCCACTTCTCGATAGCTAACGCTTCATCCAAGCCTGCGTCGATGCCGAGGTAGCGCGGGTAAACTTTGTCGCGCATGTTGTAAAGTTCAAGGCCGAGTTCTTTGGCTAACGCAGTTGCTTGGGCAGCGTTGTTATCAGTCACAACTAATGTTTTTGCGCCCAAGTCCGGCACATCGCCCCACGGGAAGCAGTGCGCCAGTGATACTGATAATACGCCATCCTTACCTTCAAGCGATTTCATCTTATCGACATAGCTTTTCATCGGCTCTTGTGTCGGATAAAACAAGCCGATCATCTTGCAGTCGAACACACCCATCGTCGGTTTGATCTTGCCCTGCGCGGTATCCGCAATCAGGTTAAACAGTTCCAGCGCACGGTCAGCCGTGTCGGTATGCGGGTATTCTTTGTAGGTGATGATAATGGTGGCGTTGCTGACCATTTTCTCGGTAATGTGGCAGTGTAAATCGAGTTCTACGCCAACAGGTATATCAGCACCAACCACCTGCCGAACGTTGGCAATCAGGTCGCCTTCGCAGTCATCGTAACCATCGGCCACCATCGCGCCATGCAGGTCGAGCAAGACGGCATCTACAGGCAGCGCGGCTTTGAGGTCGGCCACAATTTCGTCACGGAAGGCTTCATAAGTTTTGCGTAGGGTGTTGCCAGCCGGTTCGGCGTTGGCGATCAAACTTTCGGCGACTTCCCAACCTTTAGCTTCTGCCCACTTGCGGAACAGGGCAACAGTCGAGTCTTTATAGGGCGGATAGGTACTGTAATCCCCATGCCGCGCAACAAAGAAACTCTTTGTGCTAGTTGGCATCGGCGAGAATGTATTTGTTTCAGTCGCCAAACAGGCGGTAAAAAACTTCACGCGTAAATCTCCCTCAAATGAAAATAACTATTGACCTATCCAACCCGGCCCACGCACGACCTGCCCCGGCAGCGCTCCAGTATGCTCACCATCTTTGAGCACCTGTTTCCCATTCACAAACACATGCACCATGCCCGTTGAGAGATGATGCGGGTCTTCAAAAGTCGAATGATCTTGCACTTTGTCGGGGTCAAAAACAACAACATCCGCGAAGTAACCCGCCTTCAATGAACCTCGATCCTGTATACGCAGCATGTGGGCGGGGAATGAGGTTAAGCGGCGAATGACATCTTCGAGTGTTGCCAGCTTTTCGTCACGCACATAATGCCCCAGAAGCCGCGCGAAATTGCCGTAAGCGCGGGGGTGCGGGTTCGAGTTGAGGAACGCCCCTTCGGGTATCATCGACTCGGCATCCGAGCAAAAGCTCACCCACGGCAGGGCTACCTGCTTGCGAATATTTTCTTCGGACATTGTGAAGTAAATGGTAAAAATCCGACCTTCATCTTCGACGATCAAATCCATCAACGTATCTTCCGGTGAAGTGCCACGCATGGCAGCAACTTCGGACAGACGTTTGCCAGTCAGCGGCTTGAGCGATTCGATGGTGAACCCCGCCAAGAGAATATGCTCTGGCGACCGGGCTTCCAACCACATATTTTCCCATTCTTCGGAAGGGGTGTTCATTTCGATCTTGAGGCGTGCACGGGTTTCAGGATCACGCAAACGGGCGCGTAAGGCTTCGTCGCCGCCATCATGCGCCCACGACGGAATGCAGGCTTCTAAGCCAGTCCCTCCCGCCGGATACATATACATATCGGCGGTAATTTCTTCGCCATTAGCGCGGGCGGCTTCTACCACGCGGATCACATCGTCCATCTTCGACCAGTTTTCGTGGCCGGCGGCTTTGAGGTGATAAATTTCGGAGCGGATTTTAGCTTCGCGCGAAATTTCCAGCATTTCATCCAGCGCTTGCAAGAAGAACTTACCTTCGCTGCGCAAGTGCGAAATATACATGCCGTTGTATTTGCTCACGGCTTTAGCGATAGCAATTAATTCATCGGTTTTGGCATAGGAGGCAGGCGGGTAAATGAGCGCCGAGGCTAGGCCAACAGCCCCTTCGCGCATGGCTTCTTCCGCCAGTTCGCACATCTTGGCGAGTTCAGCTTCGGTCGGCGGGCGGTCATCATAACCGATAGTATAAACGCGCAGCGTCGCCGTACCAACGAACGAGGCGATGTTGCAAGAGATCCCCTTGCGAACCATAAAGTCGAGATACTCACCGAGTGTCGTCCACCCGACATCGTATTGAATATCTTTGTTGCCGAGTAAGCCGCGCGGGGCGGACGCTTTCATCGTGTCGCTCAATGGCCCCATCGAGAAGCCTTCGCCCACGACTTCGAGCGTAACACCCTGCCGGATGTCGGCCTGAGAGTGACCATCAGCAATGAGCGATTCAACAGCCCAACTCAGCATATTGATAAAACCGGGGGCAACCGCGAGGCCGGCGGCATCAACAATCGTTTCGCCTTCCAACGAACCGGCTGCACTAACTTCGGTAATCATTTGTCCATCAATGCCGACATCACCGACGAATGCCGGACTGCCGCTGCCATCGTAGACTGTTCCACCGCGAATAACGAGTTCGTGTTTTGCCATAAATTACTTCTCAAATCCATGCAGAGCAATGTGATAAAGTTTTATCGGGAATAGTGTAAAGTATATCGTGTGACATAACTTGTGCAATAAAACCACAAAATTGCACAAGAAATTGCATCACTATTGATAATTTGCAGTTTCAGTTACACGCTAGATAATGTTACCGATCATTATTAGGAACAAGGATTATGACCCAAAAGGATGTGTCGCGGGATATTCTGACACTCATCCGCGAGTCGTACGATGGTATGAGTACCGGACAGCAAAAGGTACTGGAATTCTTCCTCGAACGCCGTTTGGAAGCCGTCTATCTTTCAGCCGCGCGGATTGCCGATATGGTTGATGTGAGCCACTCGACCGTGGTACGGACGGCACAAGCACTAGGCTTTGAGGGCTTCCCAGAATTCCAAACGGCGCTTCAAGAAGAAGTTTCGGGGCGTATTAATTCCGCGAGTGTTTACCAACTGGGTTCGCGGAAGCTGATTAACGAGCTGCTGGAACAAGACAACAACAGCATGGGCGCAATCCTTGAACGGGTGATGCGAACTGATGCTAAAAATATCGAGAATATGGTTTCGCAGATTTCGGTGCCGGATTTTGAACAAGCGGTCAGTATGCTGCTGGAGGCGGAAACGGTGTATGTCATCGGACTGCGGTCATCGGCACCAATGGCGATGAACTTTGCGATGGGCTTGCGGCAAATACGGGGGAAGTGCCACCTGCTACAACCCGGAGTGGGCGATCTGGTTGACCAAATCGCCGCGCTCACGAGTAAAGATTTGCTATTCAGCTTGTGCTTCGGACGTTACACCAAGGAAACTCTGCACGCGATGGATTACGCCCGCAAAATTGGAACACGCGTCATCAGTGTGACCGACACCCCCGTTTCGCCCGCCGCCCGTCGTGGCGACCTCGTGTTTACGGTGCGCTACGGGGTGTGGTTTTATGGCGCGTCTGCCGCCTTGTTCAGCTTACTGAACGCGCTGGTTGCGGCAATCCTCATCCACCAGAACGAGGCGGCACAGACACGACTGGAACAACTGGATACAGTCATCGACGAGTTCGGGATCTTTGACTCTGGCGACAACCAATTCTTGTGACATGCTAGGGCGACCCAAGCCTTATACGTAAGGGTTGGCTTCTGCCCACACTTGCTTGCCATGTGCTAAGCGATCCGGCTCAATAACGACACCAATACCCGCTTCTTCCGGCACAGCTAGCGTACTATTCTTCCCCAGCACAAACGGTGGTTCAGTCACATCCGGCGCGTAGTAGCGGTCGGTCGCGGAAATATCGCTGGGCAAATTGACCCCCGGCAGCGAGGCAAAGGCCACATTCGCCGCACGCCCGATACCGGTTTCCATCATGCCGCCGATCCACAGCGGAATGTTGTGTTCGCCACAAATCTTGTAGATTTCGAGGCTTTCGACATAACCACCGACACGCACCGGCTTGAGGTTGAGGATACGCAGCGCACCGAGTTGAATCGCCAATTTGAGGTCGGTGGCGGTTTTGATACTCTCATCAAGGCAAACCGGTGTTTTGAGCATCGGTTGCAGCTTACTGTGTTCATAGATGTCATCGTCAGCAAGCGGCTGCTCGATCATCAGCAGGTTAAATGCGTCAAGCTGCTTCAAGTGTTCAGCATCTTTGAGGGTGTAAGCGCTGTTGGCATCGAGCATCATCACAATATCGGGCAGCGCGGCACGCACACCACGCGCCAATTCAACATCCCAACCGGGCTTAATTTTGAGCTTGATACGACGGTAGCCCTGATCGTAACGCTTCTGAATAATTTTGACGGTATCTTCGACGGTGGGTTGAATACCGATGCTCACACCGACACTGGCAAAGCCTTTGGTTGCGTTGCCTTCGGGCAGGTAGGACGAGAATAGATCGACAAGACGCATTTCGTTGAGCTTCGCCAGCGCATCCCAAATAGCAGTTTCGATGCCAAACTTAGTGTGGTGATGACCGCGAATGGGCTTCATGATGGCAGCAGCTTCGTGGGGATGGGTGAAGGTTTTACCCAACAGTTTGGGGATCAAAAAGTTCTTGGCGATATGTTCGGCTGTGACCGGCGTTTCCGCCGCGTAACCGGGCGAAAACTCGACGGTGATTTCTCCCCAACCGTCAACGCCTTCGGCTGTGATGAGTTCAACCAGCACGGTTGCTTTCAATGGGTCGTTGCCGAAGCTGGTTTTCAGCGGTTCGACAAACGGCAGCGCAATCGTATGTAACTTGATGTCTTGGATGGTTATTGGTTTCAATGTGCTATCCTCTACTTTGGTTAAGATTTTTCCAGTATATACCAGCAGCGTTTACCATCGTCTGCAAAGTCAACCGCTTTATAGCCCTGAGCAAAAGCGCCACCTGCCGCCTGCCGCAGCGCGACCTGCCATGCCTGGGCGCGTTGTAGATTTTCACGTTTGAGTTTGGAAATTTGGAAGGGGATTTCAGCAAAATAATAGCGACTATGCCATGTGGAGGGGAGTTGAAGCTGCGGCTGCCCATCATCGTCGCTGTAGAGCAAGAAGGCTTCACGCGGAAAGTTGGTGACAACGGTTGATGTGGGCGGGGTGACTTCGGCAGCAATAACTGGCTCAGCCTGTAAATCCCAGATAGCTTCCATGCGGTCGCTGGGCATTCCGGCATTAATGCCATCGGTCATGTTACCGTAGAAATTAATGTGATAGGTCGAAGTGGTGGCTTTCAACAGATGCATGTTGAAGTTAGCGTTCCCACGCTGCAACGGGTCGAACGTCCAAGCGATGACCTTATAGCCGTGGTCAAGCGCCCAACGACGCTGCGCATATTTGATGCCGGAGCCGATGCCCCTACCCTGATGACCGGGAACCACCCCCGCCATATGCGACCACAACCAGCGTTCTTCACCGTGCAGTGCGGCCAAGCCCAGCGAGAAACCGACGAGTTCACCATCGAGGTCGGCACGGATGACGTTACCGCCACCATGAATCACAGCGAATAACATATTGTGGGGAACAGCCTCGCTGGCAGGCATCGACCACACCACAGTTTGCAGTTCAACAATTGCTTTAAGTTCTTCAGGGTCTTCTACGACGCGATATTCGATGGTCATGTTTCACTTTGCAACGGTTAACAGACAGGTCAAGTTTACGAGATGGTGCAATCCCACCTACGGTCAACAGTTTAGTTTTTGAAGGCGAGATATGCAGCGACAAATATCACCCTAAATTGTCCTATTCGTCAAGATATTGGTTTTAGCAGATGGACTCGCAGCGGCACATTTCCCCTAACTGCGGTAGTATTATCCACCGAAACGTTGATAACAATTTTCAAAAATTAGGGTCGAATATGCCAACAAATGCTTCAATACAAAAATCGGTTTTTGGGAAAACGGCGGATGGGGTGACGGTCGACGAATACACGCTGACCAACGCGAACGGCATGGAAATCAAGGTGATTACCCTAGGCGGTATCATCACATCGCTGAAAGTACCCGACCGCACCGGCGCACTGGCGAATATCGTGCTGGGGTTCGAAAAGCTGGCGGACTACGAAACCCGCAGCCCGTACTTCGGCGCGCTCATCGGGCGCTATGGCAACCGGATAGCCAACGCCAAATTCACGCTGGCGGGAAAAGAATATCAGTTGGCGATAAACGATGGTATTAACGCGCTGCACGGCGGGACCAAGGGTTTTGATAAGAAAGTGTGGGCGGCCAAAGAAGTTAACAATGGCAGCGATGTAGGCTTGGAACTCAGCTACACCAGCCCTGACGGTGAAGAAGGCTACCCCGGCAATCTGGCGACCAAAGTCACTTACACGCTTACCGCCGATAACAAGCTGCGGATTGATTACCACGCGACGACTGACCAAACTACGGTGGTGAATTTGACCAACCACACCTACTTCAACCTCGCGGGAAATGGTGCAGGCACGATTGCTAACCACATCGCGCAGATCAATGCTGACCGCTACACACCGGTAGACGCGAACCTGATTCCAACGGGTGAACTGGCTCCGGTGGAAGGCACACCGTTTGACTTCCGCTCACCCAAGCTGGTGAACGCGGGGCTACGATCGGGGTTTCCGCAGATCGTCAGCGGGCGAGGCTATGACCATGATTTTGTGATCAACCGGACGAGCGCGAATGATCTCGAATTTGCGGCGCGGATTTATGATCCATCGAGCGGACGTAAGGTTGAGGTGTGGACGACCGAGCCGAGTATGCAGTTTTACACGGGCAACTTCCTCGATGGCACACTGGTGGGTTCGAGTGGCGGGTTATACCGGCAGGGTGACGGCTTCTGCCTCGAAACCCAGCATTATCCCGACTCGCCTAACCAACCGGCCTTCCCAACAACCGAGTTGAAACCGGGTGACACTTACCAGACGACGACCGTTTACGCCTTCTCGACCGACTGAGATTAGAACCCCACCCTAGCCCTCCCCCATAAACGAGGGAGGGAATTATACGGGAGGGTCTGAGACCCTCCCCTACGAAAAGATGATATTTGTGGTCGGGGACGCGGATGAGGCAGCAAGGGAGCATATTATGCGGGTAGTCGTTATTGGCGGTGCGGGGCATATCGGGACGTATCTGGTGCCGATGCTGGTGGAACAGGGTCATACCGTCATCAATATCACACGGGGCAAAAGCCTGCCCTACGTGGCACACAACGCTTGGAAACAGGTGCAGCAGGTGGTGGCTGACCGCGATAGTGAGGACAAAGCCAGCACGTTTGCGGGGCGGATACGTGACCTGAAGCCAGACGTGGTGGTTGACCTGATTTGTTTCGCAGAGTCGGCTACGCGCCAACTGGTCGAGGCACTGCGGGGAGAAGTTCAGCACTTCCTACACTGCGGCACGATCTGGATTTACGGGCACAGCAGCCAAGTTCCAGCGAGTGAAAACCAGCCACGGCGACCGTTTGGCGAGTACGGTATTCAGAAGGCAGCGATTGAGGCTTACCTGCTGAATGAGGCGCGGCAAAACGGGTTCCCAGCGACGATGCTGCACCCCGGTCATATCGTTGGCCCCGGCTATGCACCGTTGAACCCAGCCGGACACTTTAACCCAACGGTGTTCAGCCAGTTGGCGCACGGTGAAGAACTGGCGTTACCTCATTTCGGCCTCGAAACTGTACACCACGTTCACGCAGCCGATGTGGCGCAGGCGTTCATGCAGGCGATCAATAATTGGTCGGCGAGTGTGGGCGAGAGCTACCACACGGTTTCACCCGCAGCGCTCACCCTACGAGGGTACGCCGAAGCGGTGGCGGCGTGGTTCGGGCAGGAGGCCAAGCTGACCTTTTTACCGTGGGAGGACTGGCGCAAAACAGTTTCTGAAGCCGAGGCACAGGCTACATGGGAGCATATTTCCCGCAGCCCGAACGCCAGCATCGCGAAAGCACAGAAGCAGCTTGGCTACCAACCGCGCTACAGTTCATTACAGGCGGTATTCGAGTCAGTCAGTTGGTTGATTGAGAACGGCACGATCACGATTTAATTTTTTGAACGAAAAATTCTAAAATAGTTATTATGCTGGTTTGATTTTGCTTCCAGAACCTCACCCCCCAACCCCCTCTCCAATTTGCTGAGTACAGCTTAGAGAGGGGGAGCAAGCAAATTTTGAGGGTATGAGTCTGAAACTCGAACAATGACTAAAACGTTCGCAATAGGCGGAAAATGCGGCAGAAATTGCACATTTTGCACATATTCTGCCGAAATGGCGGGCGGGAAGCTCCCGTATGTCCGCCGAATTGACATTTTGGGGCGGCAGGAAGTTCCCGTATATCCGCTGAATTGGCGCTGTTTCGGCGGATGGCTCCTGTATGTCTGCCGCCGTGCAATTTGTGCATTTGCATGTCAGCGGGAGGCTCGGCTCGATTTGCTGAATTGGCGGAAGTTCGGCAGATGGCTCTCGTATGTCTGCCGCGTCGCAAATGTCGGTGCTGCTGCTGTCATTGCCATACAATTTTTACCACAAAGACTCAAAGAACACAGAGAGATGTTTTACACATGATGTCGGCACTGGTAATGATTAGTGTAGTTGGTGACGCGGATGTAGCACTCTACGTCCCTACAATTGGCATCTACAATTGTTTGCATTAGGCAACATCACGTAACGATTGACAATTACCCTTTTATGGTGGTGGGTACAAAGTAAGTGATGGGTACGGTTTGGTGGCGCGGACGCGATGTAAGGCTTGTCCGGTACTGAGAAATGAGTGCGGTTGCCTCGCATGAGGCTAA
>JAPUDW010000287.1 GCA_027492915.1 Bacteroidota bacterium | reverse complement strand
GGTATGGTTCTGAGGGGTTATTAAGGGGATGAGAGGACGCAAGTTACGGGTCGTTGTGCCTTCGCGGATGAAAATCGTGAGGCCAAGTCTCAGCTTTTCTAGTGCTTCCTCAACGGTTGTACATTCGTGCTCACTACCGATGCCGGCTGCGACATAAGCATTAAGTGGCTTGCCGGTAATAGCAGGGGCGTGTCCGTCAATTACGTGCGATTGAAAACGGTCAAGCTTATCCAGCATTCCTTCGTCGCCGTAGATCACGCCGGGGTAATTCATCACCTCGGCTAACCCCGTCACCCACGCATTATTGAGCAGTGGCGCAAGGTCATCTGCCTCCAGACGTGCGCCGCTGGTTTCCATGTCGGTCGCGGGTACACAGCTTGGCGCATTCACAAACATGCTTAAAGGTCCATTTTTGGCACGTTCAAGCATGAATGCGATACCTTGAACTCCCATCACATTAGCGATTTCATGAGGATCGGTAACGACAGTTGTTACTCCATGTGGGACAATTGCGCGGGCAAACTCCGGCGGTGTACATAAACTGCTTTCGATGTGGACATGTGCATCAATAAAGCCCGGACATATATAACGCGCCTGTAGATCAATCTCTTCTTTTGCCGAGTAGTCAGACCCAAGGGCAACAATACGTCCATCATGGATAATGATGTCAGTCGGGTAAATTTCACCTGACCAAACATTCACCAATAAGGCGTTTCGCAGGGCTAAGTCAGCAGGGGTATCACCTCTTGCAACCGCTAATCTGTCGACAATCGTCATACATTAACCCTCTACTTCAACTGGTACATAAGATGATAACGCGAATGAGTAGCATGAGCATTAGTCGCCATTGATAAGGGCGCGGGAGATATTGTTGTGCTGTTCGATCAATACCGGTAATTCGACCGTTAGCAGTTGACCGTCCTTCACGATGATACGACCGTTGATCACTGATAAATCGACGCTTGGTGAGGCACAAAATGTCAGTGCCGCTACCGGATCGTGCAGCGCACCTGCGAAGCCAATTGTGTCGAGGCGAAAGGCGATAAAGTCAGCAGACATCCCCGGCGCAAGTGCTCCTATATCGTCTCGCCGAAGCACGGACGCGCCGCCCCGCGTTGCAATTTCGAGCGCCTCGCGGGAAGAAAGTGCCGCAGGGTTACCGCCGACTCGCTGGAGGAGCATGGCTTGGCGGGCTTCATTCAACAAATGCCCACCATCATTCGATGCAGAACCATCTACACCTAATCCCACTTTAACCCGCGCATCTAACATTTGCCGTATAGGCGCAATGCCTGAGGCAAGCCGCATATTCGAAGATGGACAGTGACAAACGCCGGTATGCGTGTGCGCGAAAAGATTGATTTCACGGGTATCTAATTTGACACAGTGGGCATGCCATACGTCGTCACCGACCCACCCAACCGACTCGACGTAATCACCCGGTCTTTGCCCGAACTGCTCAAGCCCATAGGCTATGTCGTTGTCGTTTTCAGCAAGGTGCGTGTGCAAGCTTACCCCGTAACTGCGAGCGAGAGATGCAGCCTCACGCATTAAGTCTTGTGACACGGTGAAAGGGGAGCATGGTGCGACGACAACCCGCAGCATGGAATGTCTTTCAGCATTATGATACTGCTCGATTAATCGCCGCGTGTCCTTGAGGATAAAGGTTTCGTCCTCGACCACTTTATCCGGTGGCAACCCGCCTTTGCTTTCACCGACACTCATCGAACCCCGTGCCGCGTGAAAACGGATACCTATTTCTCCGGCTGCTTGAATTTGGTGGTCAAGCGTAACGTCATTTGGGTAAATATAAAGATGGTCGCTGGATGTTGTGCATCCGGAAAGTATTAGCTCCGCCATCGCGAGTTTGGAAGCGGTATATACAGCCTTTCCGGTCAACCGGCTCCAAATGGGATAAAGTGTTTTCAGCCAACCAAACAGTTCATCATTTTGTCCCATCACCCGCGTAAGACTTTGCACCATATGGTGATGTGTGTTGACGAGACCGGGCAATATGATGTGCCGACTGCCATCAATAACCTCATCGGCTTGTTGATCGCTTATTTCAGCGCTGGTTCCCACACGCTCGATTACACCATCCCGCACAAAAATCATGCCATCATGAATCTCGCGTCGATCCGCATCCATGGTGACCAGAGTGTGAATGTTTTTAATAAGCAGTGTGGACATAACAATTCCTTACTATTTCAGGCGAGTGTAGCATGATGCTGGCAAAGTTCACAATGAATACAGCCAATTGTATTCACGATGGGGATGAAGATCAGCCGTGTATGCGTTACACTACACAATTTGAGTGGCGAAGATTGATGCTCTATGATCCTCGTGTGTGAATCAAAGGTGGAAATCGTGCTGATTATTAACGCTACAATTATAACTTGGGGAGAGCCTAATCAGGTTTTAGCCGACCATGCTTTATATATCAATCAAGGGAAAATAGTCGCACTTGCTCCTAGTCGTGAATTGATTAGTCAATTCGCTGAAGCGGAGCGATTAGATGCCAAAGGGCAGTTGGTGATGCCCGGTAATATTTGTGCGCATACCCATTTTTACGGTGCATATGCGCGGGGCATGGCGATATCCGATCCATCGCCAGAAAACTTCCCGCAAATTTTAGAGCGCTTGTGGTGGCCGTTGGACAAAGCCTTAGATCGTGATTCGGTTCGGGCAAGCGCACTCGTTTCTCTAGTGGATGCTGTAAAACACGGAACAACAACACTCATAGACCACCATGCCAGCCCAAACTTTATCGACGGCAGTTTGGATGTGATTGCCGAAACAGTTGAAAAATCCGGTTTGCGGGCGGTGTTGTGTTATGAAGTAACTGATCGAGATGGTGATGAAAAAATGCAGGCTGGTATCGCCGAAAATGTGAGGTTTATGCGCTCAAACCGTTCCTCACGTATTGGCGCAACCTTCGGTATGCATGCCAGCTTAACGTTGAATGATGCTGCTTTGCGGGCTTGTGTCGATGCTGTATCGGCGGATGATGGTTTTCATATTCATGTTGCCGAGCATGAAGCCGACGAAGAAGACAGCTTGCGACGCGGCGGGAAGCGGGTTGTGCAGCGCTTGGATGAGTTCGGGATTTGGCGAGATAAGACAATCGCGGCACACTGCGTCCATATTGATGATGCCGAACGGCAGACTTTGCAAGATCGTGGTGTGTGGGTAACACATCAACCGCGTTCCAATATGAATAATGCAGTTGGGGCGATGGCCTTTGATAATATGATGGCTCACCAGATGCGTATTTGTATTGGGAACGATGGATTTACCAACAATATGTGGGCAGACTGGAAAGATGCTTATCTGATGCATAAATTGGTGAGCCGTGACCCGCGAAAAGCAAATGGGAGCGATATTGCGCAGGCGGCTGTGTACAATAATGCACGGTTGGCTGAACAGTTTTTTAAGTCAGAAAAACTTGGCGAAGTGAGTGTGGGTGCGGCAGCCGATTTAATCTTCGTTGATTATCATCCGTTCACACCTTTACACGCGGGCAATGCACCGTGGCACATCTTGTTTGGTTTTGAGTCATCCATGGTCACAACCACGATTGTAGCGGGTCAAGTGCTGATGCAAGACCGACAGTTGTTGACACTGAATGAGGCGGAAATTGCTAAGGAAGCGCTCGCGCTTGCGCCGCAGGTTTGGGAACGTTATACCGCGAATGTTAATGCGCTTTGAGGTGCATTTTTACTCAAGAAGGATAGGTTCATGACAGATCTTCAGACAATTGCAGTATTGGGCGGAACCGGCAAAGAAGGTTCAGGCTTGGCGATGCGCTGGGCATTAAAAGGTTATAAGGTCATTATTGGTTCGCGGGACGCCGAACGCGCCTCAAACTATGCAAGTGAACTGAGTGCCAAGTTAGGGGATGCCAGCGTGGTTGGTATGGGCAATCCTGAGGCTGCTCAACAAGCTGATATTGTTGTGTTGAGTGTTCCCTACACGGCACACCACGCGACCCTTGAAAGTGTGAAAGAACAACTGGCAGGCAAACTGCTGGTCGACATTACCGTTCCCTTGCAACCGCCAAAGGTGCGAACCGTTCATTTACCGGAAGGCAAAGCGGCTTCGCTTGAAGCACAGGCTATTTTAGGCGATACGGTTAAAGTTGTCGCCGCTTTCCAGAATGTAAGCGCTGAGAATTTGATCGACCCGCATCATGTGGTCGATTGTGATGTGTTAGTGTGTGGCAATGATGCTGAGGCCAAAGCAACCGCCATTAAGCTGGTGGAAGCGACGGGTATGAGGGGCATTGATGCGGGGTTACTACCGAACGCAATCGCGATTGAGTCACTTACACCTGTTTTGTTGTGGATTAACAAAGCTTACGGTGTCAAGCATTCGGGCATTCGTATCACTGGAATTTAAGCATTTTGGATTCATCAATTACTTCAATACAAGTGACCGCGCTGCCCGGTATACCATTGGTTCGGCAGGGTGATGATTTACCGCAGATCATCTTGAGTAGCGTGACTGAACTGGGTCTAAAACTCGAATCAGGGGACGTTTTGGTCGTAACATCCAAAATTGTTTCCAAGGCTGAAGGGCGGTTGTTTGATTTGCGCTCAATTGAACCCGGCGCTGAAGCTCATCGGCTGGCTGGCGAAACACGTAAAGATCCGCGTATAGTGGAACTGGTGTTGCGCGAAAGTCAAAAAATATCGCGGCAGTCGATTGGTGTGCTGGTCGTACAACACCGGCTCGGTTTTGTCAGTGCAAACGCTGGCATTGACCAGTCGAATGTGGATGGCAGTGACGATATGGTACTGCTGCTGCCTTTTGACCCTGATTCTTCGGCTGAAGCCATTCGCAAACGTCTGCACGAACAAACGGGTGCGGATGTTGGTGTAGTTATTAGCGATTCGCACGGTCGCCCTTTCCGTGTAGGCAATGTCGGTGTAGCGATTGGTGTGGCAGGGATGCCTGCCGTACTGGATTTGCGAGGCAAGACCGATTTATTTGGTCGCGAGTTAAAAATCAGTATTCAAGGCTATGCCGATTTGGTTGCTTCCACCGCTAATCTGCTGACAGGTGAAGCGGATGAGGGCAGGCCGATTGTGCTGGTGCGCGGGCTTCGTTTCCCAGCGGAGCAGGGTACAGCGCGAGATTTGTACCGTTCACCCGAACAGGATTTATACCGATGAGCGCTGCGGCAGCGGACGAACCTTACGGCTTAAACGTTTTTAAGGATGTTGTTTTTCAGCGGCGTTCGATTCGGCGTTACCGACCGGATGTGGTTCCGCGTAATGTCATCGAGTCCTTATTGCAGGCGGCAATTTGGTCGCCATCCGCGCATAATCGTCAACCGTGGCGTTTTGGCGTAATTGAAACGGTTGCTCAGAAAGAAGTATTGGCTCAGGCTATGGGAACACGTTTACGGCGTGACTTGCAAGCCGATGGTGTGCCTGCGGTGGTGGTCGAGGCTGATGCAGGGCGTTCCTATTCACGTATCACGCAGTCTCCTGTGCTGATTGTGTTGTGCTTGTCGATGGTGGATATGGATGTTTATACCGACGAAAAGCGTAATTTGAACGAGTATCTCATGGCTGTGCAGAGTGTGGCGATGGCTGGACAAAATATTCTGCTGGCGGCACATGACGCTGGTTTAGGTGCCTGCTGGATGTGCGCACCCTTATTTTGCCCCGATGTTGTAAGTGCAACACTGAACTTGCCGGATGATTGGCAGCCACAGGCCTTATTGACATTGGGTTATCCAGCAGAAACCCGTGAAAAGACGCGGAAAGCGTTGGAAGCGAGTGTGGTGTGGCGATGAAAGTTGTTGTGCTGGTAGGTGGGGTAGGTGGGGCAAAGCTGGCGTTAGGCTTAGCGAAAGTGCTGCCTCCTGAAAATTTGACTGTGATCGTAAACACAGGCGATGATACATGGATGTATGGTCTGCGGATTTGTCCTGACCTCGATACGATCATGTACACCCTGTCTGATTTGGTCAACAAGGAAAATGGTTGGGGTGTAGCAGGGGATACATTCCAGACGATTGCGGCGATGAAGCGTTTTGGTGAGGATGCATGGTTCGGTTTGGGTGACCAAGATATGGCGACTCATATTCTGCGAACCCGTTGGTTACAGGTCGGAACTACGTTGACAGACATTACTGGTCGGCTAACAAAAAAACTTGGTATTCGTCAGCAAATATTGCCAATGACGAATGAGCCGGTAGCGACTATTGTTGATACGCATGAGTATGGTGAAATTGACTTCCAAACTTACTTTGTGCGTTATCGGTGGCAGCCAACGGTAAAGAGCTTACGATTGGATGGTATTGAAGCAACCAGCGTAAGCATCGAAGTGGAAACTGCCCTAAAACAAGCTGACGCTTTGATTGTTGGGCCTTCAAATCCTTGGTTGTCAATTGATCCCATTCTTTCGGTACCTGGAATGCGCGACTTAATTGGCAGTCTCAACATTCCACGGGTGGCTATTAGCCCAATTGTGGGAGGTGAGGCGGTCAAGGGGCCAGCAGCAAAGCTGATGGTGGAACTGGGGCATGAGTCTTCGGCGGTGGCCGTAGCACGTTATTATGGCGACTTGTTGAATGGGTTTGTATACGATGAATCCGATTCTGAAATGGTTGTCCCACAGCAATACGCGACGAAATTCGAAACAATTATGAAGAACGACGAGATTAAGGTCGCTTTAGCTCGAAATGTGCTAGAGTGGATTCAGAACTGGAAATGAGTTCTTTCGCAAATATGTTTCAGGCGAAAGGGGGTTGTGCGCACTAACATCCGATCTTGTCTTGTTCGGGATTGCTACTGCGCCAGAGTATATGGGTATATGGGTTATTGTTCCCGTGAAACCTTTGAACCAAGCGAAGACACGGCTTGCACAGGTTTTAAGTCCAACTGAACGACAAAATCTTGCTGAAACGATGCTCCGGCATGTTTTAGGGGTAGTTCAAAATGTACCACAGTTGATGGGTACATTAGTTATTAGTCGCGATAATCGGGCGCTTTCAATTGCCCGCGAATATGGTGCACGTACCGTGCAGGAAAGCGGCGCCCCTGAGTTAAATTCAGCATTGATGCGGGCTACGCAGGTTATCAGCCGTTTGAATGGCAGCGCAATTTTGATCCTGCCAGCTGATTTACCGCTGTTAGAAGCTGAAGATGTGCAGGGTATTATTCGCTTGGGCGAAAAAGAACCCTCTATGGTGATTGCGACCGACCAACACGAAGATGGCACCAATGCCTTATTCATCCGCCCACCGGGTCTTATCGATTATGCATACGGGCCGGGAAGTTTTCAGCGGCATGCGGCGATGGCGCAAGAAGCTGGAGCCGAAGTCAACTTTTATCAATCTGAGCGTTTATCGCTGGATATTGATATGCCAGCCGATCTAAAATTTTACAGCGAACTTACACAGGGTTTGGCTTCGTCCTAGGGCGAATCACAGACCGTTTGTGCTTTTAGATAGGAGAAATAGATGGCTGATCGTGTCGCACTTTATTTGCAGGATGCCCATTCTTTACAA
Source organism: Bacteroidota bacterium (assembly GCA_027492915.1). Classification (GTDB taxonomy): domain Bacteria; phylum Chloroflexota; class Anaerolineae; order Aggregatilineales; family Phototrophicaceae; genus CFX2. The sequence goes on along the minus strand of JAPUDW010000287.1, from coordinate 1,974 downwards.
GACGCAATTAAATATGTTCAGTATGCCGAGACACGAGGGTTTGAAGCCGTATGGCAGGCTGAGAGCCGGTTAGTGCGTGATGCAATCGTACCAATGGCAGCCTTCGCGGCGACCACCACACGCATCAAAATTGGGTCAGGGGTTATTAATAATTGGACACGAAATGCTGGCGTGATCGCGGCGACCTTTTTGACCTTGGATGACCTAGCACCCGACCGTATCATTTGCGGGATTGGGGCATGGTGGGACCCGTTGGCACAGAAAGTGGGCATTAATCGTACCAAGCCACTTTTGGCGATGCGCGAAGTGGTGACCACGGTGCGTGATTTGTTGGCACGGGAACGCGTGACGTTTCATGGTGAGTTTGTCCATTTGGATGATGTTGAACTCGATGTGGTTCACGGGCGCAAGGAACCACGGAATGTTCCTATTTATATTGGTGCAACTGGCCCGAAGATGATGGCCTTGACGGGCGAAATAGCCGACGGGGCAGTACTCAATTATCTAGTGTCACCGGCCTACAACGAAGGTGCGTTGGCCCAGTTGGAAGAAGGCGCAAAACAAGCCGGTAAGAAATTGGATGATATTGACCGCCCTCAACTGGTGGTGTGTTCAGTCGACCATGACCGGAAGAAGGCGCTTGATAATGCCCGTAAGCTGGTTACTCAGTATCTTGGGCAGCAGCCCCACATTATGAAGGCGAGTGGGGTAAAGCAGGAACTTCTTGACGAAATCGGGCAGGTGTTGACGTGGCCTGCAACCGAGGAACAGATCGAGGAAGCTATGCACCTCGTGCCGGATGATGTGGTACAGATGATTACGGCATCTGGTTCACCGAAGGAAGTACGGGCGAAGGTGCGCGAGTATGTTCAGAATGGCGCGACCTGCCCAATTTTGTACCCACTTGGCGACGACGTGCGTTTGATGATTGACACTTTCTCGGACGGCTATTCGAACTAGGTTTTTGAGATCAGTTGATTATGGAGGCGGTTGCAAAGCCGCCTTTTTGTTTGCAAAAGTTGTGGCAAATTCTGGAATTTTTGCAGAATATCCGCCGAAATGGCGGGCGGTAAGCTCCCTCAAATCCGCTGAATTGACATTTTGTGTCGGCGGGAGTGAGGAAGGATGGCGCTGAAATGGCACAAACGCCGCGAAATGCTCCTGTATATCCGCCGCTGTGCAATTGTCGTGCCGCCGCAGCGATTGCGAGGGAGGGAGCCGCCGTTGAGTGCAGCAACCGTCTGATTCGGAAAATTCGTCAAATTCTGAATCATTTTTTGCCAAGTCTCCGAATCTTTTTGGCGGGATTTTGAATATGGTCGAAAGTAAATGACCGTTATATGTTTACGGTATAAGTCGCACAGCCGTGCGCCCCTACAACGTGTGTATTAGATTTGTTAAAGCAAATAGCATTACATAGCAGGAAAACCATACAATTCATTTTAGAATAAAAGTTCTATTCCGTCAATCCCCTAATAAAGAGTAGAATAGGGGTATGAAAATAAACTTCTTATCGAGCGTCTCCGGCAGGCGCTCGCTTGTTATCTGGGCGTTGTTCTGCGCTATTGCTGGCGTAACCTTCCTCGGCTATGTGTTCGCTAGCCTTGCAAATGGGCGCGGCGATGTCGTCATGCCTCTTGATGATGTTTACATCCATTTTCAATATGCACGGCAAATGGCAGCGGGGCAACCTTATGTATATAACCCCGGCCTAGCAGCGACTTCCGGTGCGACTAGTTTCCTGTATCCCTACCTGCTGGCAATCGGTTATTTAATTGGCTTTCAAGGTTTGCAACTTGGCTTATGGGCAATGGCTATAGGCGCGGTGGCGCTGATTGGCGCGATGGTGCTCGTCTACAATCTGGTGCGGGTGCTCGGCACAGGGGATGTGCTGGCTGTACTGGTGGCAGTGGCTTTCGGTTCGAACGGCGCGGTGGCATGGCACTTTATGAGCGGCATGGAAACCGGCTTGGT
>JAPUDW010000286.1 GCA_027492915.1 Bacteroidota bacterium | reverse complement strand
CATATTCCTTATCAGACGGTTCATTGACTTTGAAGTTCGAACTAGGGCTGCTTGAAGCCGTTGCCGGTGCTTCGCCCCATTCGATACTGCTCGGCAGTTCGTCATCAGTCGCAGCGCGCGGAGGTGGTGCGGGCGGTGCCATAAAGCTAGTACTCGCCATCACATCTTCGGCCTGTGTCGGGCTAACTTTCGGGCTGCTGCCAAACCGCTGATCCAGCATATCAAGCCCCTGCTTGGCACGCTCACTATTGGGGTTAATCGTAATCACGTTCTCTAGGCAGGTACGTTGTTCTTCGGGGGTTTCAACCACCGCACTCAACCACAACCACGCCTGCTCGTTATATTGGTCAATCTCAACCGCCCGCAGAAGTAAAGTACGCGCCTCTTCTTTATTCCCGGCACGGTAAGCACTAATTCCCTCGCGAACCATCCCATCAACATTGGCGGGCATAATCAAAACTCCTAATGACACGTCCAATATCAATAATCATAGCATGAACCCCACACTAGAGAAACTTAATTTCCTCAGCAATATTGACCAGAAAACTGCTGGATCAAAAATCCGGCTAAAGGTCGAGAAATCTCCGGTTTCTTTTGCGCTATAATGTGCTGATAGTTCACAAGTGATTTTGCAATATCCTTACTGTTTACCAGCAGCATTGTATTACCCGCCACACCCCTATTCATTAGGGGATTCAAAATTCTATTGTGGTGATAGAGTACGCTTCGGGAGGATTCACTACATTATGCAATGTCCAAACTGTCAACATTGGAACGAAGCAGGTTCGCGGTTTTGCGAGGAATGCGGCTTCGAGCTAGAAAGCGCTGCCCAAAGCCAACCCGCGTCAGCGAAGGTTAGCGTGCGTGCGGCAGATGATCACGAAATCCCCGCGCCATCGCCGCAAACGTTGGAACCCATAAATGCACCCGCACCGGTTCCGTATACCGGCCCTCGTTTGCACCTGAACAGCACCGGCTCGATCTTCCGTCTCGGTGACGTTGCCATCGTCGGACGAGAAGATGCCACCCTCCAAATTGACCTTGAAGGTTATCCCGAAGGCAAATATGTCAGCCATCGCCACGCGCAAATCACCAAAATAAAAGATGTCTACTATATCGAAGACTTGGGCAGTTCTAACCACACCTTCGTCAACCAGATCAAGCTGGCACAAGGTCAGGCCGAACCGCTTAAAGAGGGTGATACGATCCGCTTTGGTAAAGTTGAAGTGACCTTCCACGAAAGATAATAGAACGTCATGAATGCGAATACAGCCTCGAAAATCACCTGTCCACATTGTGGTCAGCTCACCACAACTGATTCCGGCTTCTGCGATGAATGCGGGCTTGAACTCAATACACAAGCGCTAAAGCCAATTACCGCTGCGCAAGCGATGGTGACCGGCGAACTCAGCAAGCAAACCAGCGATAAATTAACCTGCCCCTTCTGTGGCAACCCGCTGCGCCCCAATGCCCGTCACTGCCCTAACTGCGGTAAAAAACTCCCGCGTGAGGCAGCTAAACCCGCAGCCGCCGAACCCGTCCAACTACCCGGCAGCATCTTGCGACCGGGGTTAATCATCGCCGAACGCTATGGTTTGGAAAGCATCCTTGGCGAAGGGGGTATGGGTCGTGCTTGGAAGGCATTCGACCGCAACCTGAACAAGTATGTGGTTATCAAAACAGTGGTTACGCAAGACAACACCTTGCGTGACGAACTCCGTAAAGAAGCCGAACTGCTGATTAATGTACGCCATCCAAATATCATCGCCGTCATTGACTTTTTTACAGTGGAAACTGAACTCTGTTATGTGATGGAGTATGTTCCGGGGCCAAATTGGGCGGACGAAATCGAAGAACCGGTGAACCGCAAACTCGTCCTGCCGATGTCTGCCGAGCAAGCGCTGTTACGTGTTAAAGGGTTGCTGCCCGCCTTTAAATATCTGCATGGCCTAAACCCGCCCATCATTTACTGCGACTTTAAGCCCGCCAACGTCAAGTCCATGACACTTTCCAATGGTGACCAGATTGAAGTGCTGCTCGACTTTGGTACGGCCTATCGCTACGATCCTGATGTGCCACCCAACCCTGCTCGTGGTACAACGGGTTATCACTCGAAACAAGCCTCACATCCCGATTGGCGTGACGACTATTTCACCATCGGTCGTACCATCGCTGAACTCGTCGGTATGGCGGAAGTCCACACCGAACAGTATCGCTACACACTCACGCCGCCTGACCAATTCCCGTGGACACAGTACGATGTATCGCTTCGGTATCTCGTCGAGTGGTTAACCGCGCCCGAACGTGAAAACCGTCCGCAAAATGTGGATGCCATACTCGCCGAAATCGAAGGCGTACTCGGTTATGTGAAGGGGCAAAAACCCGACACAAGCGCGATGGCGAAGCACCGTCAAAAGGCCAGCTTTCAGGGCGTCACCATCGAAACAATGCGTGCCGCAACTGCAACCGGCTTGCTCACCGGCACGGCCAAAATCGACCTGCCCGAAGTACCGGTCACCAATCCGGCCTCGACCATTTTGCTATCCGCACAGGAAGCCTACCATCAGCGTGACTTAACCCGCGCCCTCCTGCTGTCCAATCAGGCCATCAACAACGGTGGTGGTGCCGCTGCTTATGTCCTCCGCGCCCTCGTGCGTAATCAAGGTGGCAACCTTGCCGAAGCCGAAGCCGATCTTGAGCAAGCGCGAAAGATGTCCGACCCACAAATTCGGTGGGAAATGCTGCTGGCGGAAGGCCAACTGCTCGAAAATCAGGGGCAGTTTGAAAAAGCCGCTGATGCTTACCAGCAGTTGATGGCACTTAAACCGGGCGACCACCGCGGGCGGCTCCTCTTGGCCGATTTGTACCGCCGCAGCGGCAACATCATGCAAGCTATCGCCGAATACCGGTCAATTATTCAAGCACGCCCCAGCGTTGGGCAAGCCTATTTAGGGGCAAGCCGTGCTTATCTTTCGAACAAACAGTTGGAAGAAGCCATCAAAGTGCTGGAGTCTGTCAGCAGCCGCAACACCAGCTACAACGAAGTCATGATGGATTTGATCGCCCTCTATAACGAACGCGCCTTAAACAGTACGCCTGAAAGTTTAGAACAAGCCGCCCGCGCAATTGATGTGCTGCAAGAAAACGGCGTCGAGTCGCGTAGTTTCTACCGGCTCGTCGGCGAGTTTTACTACACAGCCTATCATATCGCCCTCAAAACCGGAAAAATCCCAAACGTGAATTGGCCCGATAATCCCGTCCGGTCAATCGGTGATCTATCGAAGGAAAATGAACGTGCATGGCGCGATTATCTCGCGCGTGACGAAGATGCCGACCGCGAATATATCATCACCAACCGGATTATGAATGCCCGGTCATGGTCGCTGATCTAATCCGCAAGAACGTTTAGTAGCGTAGAAGGAAACATAATGGCAGCGTTTCAATTCAAAACCTATTACAACCCCTACATCAGCCCACTGACCAACTCGGTCTGGGGCGTGATTTCCGTAACCGCGAACGAGATTATAGAGCAAGCTCAAGACACCATCATCTCGCTTATTTGCGATGTTTCCGGCTCAATGCAGGGCGGGAAATTTAACAGTATGATCTCGACCACCGAGGATTTAATCCGTAATATCCCCGATGGCATCCTGTTTAACATCGTCGTCTTTGACTCTGCCGTTAACGAAATCCTGCCTGTGACTCAGCTTCAACCGGGGATGGATCGCGAACGGCTGGTTGATACCTTCCGCCACAAAATGCGCATGTTGAAGATATTCGGCGGCACGTCCATGTCACTCGGTATCCTGAAAGCCATTGAGGCTCAGTCGTCGCTGCAAGGCAATTATTCCCGCTACGGCATCTTCCTCACCGATGGGCAAAATACCGAGCCGGAAAGTGCCTTAGTAGCTGCCGTCAAACAGGCCAGCGACTTACATATGCACCTCTGCGCCTATGGATATGGGCAGGATTGGACGCCGGATGCGCTGGTGAAAATGGCTCAGATTACACAGGGTTGGATGCCCAAAGCGGTTCCCAATCCTGAAGACCTGCGTGATGAATTTAACAGCCTCGTAACTCGCATGGCAAAAACCGTCGCCACCGATGTCGCCCTCAAACTCTGGACACCAACCGGTGCGAATATCCGGTCGCTGTCGCAAGCCTACCCCGATTGGGTGAAGGGTGAAGCCGCACCGCAGGGTGACGGACATACGTGGGTCGTCCCTGTACCGCCGATGTCTGCAAAAGATCACCGCGATTTCGTCGTTCACATCGAGTTAGCCAGTGTCGGTGCGCGCGTCGTAGCTTGCAAGCCATCACTCGTGTATGTCTCAGGCGGTCAAAGCATCGAGGAAAAAGGCGACCAATCGAACTGGATGATCCTTGAGCAAACGCACGACGCAGCTCAATTCCAGCAGGTGAATCCGGTCGTGGCTGGCTATCTGGGGCAAGGTGAACTCGCACGCGCTACACAAGCCATGACCGAAGCCCTGAACGCAGGGGATAAGACGGGTGCCGAACGTCACCGTACCGAAGCCCTGAATATTGCCCAAGCCGCTGGCAACCGCGCCATGACCGAAGTGCTGGAAGCCGCTGGTAAAGGCAGCGAACTCGCCCGTAAGACAGCCGCCTTAGGAACATCCACCGTAAGCCTTACAGACGACAACTAACATTAGCGGTAAAGTAACGAATAGGGTTATGATTATTAGGGCGAACCAATGGTTCGCCCTAACTTATTCAACCAGTTTCAATAACAGCTAAACTTATGACTGAAACGGTATCAACGGATCGAAAATTTTGCCCTCACTGTGGGCATTCCAACCGTATAGGGGCTAACATCTGTTCCCAATGTGGGCGTTCGTTTGTGCTGGTCAAGGCCACCGGCACTCTGCGTAAACGCTGCTCGAACTGTGGGCATGACAATCGCTTACGGGCAAATGTATGCAGCGCTTGCGGACACAGTTTCCAAGTAGAGAAAGCCGCCAAAGCCCCGACAAAAGGCGTCAAATGGTGCCCACAGTGCGGGAAGAAACGCAACCTGCAGGCCAAAGTATGCAACCGCTGCGGTTACCACTTTGAAAAGCTAAAAACTGGTACCGCGCCGCTTGTACAGATGCCGCAGCCTGCCATCCAAGCCAAGCCCAAACCACCCGCGCCTGTCAAGCTACCACCGGATCTCAAAGGCGAACCTGCGCCTTATATCAGCAGTGATGAATTTGACCGTCTGCGAGAAGGCGGTGTCTACCATTCCAATGTTTTCGTGCGCCTCTTATACCAGATGTCTAAAAAGGATGCTCCATGATTGTTAAGCACTACACCCATGCCTCGGTCGAGCATCCCGAACGGAACGAAGACGCCGTACTCATCGTACAAAACGAGGGTTACGCGCCCGTATTTGGTGTCATTGACGGCATGGGTGGGCATCAGCATCAACTCGAAAATGGGCAAATCCTAACCGGTCATGAAGCATCATCCTTTCTCGTACAAGCCATCACAGAATCATTAAGTCAAGTTCCTCTATCCATCGACGCCTCGCCGGGTGGTGAAGCCGAAAAGCTTCTACTCGCCGCGATTAACAACGCCAATCTGCGCCTCTACAGCGAAGTTAATCAGGGCGAAAAACTCTCCATCAACCATCGTGTCGGCGCCGTTCTGACGGTTGGCATCATTTGCGAGAATGGGCAGCGCATGGTTTGCGCACAGGTTGGTGATACGCGTGCGTACATCTACAGCGAAGGTGATCTTTTCCAGATTTGCTATGACGAGGACAATATCGAGTTCATGGTCAAACAGGGACTTTTAAGCGCGGAAGATGGATCGCGCGTAACCGACGTTTTGAATCAGTATGACGGTGTAAATGCGCCAAAGGTCGAAGGCAATATCACCATCAGCGGGCAGCCGTTTGAGCTGTATATCGCGTGGCGCTGGTTCATGGTGGGCAACAGCGCATTAGGTATCTTGCCATCCAACATTGTACTAAACGCGATGGGTATTGATGCTGAAGACCCTGCCCCTCAAGTTTCACGGATTGAAATCGCGCAAGGCGACACACTGTTCTTCTGCTCGGATGGGCTTTACAAAAACATGAGCGACGGTGAAATCGCGGCTGTGCTGCGTGCCAGCGATGAAGCCGCAGTACAGCTTGGCGAAGCCGCCCTTAGTCGATCAGAAGATCGTGGCAATCAGCGTCGTAATCCTGATGATATTTCCGCGCTGACGATCAAGTTCTAATCGTCTATTAAAAGGGCGCATCGTCGTCGATACGCCCTAAGTTTCTCCTTTTTAGAGTTCGCGGTAGCGGTGCAGCACCCCGACCCCGATCATTGCCATCAAAATCAGATAACCAACTACGCCATACAACACCTGATTGCGCGGTAGTGATGCCTGCTGCGTATCCCAAATATCGTCAAACACTTGTTGGTTAACGACACGCACTTCGTTGATGGCGCTCACAAAACGGTCGAATGCTTCTTGGCTCGAACCCTCTGCTACACCGGTGTTCAACTCTACCGCCCCCGCCGTATCGCCGCTGTCAATCTTCTCACGCAGTTCAACATTCACTGCTTGATAATCCAGATACGCTAAACGGGCATCCTCCAGCGAATTAACCTCATCACCGTACGTTAACCGCGCCAGTAACGGGTTGATCTTGTCAATCGCCTCTGAATTGGCGGTCGAAATAGCTTGTGCAGCCGCTACCCCGCTTGGCGAGGCATATGGGCTGCCCTGCGTTTTAAACGACTCTTGCATACAATCCGGTTGTCCACAAATACGCAGCGCTACCGACTTCATCGCTAGATCAAACTGCTCGTACCATTCGGCGGTACGTTCAGAGTCGATAATCGCGCTGCTTTCCGCACTGTTGGCTTGGTTCGCCTGTACCAGAATTCGTGACGCACCACTCACACTAAAATAGGCATCGTCGGTCATGCTGGTGAGCTGCTGCGGTAATGCTAACAAGTCAAAAATCATAAGGAGGATGAGCAGCCACCCAAGTACAAGCGCGATGTCCAAACCGGGTGTAATAAAACGGCGCACTTTGCCGCGAAGCCAAAATGACAACGCGGTTAAACCAATGGCGAGCGCAAGACCAAATGCTGCCAACAAATATACCTGCTGGCTGACGGCAGTACCGGCGCGCTGACCCGCATCCACCATCGCGTCAAAGTTGACCGCTTCCAATCGTTGCAGCGCCGGAATAATGCGCGTGCGAAGTTGGGCATCAGCGAACAGATACTCGCGGCGGGCGGCAGTCAAGTCGCTGCGCTGTGCCATCAAATTACCCACATGCCGCCAGAACCGGCTGTAGGTATACGTATCCGCAACCGTGAAAGCATTCTGCTCATCTTCGCTTTGTAAATTGCTTTGCAGGATGAACATCTGGTCGCGGTACTTCTGGAAATTGCGAAAGATGTCGTTCTGGGCTTGCTCATAAAGCGGTGTATCTGAGGTAAGCGCGGTGTAATCAGCCGTCGATTGGCTGGTGTTCGCAATCCGTTGCAGAGCTTCTTCAGCCGCATCCACCTTGGTGCTGTTCACGACTGCAATACCCTCGAACAGCTCATAAGCGGTGCGGTAAGCGCTGGATGCTTGCGCGATCACAATCAGCGACATCAGCAGTGCTAATCCGCCGTAAAGCAGCAGCATATAACGGGTTTGGCGGCGCTTTATCGGCTGCACTTGAGTTGAGGTTTTCGGATAAACAAGCGTTGTGCTCATGATTAAGGACTCCGTTGCAGCGTCGCCTTTAAGGCAGACCATTGGTCAGCGAATATGGGCGCAAGTTCAGGGCTGGAAATCACATAGAATAAACTGGCGGATACGGTTGCATCTGGATAAATGGCATCGTTGCTAAGGTAATCTTGTTCGATCAAACCATCATCTATCGCGACCTGATTCGGTGATGCATAAGCCGTGAAATTACTAATATCCGCACCCACTTGCGCATCCAGAATATAGTCAATAAATGTCTCAGCCAGTTCGGGGTGCGGCGCATTTGCAGGAATAGCGAGGTTATCGACCCACACCCGCGCCCCCTCCGAAGGAATGACATAGGCGTAGTCATCACAGTTGCAATCCGAGATCACTTGGAAAATATCACCACTGTACTCAACAGCGATGTCAACTTCCCCATTTGCGAGCCGATCCTGTCCATCGTCCGGCGCGATCACCGTAAGGTTGGCGGCGTGGTCGTCTAAATATTGGCTGGCTTCCGCGACTTGGCTCACATTATCAGTGTTCGGGTCATAACCAAGTATCCGCAGGGCGACACCGAGCATTGCTCGTTCATCGTCCAACCACGCTACCGGCCCGTCATAATTAAACACGTCTTCCCAACTGGTGATGTCCCGCCCAACCTTCGTCCGGTTATAGCCGATACCAATCGTACCCCACTGATAAGGAAGCGTATATTGATTATTAGGATCATAGGGTGGGTTCAGAAGTTGCGCGGTGACGTTCTTCATATTCGGGATGTTGCTGTGAACCAGCGATTTGAACAGGTTTTCTGCTACCATCACGTAAACGGTCGAGTCAGTCGGGATGACAACATCATAGCCCGGTGCATTCCCCTCCTCGATAAGCGCTTGCATATCCGTGTCGCTGGCATAGGTGTCATAAACGACTGTCACACCACACAGCTCTTCAAAGTTCGAGATGGTGTCCTCGGCAATATACGTCGTCCAATTATAGACGTTTAAGGTTTGACCACTGAAACCGGACGGGCACGTCCAAAAACCAAACTGGTTGTCACGCGCAGCGATGGGCGACACACCCAAAGCCAGCACAGCACCGCCGATAAGCATCATAAGTTTTCGATACATTGGTTTACTTACTCCCACTGCAAGAGGCTGTGTACAGAACGTATGCACAATAACAAACTATACACGATTGATTACTAGAGAATACCCTCATTTGTGAGGGGTTGGATCAGACTAAATGTGTAGTTGGCATTGTAAGGCAGAAACTGGCTTTTGGCGATTAGCATAACTGGGCACTTTCGCTTAGGAATAATAGTCGAGCAAAATTCATACCAAAGACCTTATACCTCGTTAGAGAATAGTGCGATGATAGGGACAAGAAGTCAGTAATGGAGGTCTGATGATGAGTAACAAAATCGACCGACGCGATGATGTTAAGCCAAGCGAAGGCGAACACAAATATGGTGATGTCAAGTTCGCCGATCCTGTGAACAACAAATATCCAATTGAAACCAAAGAGCATGTCCGCGCTGCGTGGAGCTATATCAACCATCAGGACAATGCAGCTAAATACGACGCCGATGAAGTGAAGCTCATTAAAGAACGTATCAAACGCGCTGCAAAGCATTTCAATATTGAGATTGAAGCCGAATAATCGGCACTGACTGGCACAAAAAAGCACCCCTGAATGTTATCAAGGGTGTTTTTATTTTAAGATGCGGTTAGCACAATCTGGTCAATGTCGCTGTACGTACTGCCCACATTCCGCAGTTTAATTCGGTGGTTACCCGGTGTAATGATCACCGTGAACGAATACGGTACACCGTACTGGAATGTT
>JAPUDW010000285.1 GCA_027492915.1 Bacteroidota bacterium | reverse complement strand
GCCGCTTCGATTACACTGTGAACAGCGTCCAAAACCCGCTGCCAGCCAACCAGATCAACCCCAATGGCTTGAAGATCACGCAGCAGGATTATCAGGACGGTCGCTTAACTGCCACCACCGACTACCTGTTTGACTACGGCTGGCAGCTCACGGGTGTCATCCGCCGCGAACAAAACCCCTTTGCCCCCACCCCCGGCAGTTGGTCGGCGGAGTGGCGCTTGTTCTCGCAAACCGTCAACTCGATTAATCCCAACATCCGCAGCCTTATCGCGCCTATCGAGTCCTTCCCCGATCCCGGCATCGTCTGGGGTAATGCCTATACCAACGGTCGCCCGACGAGTATCACTGCCCAGCGCACCAACCCGCTGACGGGTAGGCCGGACATCGACCCCAACCTGAAAACCACATTCGACTTCCTCGGTCGCCCCACCGAACTCACACAAACCGTCAACGGCGCGACACAAATAACACTCATCACGTACTGCCCCGCTGCCAACGGGGGTACGCTCGAACTCCGTGCCAAGCCGGGTGCGCCCACCATAAGCTGCGCTGCACCCGCCGAATTCGCGCTGGCACTCACCTACGATGCCCACCAGCGGCTCATCACCACCATCGACGAAACCACCCGCCGCGACATCACCTACAGCACCGATGTCACGAACGGCGGCACGACAGTTAGTGTGCAAGCCGCCGCCCTCAGTGGGGGAACCATCTACGCTTGGACGCTGAGTTACGACGCGACAGGCCAACTAACCGGATGGACGGACGAACACGGAGTCAACCACATCTACACCTTCGACACGCTTGGGCGGCTCACCGCTGTCGCCGTGGCTGACCAACCGGAGGCCTCGTTCACCTTCACCTACAACGCCGCCGATTTACTCGTCCAGCAGGTCGATGGCACCGGACGCGGCACCGCCTATGCCTACGATGCGGAAGGGCGCTTAATCCTCCAGCAAAACGTGCTAACCAAAGATGCCGTCAGCTACACCTACGACACCCTTGGCCGCCTCAGCAGCCAGATTTCGCCGCTCGGCAGCGTCACCACCTATGAATACAACGATCCGGTGAACACTGCACGCCTCACCGCCATCATTACCGCCGCTGGTCGTGAACAATTCGCATGGAACGACAGCCGCGCCACCCTGACCTACACCAACCCCGCTGGTCGGCAAACCGTCTACACCTTCGACAGCCTCGGCACCCTCTGGCAGGTGAATAGTCCCGAAGGTCGCATCTACCAACTCCTATATAATGAAACAGGCAGCCTCACCGGATGGCAGGTGAATGAAGGTGGCACCAGCCGCGTCGTCAACCTCGGCTACGACTACGCCACCAACCGCGTCACCCTCGGCGCAGCCAACACCGACTGGTCATGGGCGCTGGATTTCAACGCCGATGGCGCACTATCCGGCGTCACCAATCCCGCCGGTCAAAAGTTGGGGCTGACCTACGACCCGCTGGGCAAGCTGGCAGGCATCACCACCGCCAACAAACTCCAATGGAAGCTCGACCATCCCGCCGCCGATAGCACCCTTACGATCACCGACGTGCAGGGTAACGCCAGCACCTACACCTTCGACAGTCTTTACCGCCTCGTGCAGTCACAGCAGGCCGATGCCACTACCGACACGACTTATGCATGGTCGGGCGACTCCAACGGCTTAGTGAATACCCGCTTGACCGATACCGACGGCACAACCGTTTATACCTTCTGGCCGGGGGACGAACGTCAGCCGCCGCAGATCATCGTGCGCACATCCGGTCAAAAGCTGACCTACACCTATAACACCGAAGGCTTGCTCGACAGCATTAGCCGCGAAGTCTGCTTGGTCGCGCCCTTTGCCGATGTCACCACCGTCGAGCTTGCCCGCATCGACCAATTCTCACCCGCCGCTTGCGAGGACGAAACCTCGCCGGACGTGTGGCTCGGCACCAGCCGCTTCCTGTACGACAGCCTCGGTCAGCCCATCCGCGCTATCGACGCCGAGCAAAATTCCGAGTCCTTCACCTACGACGCGGCGGGTAATCTCGCCAGCTACCAGAATGCCGATGGCAAAACCTACACCTATACCTACGATGGTTTGAACCGCGTCAGCCGCATCAGCAGCCCCGCCGGTGTTGACCTACTGTTCAGCTACGCGCTGGATAACGTGGCGGGTGTCTGCCAATCCCGCAGCCTCGACCGTCTGGATTACACGGCTTGCACGGCAGCGGGCGGCGTCCTTTCAACCTACACTTACGACGGCTTGGGGCGGCGGCTCAGCGAGAGCTTCCCCTTGATCGGCAGCACAGGAAAGGTCAATTGGGTCTACGGAACCCTCGGTGGTGGCGCGCCCACTGAAATCGGCGGTCAAACATTCGGTTACTCGGCGGATGCCCTCGGCTTGCTGAAAACCACCGGCGATCAGGAAATCACCTACACCGGCTTGGATACCTTCGCGGCGGTCAGCGGCAGCAGCGCCCTATCCATCACCTACGACAAGCAAGGTCGCCCCGCCATTCTCGAAACGGGCGATCAAAGCCTGAGCATCAGTTACACCGGCGATGGTGGCTATACCCTGCGCGACGACATCAGCGGCGCGACTCTGCGCTTCACCCTCGGCGGCAGCGGCTTGCTCGAAACTGTCGATTACAAACCCGGCAACCCCGATGAAGAAGCGCCTGCCCTGCAAATCCAGTACATCGGGCAGGAGCCGAACGGCCTCACCTCCTTCAGCCTCCTGTGGGGCGACGGGTACATCACCGACTTCCGTGCTAACCGGCGCGGCGAAAATATTTACGTCAGCCACCAGACACAGGACTTCGACCTCGGCCTCACGCTCGACAGCGTTCACAGTGCGGGTGGCTTGCTCCAGCGGCAGGTCATCACCGGCGGCAGTGCCAGCACGGGTTACTTCAACGGCGCAGTCGCGGGTGGCTACATCACCGTCCTCGGCTATGACCAGAACGACCGTCTGCTCACCATGCGCGTCAGCGAGTCCGAAGGCAGCCGCCTCCTGTATCAAGCCACCTATGTCTACAACGACTATGGTCAACTGATCCGCGAAACCCGTCAGTACGAAGGCGGCACACAGGCCGTCCTCACTTACCGCTACGATGCTCAGGCGCGTAACCTGCTGGTTGGCACTGATGTCAGCATTAGCAGCGTGCAGCCAGCCGAACAAGCCGTCAGCGGCATCTTCATCGCCCTGCTACTTGGTTCAGGTGGCGCATTCGGGCTGCGGCGTTATGGCGCTCGGCGGTTGGCGAACGGCGTGGTCGCCCTCGCGCTGGTATTAGGCACCCTCAACCTCACCTACGCGCAGGATGAAGCACCCCCTATCACACAGGCACGTTATACCTACGCCTATGACGCACGCGGCAATTTACTCTCGGTCACGCCTGAAGGTGGCGAAGTCTGCACCACCTACAGCTACGACACGGCTAACCACTTGACAAACGTCACTACTGGCAGCCAAACCACCGCCTACCGCTATGATGCCTATGGGCGCTTGGCATCGGCAGGCGGGACGAAATTAGTCTATGTGGGCGACTCCACCACGCCAACCATGATTGTCGAAAATGGCGAACCGCGCTTCTATGCTCAAACCGACGACGGAACGCTCTTGTTCGAGGCCAGCGGCGATAGCATTACCCCCTTTATCAACAGTGGCGACGGACAAGTGTTGGGGACACGACCCTATGGCACCGCCGAAACCCCTGATGATGTCAAACCCGTGTGGCTGTTCGACCCGTTCGGTCGCTATCTGACGCTCTCCGCCCCCGCTGCGGCCGTTGATCCCTGCTTGCTGCTCATCACCGCGCCGGATGAAAACATCCCGAATTTCCTACCCACCTTCAATGGGATGCTCTGGGATACCAGCACCAACCTGTATTTCGGCGGCGGACGTGCCTACGCCCCCGCGCTGGCTCGCTTTTTGCAGCGTGATCCGCTGGGGCCAGATGCCCTCGGCAGCGTTTATGACCTCGCATCCGAACGCAGCACCCCGCCCATCCGTAAAGCCGACGTGCCTTATCTGGATGGCTTGGCGCAGCTTACAAGTGCCAGTGCGGTGGAAACCCTGCGCTCGCAGTTGAACGCCACGGCCATCGTGCAGCAGTATGCACCTGCGCCGCTCGGCCTCCTGAGCGACCCACTCGCATCTGCGCTGCCACTGCCACAGCAGGCACAAACCGCCGCCATGACTGATCTGCTCAACCTCCCCTCATGGTTGGCACAGAACTACAACTTACCGGGGCCGAAGTTCGACCCCACCACCGGCGCGCTCCACCTGCTGGCGGATAATGCCCCTGCACAGGGCGGCTGGGGTGCGGCCAAAACCACCGACTTGCAAAACGGCATCTTCGGCAGCGGCGCATGGCAGCCCACCACCCCCCGAACACCCCGGCAGCAGTTAGCGGGCTTAATCGCCACCACCAACATCGTCCCGCAGCCCTTCACCACCTATCGCGGTCAAGCATGGCAAGCACCGCAAGTAACCCTCGGTTCCGTAGGCTCGGTCATCACGCCCGATCTCTCGCTGGCGAATACACCCGCCGCCGTGTTGGAACGTCTGCCCCGCGCCCTACAGGGCTTCGAACAGGCCGCAGGGGCGCTGTCGCTCACACAGTCGTTGGATGAATTGACCGGTATGCGCGGCATCGACTGGGTAGAACGTCTGCTTACGGAAACCCTACCCACCGCACTCACCACACCACCTGCCGATACCGCCGCGTGGAAGCAAACGTGGTTCGCCGATGCCCTCGCCCAAATTGAAGGCGCAGGCATCCCGCTGCCCGAACTCCCCCAAGTCCCGAATTTCTCACTGGGGTTGGACTTGGGCAATTAACAATTCTCACGATCTTCTCCTAACCCTCCCTGTTGAATAGCATATAGGGAGGGTTAGGTATGGATCATCCTCGTTTCCTGTCACCCAAATAACCACCTTTGTAGGGACAGCATAGTGCAAAGCCTCCCGTGGGACATGCTGTCCACTGCCCCAATCACCACCGACCCGCTTTGCCTTTGCTTGCTGCCCCTCTCGCCTTCTAGTCGCGCTTCACACACGAACGACTTGAGTTGAGGCCGAAATGAGAATGAAAGAGCCTGCGGGGTGCAGACTCTTCAAGATTGATTAGGTTGATTACACTTTTAATCTTGATAAGAGAAAAATTAGAAGGATTTACGAAATCGGAGGCGCTAACTTAGATTGCTCTATTCGTCGCAATTTTGAGCCAAATCTTAAAGAGATAGAAAACAAAGCAACTTCAACAATAATCCAGAATATGCCTATAGTTCCATTCCCCCCTTTTGATATTACCGATAACATTCCTACTGTGAATATAATGGGGACTATGCTGTAAACTATAATCCCCAATATACTCCCAAAAAGTGTAGCTTCTTTAATGTATTGAAATGGAGAAGATCCCATACCCGACAACACGTTATATTCATACTTATAATAAAATACATTCGCGGGAAACTTAAGCTCTTCTAGGAATGTACGAATGGTTTCATCCGATGGTTTTAACATCGCTGAATAGTAGCCTAATGCACAAGCACCTATTACAACAAAAATAGGCGAAAAAACTAAAAAGACTACCAGCCATTTCAGAAAATCACTCATATTCACCATCCTATTTCTATATGTGCTCTAATCATGTTCACAAGCACCATAAAACTGAACATGTCTTTCCCTTATAAGGAAGATAGCCAAGGAACCAACACAGATTTAAAAGCCACGAGTTCTGTCAGGCTTTTTTAGCCAATTCATTTTCAACAGCGATGGCACTAATGTAAGAAGTGAGATACCTATGGAGTAACCCATTATCCAAGCTAAATTAACCTCAGTCGCTCCAGCCATACTACCGGTTTCTGCTATTTTTCCTTGCCAAATTTGCCCAACACGGAAAACTAAAGCCGCCATTGAAAACAATAGAAACCCTGTTGAGATAACGCCAATCACTAAAAATGTTCGTGAGGTTCGCTTATCGAAATTCTTATTTTTTAAATCAATTAAAACAATTGTTAACAGTATCAGGCTTGCGATCAGATATGGGGCTGCAAATTTAGCTATCAAAGATGTTATGTTATTGCCACTTTGTTCACTTGCAATTGAAGATAACTGTAAACTGGAATACGCAAGACCTAGTGACAGGGCAAGCAAAGAGTATATAACTAAGATGATGGTAAATCTTATGAAGAAACCCCTCATGTAACACTCCAAATGAGTTGTTTAACGACGGTGAGAGTAACTGAATTTATTATAGTGTGAAAAATCATTGTTACTACGAGGAGGGGTTAGGAATGGGTTCGTTACTGCTTGTACCCCCAAACACGTTTGATGATGAAGTCCCTTCAGTGGACTTGTCTTATGGTTAGCTGGACGGCTTTAGCCTCCAGCGGCGCAACCTGCCTCATATTTTCTACACCCCGCTGCCTTGATCTTGGCGTTCTGTGCGAAGCCTCACGCGGAATTGTGGTAAAAATGCTTTTGCATTGGGCTCGGTACTCGGCACTGTGTACTAGGTACTTCTTATAAATAAGGTTTATTTTCGGTTAACCCGACAAACTGTTTACAAACCATCCACTAACTCCCTTAACATTTTCCCTCTCTCAAAACGGTTAACGCCCACAGTCCTTAAAAGCTACCAAATGTTCTTCCAAATGGTCACCCTTAACATCATCATTTCAATTATGCTATTTACAGGGCTGATGTAGGATTTACTCCCTTGCCCTGTTACTATGGGCTATCGCGGACTGAGCTTGCGAAGGTAGCCAATGTGGGTTGGGAATAGGGGTCTACCCACTGCACCTTAACAACTTATTTCGCGCCGCTTGTGCCGCCTTTGCCGCTTGTTCCGCTTATTTGACTGGAAACTTGAGACTTGTCACTTGAAACTGAAAACTTCTTTTGCAGCAAACAGTGCAGCAGCAGACTACTCACCTTTTTGCTGCAAATCTTCTGATTGGCACACAATTGCCAATTGAAATTGCCGAAATCGGTACGTGCCAAATTTGCCAACCGTCGTTACTCCCTTCCCCATAGTAACAGGGAAGGGTTGGGGATGGGGTTTCAGACATTGATATGCGAAGCTATCCTGTGGACGACTCTGAGTGCGCAGCCTCCCGTGGGACGACATGACCGACATAAAACGCCCATATGTCGTCGCCGACATAGACAACTTCGCCGACATAAAATGGCTTTTGTTTGGAGCTAAAAGCTAATCGCTCGTCAGATGCCAAAAGTTGATTCTGAATTTGAAGAATCTTCGGCACTTCGCTCCCTAAAATCCGTTTTCTGTTTTGCAGTATTCGCAGAATTTGAATCAAAAAGCGGTGAACCCATATCCACCGCTTTCCAATAACTAACGCTCTCTTTTTATCTTGCGACTGACGACTATTGACTGTGCTGCCTCACATCCGTAATCGCCGTACTAATCAGGCTGCCCCACAGGCGGTACTGGTTGTTCGCCAAATTCGACCGCAGCAGCACCCTTTCTTGGCTGGCGTTTGCTGGCAGCATACAGAAGTCGTAAAGCACCGTCACCGGATCATTATCGTCCGCCAGCAGCGGCTCAATAACCGCCACCGCCGCATCATTCGGCACATTGGTTATGCCCTGCTGTAACCCGTCATAAGCTTCGATATAAGCCGCGCAGTTAAATTGGTTCGCCCGTCGCCCCGCGTCCCGCATCTGCGTCAGCAAATCCAGCGCGTTAAATGGCAGCGAGGTCGGTGTAAACGTCGCGGTGGGCGATGGCGTCACCGTCGCGGTCGCCGTTGGGCTAGGCGTAAAGGTCGCGGTTGCACTCGGTGTCACCGTGGAAGTCGCGGTTGGTAATGGAGTCCGCGTCGCCGTAGCGCTCGGTCGCGGCGTCACAGTCGCCGTTAAGGTGGGGGTCGCCGTCGGCGTGTTGGATGCTGCGGTTGTTGGTGTCTTGGTTACTGTTTGAGTAGCGGTTGGCGGAACATCGGTTGCGGTCGCTGGTACGTCTGTAGGTTCGTCCGTATTCACAACCAAAACCGCAATAGTCGGCTCATCCGTCGCTGTGGGCGGAATATCGGTCGGTGGTACGTCGGTTGGTTCATCGGTCGCCGTTGCCGGAATATCGGTCGGCATCTCGTCAGTCGCCGTTGCCGGAACGTCGGTCGGTGGCTCATCAGTTGCCGTTACCGGAACGTCCGTCACATCAACAACGACCACTGTAGCCTCACTCGTCGCTTCCCCAACGGGGGCTGATGGCGATAATGTCGCTGCCAACGCCGCGTAAAGATCAGTTGCCGTAGCCGTTGGGGTGGCGGGTGCATTTAACCCCGGCAGCACCACCAGCGCCCCAAGAATCAGCAGCCCGATCACGAGACCGCCGATGGCATAGGGTATCACCGAACGCTGGCGTGATGAGGATTCCGGCGGCAGAGCCATCCGCTGAATGGGCGGAATAGGTGTCAGGTTATCCGGCTGTTTGGGAACTGGAACCGCGCCAGTTGCCGGCTTCAAGCCTTCATCAACAGGCGGTTGTATGACTTTAGCGGGTATTGGCGGTTGTACCGTTTGCTGTTTCTCAGGCACATCCTCTACTGACGGTACGGATGCCTGAACAGGCGGTGCTGCCGGCGGTTTCGGTGCTGGTGTGGCAGATGGCATCAGTTCACGGATGTCCTGCCGGATCGTTTGCATCTGATCGAGCGGGGGTGTTAACGGTGAGGTCGGAACCGGCGCAGCGGGCGGCATCAGATCGCGGATGTCCTGCCGGATCGTCCGCTGGAGTTCGGGCTGTTGTGCCACCGGCGTAGTCGGTTCGTTCACCGCCCTGATAAACGCATCCTTGAACTTGCCTACCGTCTCGTAACGCATCAGGTGGTTCTTGTTCAATGCTCTTAAAACCACCAGCCAAACCGACTGCGGGATGTCCGGTCGGTATTCTTGGATCGGCAGCGGTTGGCCTTCACGGTGTACCCGTTCCCAATCATATCGGCGACGCCCTTCGGTTCCCGTTGCGCTGCCCGTTACAGATGCCACAGTAATCGATCTCTCGAATGGGGAGTAACCGTCTGAAAGCACCTCATAAACCAATAATGCCAGCGCATACTCATCGCTGCGTGGGATCGCATCACCATCCCACTGTTCAGGCGGCATATATTTATGTGTACCGGGGGCTTCCCACACGCGCGTCTTTTCCGTATCAAGCACAGAAGCGGCTGGCTGCTCTTGCACCCATTTGGCGATGCCGAAATCGAGCAGATACGGCTCGTCCTTATCAATCGCGTCGTTATTAAAACGGATGTTGTTCGGCTTAATATCACGGTGGACGATGTTCGCCGCGTGGATGCGTTCCAGCGCTGGCGTAATCTTTTGCAGTAGGTTGACCGTAAATTCAAGCTGTTTGGCTGTAGAAAGTGGTGACATCCGGTTGTCGCGGATGACGTCGCCCAGTGACTTGCCGGAAATCCACTTCATCACCAGATATTTAACTGTCAGGCCGTTAGGCAGCGTTTCGCCAGTCATCTCGGCGCGAATCGTGCTGGCGACATTGGGCATATTCAGCAGGTAGCCGAGT
>JAPUDW010000284.1 GCA_027492915.1 Bacteroidota bacterium | reverse complement strand
CTGCTCCGGTGGCACCAACGACAGCGACAGTAGCTTGGCTCATATTGATGTCCATCACACGCGCGGCTTCACGGATAGCTTCGACAGCCATCAAAATAGTGTAGCTATCTCCTGTAGTAACGGGTAACGCAAGGCGGTCAGCGATGGATTGACCGGCATCGCCGACGACCGAGGTATAGGCACCCAGGCCGAGCAATCGCGCACCGAGTTCTTCGGCCATATGCCCACAGGCGACTATTTTCTTGTAAGCGAGTTCGACGGGAACACTCATCATAGTCGGCGGGGTAAAAGGACAGGCGATTAGCCAGCCTTTGAGTTCACGTCCTGTAGAGGCCGAGATGATGCCATTGACTTCCGACAGGTAAACGGGCGGGAAGAAGCGCGAGAAAAAGTTGATCTGCGGCTCGGTTAGGATTTTGCCGAGCAACGGATATTTACGGGCGACATCCCGCTTGATTTGGATAGGGTGGATGATAAAGGCAAACGTATCCTGTTCCATGCAAAGCTCCCAGCGTATTTGTTACGTTGATCCTTTCATAACTATACAACAGGAAAACCAGTACCAAGTTATGAGTTCCGAGTGCCGAGCAAAACAATAAGGGCTTATTTTATGGCGGCGGCGGCGGCGGCGATGGCGGCATCGCCATAAAGGCATTTTTCCGACATAAAAGTTGAAATGTCTAATTGCAACATTTGAAGGAGAAACTGCAAAAGCTGCAAAAACCGCAAATGCGAAAGCCTTTTTGTGTCGGAAATATTTGTTGACAAATTTGGCACGTACCGAAGGCGGCAATGGCAAAACACTTTTACCACAAAGAATAAGAGAGAAATACACAACTTCAACATGGTGGTTGCAAGGTAAGTAGTAAGTGTGGTTTGGTAATGTGAACCTAAAATTTACAGACCTTGAAATTCATCACTTACCATGTGACCACTAGCAATTTCAGAATAGAACAAAAGGGCTAAAATGTCAAGTTTGAATCTGGTTTAAAAATAGGTGATGTGAGGGAGGCAAACCACCCGATTTGGCGGTTTGGCGAAAATTCAGTACTGTTTGCGGCATCATTAGCGATCAAGTATTGCAGCAGGACATTCTAACGATGAAGATCACACAGGTTATTTGCCAGATTTTACGCATCAAAAATGTAGAAGGGAAAACCGCCGGAACGCAGGATACCCTGCTTATCCGCATTCGTACCGACGAAGGGATCGAAGGGATTGGCGAGGTGGACTCATCGCCGGAGGTGGCGAAGGCCGTCATAGACGCGCCGTTCAGCCACATGATCGCCTGCGGTTTGCGCGAACTGCTCATCGGCGAAAACCCGCTGGAAACACGACGCATCTGGGAGAAGCTCTACCGCCGGACGATGTATATGGGGCGGCGCGGCGCGGTCATTTCGGTGATGGCAGGTGTCGATGTGGCGCTGTGGGATTTGAAAGGCAAGGTGTATAACGAGCCGATTCACCGTTTGCTGGGTGGCAAGCACCATGACCGCATCAAAGCCTATGCCTCAATCTTATTTGGCAAAAGCGGCGCTGAAACAGCGGACATCGGGCGGCGCTGGACAGCGGCAGGCTATCAAGCGGTCAAGTTCGGCTGGGAACCGATGGGCGAAAACGAAGCACTGGACATTGAGCTGGTACGCGGGGCGCGAGAAGGCATCGGCGATAAGAGCGAACTGCTGATCGACGCAGGCTGCGTGTGGGACGCACGAACAGCACTACGGCGGGCGGAACGCTTCAAGGACTTTAACATCGGCTGGCTGGAAGAACCGCTGAATGAAGATGACCTTGACGGCTACGTGTGGCTGCGTGATCGTTCGCCAGTACCGATTGCTTCCGGTGAAGGCGAATGCGGCAGCGCGGCATTTCGCCCGTGGATCGACCGTCACGCGCTGGATGTGTATCAGGTAGATGTTATCCGCAACGGCTTTAGCGAGTCGTCGTACATCGGGCAGCGGGTGCAGGAAAACGGCGGGCGGTTGTGCAACCACAGCTACAAGAGTCCGGTAAGCGTGGCGGCCTGTTTACATTGGCTGAGTACGTGTAAGGATGCCTTCTTATTTGAGGACTGTGTAGAGGACTCACCTATCCGCCATGAGCTGACGCATGAACGGATGCAAGCAGACGCAGATGGTTATATCACCGTGCCGGATGCGCCGGGTTTGGGCGTGACTTTGAACGAGGACTTCATCAAACACTACCTTGTTAGCGAATCGGGTTGGTGAAAACGCACAAGATCGTCGCAGGAATTGGTGTAATTTTGACAAGCGGAGCATACTGGTAGAGCGCTAGAATTTCCGAATAACACATTTCATCGGTTACAAGGGCAAATAAAACGCCCTTGTAAGTTGCACTCAGTTCCTAATTTTTTGTTTTGCACAGAAGGGGATTTTTGAGATGCCACAGTTCAACAAGCAGCGAACCCATATGTCCCGCCGTGATTTCCTCAAGCTCAGCGCCGGTAGTGCGGCAGCTTTGGGCTTACGACCATTGAGTGCCCTACCCCGACTAAGGTTACAGGATACCCCTGCAAATGTGACAGGTTCGGTTACGATTTGGGGTTATACCGGAACGATTGACACCTATAACGCTGCTAAAGACACGCTTCTCGCAAAATACCCCGGCCTTGAAATTACCACCCAACAATTTGACTACCTACAAGCCCACGCCAATATCTTGAATGCTTTGACTTCAGGCATCGGCGTACCTGATCTGGTCAACTTTGATGTGGATTATGTGGGTGACTTCGCGGAAGGGATGCTGGATATTACAGAACGATTTGCACCTTATGCAGACGATTTTGTACCGATAGCCGTTAAACTTGCCAGCGACATCAATGGCAGACTGCTCGGCCTGCCTCAAGATAATCAACCAATGGGCTTTGCTTATCGTGCCGATATCTTCGAGAAATACGGCATTACAGAGGATGATCTCGCCACATGGGATGGATTCATCGACGCCGCGAAGAAACTATGGACAGACAGCGGTAACACCATCAAGATGATCTCGACGGATGCTCCCGGCAGCCAAATGGCAGTATTGGGCGCACCGCATCAAGTACATGAAGCCTTTTTCCATCTGGCAGGGTATCACGGTGTATTCTTCAATCGTGAAGATGATAAGGTCATCATTGATGAGCCGGATGCCATCGCCGCGATTGAAGTGTTCCAGAAGGTCTTTAGCGATCCTGATGTTGCTTATATCTCCCAAACGACCGACTCATCATTGGCTGCATATCAATCAGGACTCGTCGCCGCCAATATATGCCCTGCATGGTGGCCGCTAGGGCTTAAAAGTACGCTCGCCGATCAAACGGGCAACTGGCGGATTATGCGACTGCCGGCATTGAAAGAAGGTGGCCTAAGAGCAGCGTTCCAAATTCCTACCGTAACGGGTATCCCCGCCCTTTCGGCTAACCCTGATGGCGCATGGGGGATTCTCCATGATGTGCAGCTAACAGAAGAAGCCCAATGGAAATTCTATGAAGTCACCAACGGTATTCTACCCACCCATAAGAAGGTTGTAGCCGAACTCGAAACGCTCGATGTGGAATACTTCGGCGGACAGAAAATCTACAAGCTATTTGGGGAAATCCTCGCAGACATTCCCGATGTGTGGTTTGGCACTGGCTGGGTGGAAGCTCGCGCTATCCTGACCAGCGGTATCGAGCCGATTTTGCGAGGCGAAATCAGCGTGGCGGACGGGTTGAAAGCGTCGGCGGACGAGATGCGTACCAAGCTCAAGAAGGGCTAGAGGCAGTTCACTACACACGCTGCATCCTATGGGGCGCACGGTTGTGCGCCCTATCATGTGAAATCTCAGTATCCCACTGCACTTCACAAAAGCAGAATCCTATAGACAACTGATCCATAGGCATTACCTTGTCGTTCGTTTAGGTTAGGAAGTGGCAACGTGGCTTCACAGTCCATACCCATCCCCAGCCGGACTACTGCCTCGCAGGGCATCCGTTGGAACAAACTCGCGCCCTATTTCTTTATCGCCCCTTTTTTCATCCTGTTCATCATCTTCGGCATTTTCCCGATTATCTATTCTGGCTACATCAGCTTGCATGAATGGACAGGCTTAAAACCACCGGTATTCGTGGGCATCCAGAATTATGTCGATCTGCTCAAAGACTCGGATTTCCTGATCGCGTTGCGGAATACAACATTCTTGCTGGTATTAAGCGTGCCGCTAACGGTGGGCGGCGGTTTACTGCTGGCGGTTGTGCTCAACAATAAGTTCGTACGCTATCGTGATACCTTTCGCACGATCTTTTACCTGCCGCTGGTGGTCTCGCTGGTGGTTGCCAGCCAGGTGTTTAATCTGATCCTCGGTAATCCGTTCGGCCTTTTAAATGAGGGGTTATCGCGGCTGGGTATTGAGCGCGTGAACTTCCTGAACGAGCCGAGTCTAACGCTGCTGGTGCTGACGGTCATGATCGTATGGAAGTACATCGGTAACGACCTTGTGATTATGCTGGCGGGGTTGCAGAGTATTCCGCCGGAACTTGGCGAAGCGGCAATGGTCGATGGGGCGAACGCGCGGCAGGTGTTCTGGTACATCACCCTCCCCTTGATGCGCCCGATTATCCTATTCGACATTGTGCTAAGCACGATTGGCACCTTCAATATGTTCGCCGAACCCTATACGCTGTTCGGCGTTACGGGCGGGGTGAACCAGTCAGGATTAGTAGCAGGGTTACTGCTGTACCGAACGTCATTTCAGTTCTTCAAGTTTGGTTACGGCTCGGCGATGGCCTACATCATCGGCCTCATCATCTTCTTTCTCTCGCTGATTCAGTTTAAGTTCGGCAGTCGTGACCGGGAAAGACAATCCACATGACAGCAACCGTCGAAATGCTTGGTTTTTCGCCGTCGGGGCCGGTCGCGCCGATGACGATGCAGCGCAGGTTATTGATCGGCGCGATGTACACAATTTTGATCGGCGCAGCAATCCTTTCGTTGATCCCATTCTATTGGATGTTGATGTCATCGTTTAAGCCGCTGCAAGACATCCTAACGATTCCGGTGTGGCTCGTGCCGCTGCGACCAACACTCGATAACTACAACGAACTGCTGACGACGACGTTATTCGCCCGCAGCATGTTTAACAGCATTGCCATCGGGCTGATTAACGTCATACTGCAAGTGTTCCTGTGTTCACTGGCGGGGTTTGCTTTCGCCAAATACGAGTTTCGCGGGAAGGCGCTGTTATTTACGCTGGTGCTGGGCACGGTGATGATTCCGGCGAGTGTGCAGCTTGTGCCGAATTATATCGTGATGGGGCGCTTGAAGTGGTTAGACACATGGCTGCCGCTGATTATTCCCGGCGCAGCGAATGCATTCGGCATCTTCTGGATGCGGCAGTATATGTACAGCCTCCCTGATGAACTGTTGGACGCGGGGCGGTTGGATGGCGCGACCGAGTTCGGGCTGTTCTGGCGGTTGGTACTGCCCATAACTCGTCCGGCACTGGCAGCACTGGCGCTGTTCGTGTTTACGACCAGTTGGAATGACTTCCTTCAGCCGCTGGTTTATTTGCGGTCGCAGGAACAGTTCACAGTACAGTTAATGATCGCCACAATCTTCCGCACCAAATTCCAACAAAACTTTCACTTGTTGATGGCTGCGTCGGTACTGGCTATCATTCCTATGACCGTCCTATTCTTTAGCGTCCAGCGGCAGTTCATCGCCGGATTGACTTTGGGCAGCTTGAAAGAATAACGAAAAGACATTTTCACACATTTGCAGAAGGAGCGATGAACATGGTTATGGAAACAATATCAGAAGAAAACTTGCTGCCTTACGAGTGGCCGGGGAGCTACTTTATCGGTGAAGAAGAAATCGACGCGGTGACGAAGGTGCTGCTTGCCCGCAGCCCGTACCGCTTTTATGGGCATGATGTGCAGCATTACACGGATAAGGTCGAAGAATTCTACCGCCAGCGTTTGGGACGCAAGAACGCCGTGCTGGTGAACAGCGGCACGGGTGCGCTCTCGACCGCGATTCTGGCGGCGGATGTCGGCCCCGGCGACGAGGTGCTGATGCCCGGTTACCTGTGGGTGGCGTGTTTGTCGGCAGTCGTGCGGGCGGGTGGTATTCCCAAACTGGTTGAGATTGATGACACCTTCACGATGGACCCTGACGACCTCGAACGCAAAATTACCCCGCGCACCAAAGCCGTGCTGCTCATTCATATGAGCGGGGCGTGCGGCAACGTCGAACGGATTGCCGAGATTTGTAAGAAGCATAACGTCCTGTTGATCGAGGACACGGCGCAGGCCAACGGAGCGCGTTTCCACGGTAAGCCGCTGGGCAGCTTCGGCGATACGGCAATTTACAGCTTCCAGTACAACAAGAACGTGACTGCCGGTGAAGGCGGCCTCGTGGTGAGTGACAGTGAGCTGTTGGGTGCGAAAGCGTGGGCATACCACGACGTAGGCTATGCTCGTAACGCGGCAGGGCGCGTGGATACCAGCGGCGACATTCAAACGTGGGGACAGTGCACCCACATGAGCGAGGTTTCAGCGGCGGTGCTGTGGGCACAGGTACAGAAGCTCGACATGATTACGGGCAAGATGCGCGCGCGTAACCAGCAGCTTTATAAGGGCATCGGCGCGATACCGGGGGCAAGCCCACGCCGCTTGATCGACCCCGAAGGCGACAGCGGCCCGTTCTGCCTGATTACATGGCCTACCGCCGAGATCGCGCAGCAAATGGTTGACCTGACCCGCGCGGGCGGTGTGAAGCCGGGGCCAAACGGCATCGGCAACATCCGCATGACCGAGTGGGGAATGCACATTTACTACAACAATGTGGCACTGGTCGAGAAGAAAGGTGTCAACTCGGCTGGACGCCCTTGGAGCGACCCGTTGAACGACTTCGCCAAGGATTACAGCTACGCCAAGGGTGCGCTGCCGCAGATGGACGACCTCATTGAGCGTTCGGTGATGATCACCGTACCACCAGCGCTGACCGAAGAAGGCGCAAACCGGATCATCGAGGTTTATCACGAAAGCGCGAAGCAAATCGGGTTGATATAGGTCTAAATTATATTGGTAATGTTTGTAGGAGTTTGCCGGCGGCAAACTCCTACCCTGTACGATTATTGATCAATATTCATCGGGCGACGCAAAAATGCGATTTGACAACAAAATTGTTTTAGTTACGGGCGCGGCGAACGGCATCGGTGAAGCCAGCGCTCGCCGGATGGCCTCCGAGGGTGCGCGGCTCGTGCTGACGGATATTGAGTCGGCGCGGTTAGCCGAGGTGGCTGCCAGCCTTACCCTAACGGGGGTTGATGTCCTGCCGTACACGCTAGATGTAACAATACGCGATCAGGTGCAGCAGGTGTTTGACGCGGTGAAAAGTGCATGGGGCAGCCCACCGCATATTGTGGCGCATATCGCAGGCATGGTGAAAGCCCAGCACTTCCTCAAGCTGCCCCCCGAAGATTGGCAGCGCACGCTGAACGTCAACCTGAACGGGTCGTATACCGTCGGGCAGGTGGCGGCACAGGCAATGGTCGATGCGGGTATTCACGGCTCAATCGTGTTCATGGCCTCGACCAACGGCCTTGTGGCGGAAGAAGATTTGGCAGATTACAACGCCTCGAAGTTCGGTGTAGTCGGCCTCATGAAAACGATGGCGGTTGATCTGGCGCAGCACCATATTCGCGTCAACAGCGTCAACCCCGGTCTCATCCGTACACGGCTGACGCGTGGGGCGTGGGAAAACGCCGAAGTCGAGGCATGGTACACCCGTGAACGCATCCCCATGCGACGCTTAGGCCAGCCCGAAGAAGTCGCGGCGTGTGTAGCCTTCCTCGCGTCAGATGATGCATCGTATGTGACAGGGCATACACTGGTGGTCGACGGTGGACAGTTGACGATTTAGGATAATTGAACCGGAGAGAACACAAAGATTTTGTAGGGGCGCACGGTCGTGCGCCCCACATGAAACATGCCTTAAACGTTGTAGTCGTTATACCATGTCAGTGAGCCAACCGGCGGTGTGTAGAAGTCGCTCCACGGACGCGCATACTGTGCCGAAATGGCGTTCAAGCGCTGCATCCGGTCGGTCGCCTTACTGGCGAGGAATAGGGTGCGCTGCTCGGCAGACATCGTCACAACTTCTTTCCAAATCGCGCGGCCAGCCAACCAACCGCTTGAACCCGCTTCACAAGCTAAACGCGCCTGTGCTTCGAATGTTTCGAAGTCCACACCTGCGCTCAGCAGCACCCACGGCACGGTTGAGGCTTTGCTTAACTCGGAGAAGGTTGCTGCCCATTCCTGCTGATCGCTGTTGAAGTTCGGGTCAATCGGCGATTCCATCTTGAGGATGTCCGCGCCGGTCTTGCTCAACCGTTCCGCCGTCTTGATAACCAGTTCAGGCCGCAGCTTGGCGAACTCGGCACTTTCTTTAGACACGTTGGCGTCAAGACTGTAGCACAGGGGTTCAAGGAACAAGGGCAGGTCATACTTGTGGCAGTCATCAGCCACCTGCTTCAGCACCCCTTCGATTTCCTCGGCCAACGCACCCGTATTCGGGTTGTAGTAGGCAAGCACCTTAACGGCGGATGCACCCAACTGCTTAATTTTGGCAATTGTCCATGTGTCCTCGAACTTGATACGGCGGTAAGTCGCGTCGCCGCTGTAGCCACTTTCCTCATAGGCCATCAATACGCCGCTGCTCCCGTTCATGTCCACCACCGACTGCAATCCGTACTGGTTATCCAGCAGCACAGCCGAGGCGTGAAAAGACAACGCCACCACAATATCGCGCTTCATCTGTGCCGCAGCATCATAACTTGTATCAGGCGGCAGCATCTTGCGATACGTGCCACGCTGATCGAACGCCAGAATATTGAACACATTCTTGCGGCTGCTGGTCGTTTTCAACCCGCGCCAGCGACCGGGTGTCAGAACTTGGGACATGGAATTTCCTTCTCTAGGTTCAGCAAATATTGACGCTATTCTACCCTAAAATTTCGGGAACGCGCTTAATATCGGGATCAGTGAACACATCATGCTCATCGGTGCTGCGCGTGCTAAACTCGGAAACTACCGCGCCCTGCGGCCCGCCCTGAAACCAATGCCATGTGTTCGGGTAGATGGTGTACTGTTCCCCCGCCTTCAACACAACCTCGTGCCACACGCTGTACGTGCTGGCGCGTTTGGTCGGCGGTTTGGTTTGGGGATGCTCGGTTGCATCGCCAGAAACATATAAGTAGACCTCACCCCACCGGCAGCGAAAGGTTTCTTCCTTACCCTGCTCATCACCCACCGGCGGGTGCAAATGCTGCGGGCAAGTTTGCCCCGGAAACAGCACCAGTTCCTTCGCACAGCAGCGTTCAGTGTTGATGTAGGTGATAAGGGCGAGGCCGGTAGTTTCGAACTCCAAAAGGCCGAAGTCCGCGATTTCCAGTTTATCCACTTCGGCAGGCGTAAGCACAATACCCGCACGGTCTAAATAGGATTTGGCTTTTTGCTGGTAGTCCAACTGCTGCTGTGTAAGTGCCATCAGAACCTCCTATAAAGTGACAACCTGATTACGTTTGCCGG
>JAPUDW010000283.1 GCA_027492915.1 Bacteroidota bacterium | reverse complement strand
TCGAAACCCGACGCGACAAACGTAGAAACCAACCACGGCGCGAGGATAAAGACAATGAGGCTAACGACCGCCGTTACCGAAAAAACCGTGTTAATGACGTGACTTGTCAAACGCCATGCACCCGCTTTGTCATCTCTGGCTAGATAGCTGCTAAAGATGGGGATGAAGGCGTGTGCTAACGCGCCGCCTGCAATGAGTGTGAAGATCAGCTCTGGCACACTATTCGCAGCAACGAAAGCATCCCATTCTGGCCCAACACCAAAGACACGGGCGATAATGACCGTTTGAGCGAGGCTAATTACCTTGGCAGCCGCAAATGCTACCATGACAATGAGTGTAGAACGCGCGATTTGACGGTTACGTTTTTCGGTCGTTTGACTGGTCATAAATCCCTACTACTGTGGCAGCGCATTGAGTGCGTCGCGGGCAGCCGTGTAATTGCGGTTACGGGCGATTGCTTTACGGAATGCTTCGGCTGCTTTGGCTGTGTTATTTTCGGCGGCGTAGACTTTACCCTGCCAATAATAGGTTTCTTCTACATACTGACCACCGTTCAGCAAGTTCGCGTTGGTCAGCGACATGATTTCCTCGTAACGACCAACATTGTAGTAGGCTTCAAACGGCGAGAATTGGTATAGCGTCATGCGCCAGTGCAAACCGACCTGACGCGCTTTGTCGAACGCGGCGGCGGCTTGCTGGTATTTGCCCAAGCGGGTCAGCGATGATCCCAAGTTAAACCATGCATACGCATTCTGTGGGTTGGCTGTCGCTTCTTGCTGTGCCGTTTGTGCAGCGAGTTCGTTCGCTTTGGTCACGTCAGCGCGGTCACCGAGGATGGTGCGCACCAAGTTTTCTTCGTCCGGCTTATAAAGCACAATAAATGTGCGGTTAAAGTTTTCCCAAAAGTTATCGAAGTCCTCGTAAGTTTTGGGCATCCCGTTTCCGTTTTCGCCCGTACCGAGGTAGCTATCATAGACAAAGAACAACTGCTGGGTGTCGTTGTAGCCGACAACGGTTTGATAATGTCCTAACCAGTCAGAACCTTCAAACATGTAACCGGTTTCAATCAGCACCGGCATTCCGCTGGAAATTAGGCGTTTGATTAACTGCATGTCTCCACCGACACGATAGAGTGCGCGGATTTGACTCTGATCATTCACGAAGTTGACCAGTTCCCACGGGTTCACATTCTTATCTTCACGATCTGGTTTGAGGAAGCCAAGCGCATAATCTTGTGATTGCGTCCAGCCATAGTAGGACAGCGCCATTGTGATATTGGCAGGGCCGCAGTTATTCCAGCCTTGCTTGACCGGTGTAATGCCCGTCAGGAGTGCACTCAGCGGGGCATTCGGTTGTGAAACACTTTGGTTGACCGTAACAGGACTTACTGCTGCCTGTGTGGGTTGGGGGACATCCGTTGGGGGAGGGGGCAATGTCGGTTCAACGGTTGCGGTTGCTGCGGACGTGACGACTGCGGTAACAAGCGATTGCATAACCGGTGATGTGGTTACTTCGACTGTAGGGGATGGCTCAACAGTGGCAGATGCCTCAATCGTCGGCGGAACGATCACGTCAGCCGTTGGCTCCGCTGTAGTCGACGCGCTTAAATCGAAACTTGAACTGAGTAGATCATCCGCCGTGATGTTGCTTTCAACTGCTTCTGGTGTTGGTAGTGAAGTGTTTACGGGCGGTAACGGCGGGGCAAATATCGCCATAAAAGGCAGATAATGCTTGACTGTTTCACGTTGCCCCGGTTCGAGCGAGTTGCGGAAAACCAGTGTGAAGCCGATCATGCCGACAACACCCAGCACTACCCATGCCGCAGTTAACCATACGGCGAAACGGCGTGGTAGCTGCTTGCGAAATACAATCGCCCCGATGATCGTGAGCAGTACCACCAACGGCGCTGCCACAACGGCGATCTGCAATAGTAAACTCATTGATAATTGATTGTTGAGCAGGATATAGCCACCGATAGCACCAACTACCAATAGGATAAAAATGCCAATGACCCCGATGAGTAAATAGCGGGGCGGCGGTGCAATTCCATCATCATAACTGTGTGGCTGCATACGCTTGATTTCCTGATTCATCTTCTGCCTATCTCCACATCATAACCCATACACTAAAGACTTCAATGAGATCGGGTTGATGTTAAATACTTTCCCTTCGGAGGTTCTATAGTACAAATAACCATAGACTATCGTCAAGTTTGTTACATTATAGCGAAGTGTAGGCTACCCTTACTTGGCGCTTACCTGACGCTCGTTCAATAATCGCCCGTTTTATCATCAAAGCCTCATGAAATGTTTCGGTATGCATTCGGCTGTGTATCAAGTATGCTTGTGACATATCAAGCTGGTAGTTCGTATTCAACATCGTGGAGCATGATGACATGACCGAATTGTGGAATGTCGATTTGCATAGTCATACGCGCTGGTCAAAAGATTGTTTGTCTGAATTTGAGACCATTATTCAACTTTGCCAGAAGCGAGGTATTGACCGTATCGCTGTTACCGACCACAACACGGCAGATGGCGCAATGGCGATGCAGAAGCTCGCACCTGAACTGGTGATTGTGGGCGAAGAAATTATGACAACCGAAGGTGAAATTCTAGCTTACTTTCTTCAGGAGAGTGTCCCCGCTGGCTTGACTCCGGTGGATACGATTCGCCGTTTGCGTGACCAAGGCGCGGTGATTAGTGTATCGCACCCCTTTGATCGACTTCGAAAAGGGGCGTGGGGCATGGAGGCGCTTGACCGTATTCGCGATCAAGTGGATGCCATTGAGATATTCAATGCGCGCTGCCTTTACGCAGAAGATAATCAACAGGCTCTGCACTATGCGACGAAGTATAACCTGCGGGGTACTGCTGGTTCGGATGCCCACAGTCGCCCCGAATATGGCAAAGCGATGACGCAGCTTCAACCTTTCACCGACGCGAAAAGTTTTTTGCAGTCGCTTAATCAGGCATCCTATATCAAGCGCTTAAGTCCTGCTTATGTACATGGGTTAAGCACATATGCGAAGTGGACGAAGAAACTTGGCCTTAAGAAGCGGATGTGGGTTGGGGGGTAACTGTGTTCAGATAGGTTTGCGCGGTCGCTAATACGTAACCGCCAATCTTGGCTGCTAGGTCAACATTATTGGTATCTTCCAAGACGACGGCAATTGCTGCTCCTTGCCGACTACCGACACTTACAAAGCCAATGAACCACGACTGAGTGGTATCGCCAACATAGGCGATTGCAACATGCCCACCGATTGTTAGCCCATCCTGTGCGGCTTGCTGTGCTGCACCATCTGTGACCGCCGCTTCCATAATGGCTTGCATTTGACGAGCGCTGTCTGCCGTTAGCATCGGAACTGAGCCATTTACACCTTCTTGGTTCACCCATATGGTTGTGTTTGGTTCGCGGACTTGTAATAGGCTGTGTGGAATCGGGGCATTTCCATCATTGAGGATTGCGGCGGCGATCACGGCCATTTCGATTGGGCTGACGGTAATATTCCCTTGCCCTAAAGCGTTTTCAGTAAAATTATCGGTTCCGAAAAGGAAACGAGCGCTTTGCATCGGCTGCTGCTCAACCGGAGTCGTTACATAACCCGTCAAGGTCGGCGGTCGCTCGAAAGCAAATGTGTTGAATGCGGACTGCACGGTTTGGATACCGACTTCACTAATCATCTGTGCGAACGGATACGGGCATCCGTATATATAGGCTTGTTCCAACGTGAGGGTATCGGTAGGTGGCGTTTTTACGCAATCGATAGACACTTCACCAAGCTGTACCGGTTGTGTTGCATCGTTAATGGGTGTAGTTAGCGGGTGGTTGGCGAGCAATGCGGCGGCTAAAAGCGGTGTTTGTAAGGCCAAACCCGGTTGGTAAGTTCCTTGTAAAGCGCGGTTGAAAAAAGGATTGCCTTCCGCCTGTGTGAGCGCTTCCCAATTTTCGTCGAGCGTATTCGGGTCATAAGTCGGCAGGCTTGCCATCGCCAACACCTGTCCGGTTGGCACATCCAGCACGACGATTGCTCCGGTTTGTCTGCTCATGTTCTCGACGGCAGCTTGTTGAATACGTTGTTCAAATGTTACGCGTACATCTGAACCCACCCGTGCTTTATGGAGTAACTCCTCTGTGATCTGTGTGAGCAAATCAACACTTACCGTATCGCCTCTGAGTATGCTGTTAAAGGCCGCCTCGGCACCGTTGACCCCATAGCGTAAACTCGCATAACCCAGCGTGCTGGCAAACTCAGGATGTAAATAACGCCGTGTGATACTGCCATCCTCGTTTTCTATGGATGTGACGAGCGGCGTACCTGTACGGTCGACGATTTCACCACGCTTAATTTCGGCTTCTGCTTGAACCAATCGCGGATTATCCTGCCGCTGCAAAATGGTATCTGGCCCGACAACTGCCCAATAAGCGGCTGCTGCCGCAACCAACCCCAGCAGGGCTAAGATTCCGAACATGAGGCGGTTTATTTCACGGGTAAAATGCACGGTTAGTTTTCCAATGCCGACAGCCGCAGTAGTAAGCCAAGAATAATAAAGCTGGCTAGCAGTGAACTGCCACCATAACTCAAATAGGGTAGGGTAACACCCGTAAGTGGGACAAGTTTGAGGACACCCCCCATAATTAGGAAGCTTTGGGTGGCAATCAATAAGCTGAGGCCAACCGCTAAAAGCGCCAGAAATGACCGCCGTTCCTGCTGTATAGCCACTTTCATCCCACGCGCGACCAAAATGCCGATGCAGGCGACCACCGAAATAACACCGAGTAAGCCCCATTCTTCAGCCAACGCTGAGAACACAAAGTCAGAATGAACAACTGGAATGTAGGTCGGGGAACCCTGTGCTATACCTTGACCAAATGGGCCACCTGCCGCGAATGCCAGCAAACTCTGGACGATTTGATAAGCGCGTCCATCGGCTTCCGGCCACGGATTTACCCATATATCCATGCGTAACTGGACAACCGGAAAGGCTTTGTAGGCTACGAGTCCTGCTGCAATAATAAGCAGCATACCGCTGATCAGCACCAGATTAGAGCCACTCGCCACATACAAGAGCAGGGCGAATATCGTGAAGAACAGAATTGCTGTACCCAGATCACGCTGCCATATAAGGATGAGGATGCATATGCCCCACATCAGCACAATTGGCCCCAACACACGAGGAGAAATCGACAGCCCCGTGCTGCTGCCTAACATACCCGAACGGATGGCTGGAAATTGTTCTGCTAAGTAGCTTGCCAAAAACGCCACCAGAATAATTTTAAGTGCTTCTGATGGTTGGAAGAAAATGGCTCCAAAGCCCAACCATAACTGAGGAGCGCTCAGTGAGCCGGAAGGATTGGTGCCGAGTACGATTGTTCCAACGAGTAGGAGTATTCCTATTAAGAGAAAGACATAACGGAATTGCCGAAGCCAGCGCAAAAAGTGTGGGAAGATGGCAACAACCAACATGGCTGTCACCGAAACGGCTAACCAAATCGTTTGGCGCTCGGCAAAAGGCGGTGCGAGGCGCTCAATCAGGATAAGCCCCCAACCGCTAAGAAACATCGATACGGGGAACAGAACTGGATCGCGATTGGGTAGAAAGCGTTCGAGTAAGATGCTGCCACTAATCGCCGCTGCAACCCACACCCCGAAATGTATCCACTCGCTGATCTCAAAACTAGAGCGAACGAGCCTTAACCCCAGAAAATTCACGAACAGGAACAAACCGGCGATAACCAGCAGCGACCGTTCTATCCGGTGCGTGTCTGGTTGGCTTTCATGCTTTATTACGAACGTGTCAACAGCATAGGTCATAGTCGGTTTTAGGCTGGGAAATAGCGACCAACGATTGGTTTTAGGGTTTCAAGCATGTCGGGTGAGATTTTGCTGCGATCACTCATAATCGCGTTTGCAAGTGCCGAGTGGCAGGCGTATTCAGCGCTGCCATCCAACTGCTCGACGGCGGCGGCCAACGCTTTTTGGGCGATTTCGATATTACGATGGAAAGTTGCAACAACCATCTCAACCGTTACCGGTTCTTCGCTGATGTGCCACGAGTCATAGTCGGTGACGTGTGCCATCGTCGCGTAGCCAATTTCGGCTTCGCGAGCTAAGAAAGCTTCGGGGCAGGTCGTCATTCCGATTAGGCTGCAACCCCACTGCTTGAAGACTAAACTTTCGGCGCGTGTAGCGAAGCGTGGGCCTTCTTCAATCAGGAATGTTCCACCTTTATGTGCAGTACCACCGACTTGTTTAACGGCTTGGTAGACCACTTCGCAAAGTTCGGGGCAGTAAGGTTCCGCAACGCCGACATGTGCGACCATTCCAGTGCCGAAGAATGAACGGTCACGGCTGTTCGTGTAGTCAAATATTTGGTCAGGAACGACGATGTTACCGGGGGCGTATTCTTCAATCAGGGAACCGCAGGCGTTAACACCGATGATGAACCGCACACCCAATGTTTTGAGGGCGTAGATGTTCGCTTTGTGCGGGATCGTCGTCGGGCTGTAGATATGGCCGACGCCGTGGCGCGGCAAAAAAGCCACGCGTTTGCCACGCAGCGTACCAATGATAATTTCCCCGCTCGGCTCCCCAAATGGCGTTGTGATGTGACGCTTTTCGACCTCGGTAAGTTCGGGCATATTGTATAAACCCGATCCGCCGATAACTGCAATTTGAATTTGTTCTGTCATGATCTGCCCCAAAGATAATGCGATTAAGTGTCTAATTCGAGCCGAAGCCGAATTTGCCCGATGCCGATAATATCGCCTTCGGAAATGACGATTGGCTGTTTCACGGGTACATTGTTGATTAAGGTGCCATTTCGGCTGCCGCGGTCTTCCAACCACCATTGACCTTGCCGCAGCGTGACCAGCGCGTGTTCACTGCTTGCAAAATTGTCGGTAATGATGACGGTGTTGGTTGGTGAACGCCCTAAACTTGTGATTGGTTTGAGGGCGAACTTTTCACCGGTCAGGTGAATATGCCCGTCAATTTCTCGAAGCATGACAAGGTAGCCGAAGTGCCGTCGTTTGTTTTCAATATCTGCCGATGCGAAGCGCTGTTCTCGCCATAAAAAGCGGAATAATGCACCGAGCAGAACCAGAAGCAGGAAAGCGGAAATGAAGCGCAGTAGGAGCAAGATGAGTTCGTTCGGCACAGTATCTTATCTTGTTAATCCGGTAAGATGTCGTCAATAGACTGCGTATGTCCGTCGCTGGCCGGGTGGTCTTCCATGTACACCAGTTGTGTATTCCCGATCTGAATGACATCGCCGGTTTGTAAGTTGTGCTCTTTAATACGCACATTGTTGACCATCGTCCCACCCTGACTCTGTGTGTCGAATAGGGTATAACGTCCAAAGCGCAGTCGCAATTGTAAATGGTAGCGCGATACGCTGCGGTCATCAATGACAATATGGTTATCGCGGCTGCGGCCAATATTGATGATGTCGGTGGTTAACGCGATGGCGGGTTTTCCTTGAATGAGTAGCTGCGGGTTGTGGGGAACATCTTGTCCATCGTCTAACTCGACACGCTGCATAATTGCCGTCGTACTGTTCTTACGGTTGCGATGGGTGGCGACCACACTCACCGCGCCCATCACCAGTGCATCGTTGGCGATTACTTCGACCAGCGGATGCACGTTAAGGCGGTAGCCTGCGTTCATCGCCAATTCGACGAGGTAGTTACTCAGTAGTTGGGGGAGGTCAGGCTGATGTTGTAAGAGCTGCTGGCGCATGGCAGATGTCATGGAAATTGTATATTGGTCAGGCGCGACACGCCGCGCATCACCCCGATTATCACTCAGGGCGAAGTCTTCCATCGCGCGTGCGAGTTGCAGCGCAATATCCTGCGCCTTTACCTGCTTACCAAATAAATGGGCAAAGGTGCTTTCCACTAAACGTTCGAGCTGCGCTTCCAACCGCGCGACATGTTGATCCTTCATATCAGGCATTATAGCCGAGTGAGTTTAACGTCACAATCCGAATTGTGGAACGTCTCATGAGCGCCGGATAATCGTAGGGGAAATCAAAAGGCGCTCACACGAGCGCCTTTTCGATCTTCATATGCGGCTAATCAGCAATAATTAGCCGAAGAGTGTCTGCGGGGTCGTTGGTACGAAGTTCGCCCAAATTGAATTGGTTTGGGTTACATCTGCCTTCGACGTTTTGTATTCTTCCAGCCATGTGCTGAAAGCGCCGGCCTTCGCATTATCAATTTGATCTTGCGTCAGTTCGCGGTCTTCACGCGCACGCACCTGAATGATGTGGTAGCCAAATTGGGTTTTGATCGGGCCAACAATCGTATCGATTTCGGCAATCTTAACCGCATCCTGGAATTCTTTCACATAATTGCTTGCGGGTGACCAACCAAGTTCACCACCTCTTGCACCGGAGCCAGTGTCTGTTGATACAGCTTTCGCCAGATCAGCGAAAGACTCGCCGGCGTTGATGGCGGTGATCACGTCCTGCGCTTCTTCTTCAGTTGCTACTAGAATGTGTCGGGCGTCAACGAATGGGCCGGTTGTGGTGACGTCGCTGGCAATCGAGTCTTGCAGAGCGATACGCAGCGCTTGCATTTCGAAGTAGCTGTTAATATCGCCGTCGCTCATACCTGTTTGCTGACGCAGGGTACGGAAAACCGAATCACGAGTATCTTGATACTGCTTGGTTTCCTCGTCGGTTGTCAGCGTTGCGGTCGGCGGTAACGTTGCCAATGGGGTCGCGCTGGGCGTAGCCGTGAATTCCGGTGTCAGTGTTGCAGTCGGCACCGGCGACGGTGTAGGCGACACGTAAGGTGTCGGGGTAATCGTCGGTACGGTAGTGGCGGCTTCAGTTGCTTCGGCTGTGGCTTCTCCACCAACTGCTGCCGGAGGTTCATAGCCGAAATACTGATTGATTTGCTTATCAATATCGGCTTGGCTTACGGTGATGCCCCGTTCTTTGGCAGCATTACGAATAAGCTGTTCTTCAATGATCGTGTTAATCATTGCCAAACCCATCTGGTCGGGCACTTGCAGTTGTTCAATCCACGATGAATACGGTTCTTGCGACTGCAACTGCTGCACAATCTGCTGTTCAGTGTAACCAAAACTGGTGTATGTCTGGACAACCTGTGTCAACTGCTGGTTGCGCAGATAGCGTTCCAAGCGCACACGACGTTGGAACTGACTAACGTTCACACTTTGCCCGTCTACACTGAGAACAACCTGATTAGGGGTAATGACTTGATCATAAATA
The DNA here is from genome assembly GCA_027492915.1 of Bacteroidota bacterium. Classification (GTDB taxonomy): domain Bacteria; phylum Chloroflexota; class Anaerolineae; order Aggregatilineales; family Phototrophicaceae; genus CFX2. The sequence goes on along the minus strand of JAPUDW010000283.1, from coordinate 432 downwards.
AATGTAATTGCCAACAGCAGGACGACAATCGCTACGGCTGCAATGGTACCTAAAATGACCCATCGCTGGATTTCATGTTCCCGTTCGGCGCGTGAACGATATTCCTGCCGGAGCTTAGGGGATTGCTTTCCATCAGCATCGCCACCTGTGGGGACAGGTTTCGTGTTTTCTTTTGGAAGCGCGGTTGTTTGGCTTCTCTTGGACATAACGATTGCTCACTCCTGCTTCGGACATCGAAAGGGGCATAGCAAAATTGCTCCATGCCCCGTAAAAGATGAGGTTATCAATGTTGGTCGCGCATTGCCTGCGAAAAATTAGTCGCCGGAAGCAATGAACGGCAGCATTGCCAAATGGCGGGCACGCTTGATCTCACGCGCGAGTTCACGCTGGCAGCGGGCGCAGTTACCCGTTTGGCGGCGTGGACGAATCTTG
>JAPUDW010000282.1 GCA_027492915.1 Bacteroidota bacterium | reverse complement strand
AGTGGATTTCAATTTACTCGTTAATGTAATACCGCGATAAGATTTCCCCCACTCACTAAATTCTAAGATTTTTTGAGTTTATCTCATTTTTGCAATAAGCAGTAGAGAATGTATCAAAATTGGAAACGTGCTTATCGAACATACAGAAGGATGCTATAACAAAGATAGATTTAAGATGAGTTGTCGAAATTTGGCTTGTAATTTTACGGTGAAATAAAGTCAAATTTTCCCGCACAAAGATGATGAAACAAAAACACCCCGATTGGGGCGCTTTGTGATGTTCAATTTTGGAGTTGTGAGGTCTCAGTTGCCGCGTGTCAGGACTTGCCGGAACTTGTAACCGTATACAATCATCCCGCGTGCGCCTTCTGTTGTCAATTTGCGTGTCACCATCTCAACGCGGTCGCCAATTGCAATTGCACCATCTACATCGGTGAGCTGCGCGGTAATGATCGGGCCTTCGTCCAATTTAACAAGCGCCAGCACATACGGTGCTTGTTCGTCAAAACCTTCTGGTGTTTCTTGCAGTACCGTAAAGCTGTAAACTTCACCTGTTCCTGCGAAGGTGAACTGTTCGCGTTGAACTTCCACCTCTTTACGTGTTGTCATGTAAAAGTCCTAGCTGGCAGCCTTGAGCAGCTTCTTGTTGGTATCGGTGTTTTCTGCCTTCACAATTTCTTCTTTAGTGTTTGTCGGGGCAGGGCGGTTCTGTAAACTCATCTCGCCTGTTTCATAACGCACGCCTTGCAAACGGTAGCGTTGAGAGTTAAGTCTCCAGTGTCTTGAGATTTGCATGTTCGTGTTACTCCTCAGCATCCAAGTTCATTATTGTGCATTTTTGCACGAAACTTTGTGTATCGTACCTTGATGTGCCTATCAAAATCTATCAAATAGCTTGTGAGAGCTATCACAAGTTTACGTTTGATAGTAAATGAGAGTCATTCCTCCCTCAATTTACGATCTTCAAACCTGTAAGACATGTGTAAATGCGTTGCTGCCCAATCCCCCTAAATTCTGAATCAGTGCTGTTTTGGCGTTCGCAACTTGGTTCTTGCCAGCTTGTCCGCGCAGTTGCAAGCAAGCTTCTACGGCTTGGTACACACCACTCGCACCCGCAGGGTTGCCCCGCGCCTTCAGACCCCCAAATGTGCTTATCGGTAGCGAACCACCTAGCCCGATTGCGCCACTTTGCGCTAGTTTCCATCCCTCACCCCGTGCCGCAAATCCAGTAGCCTCAAGCGTCAACGCACTCAATATGGTAAAAGCGTCATGTAATTCGAACAGGTCAACATCTGTCGATTGAATACCAGCACGGGCATAAGCCTTATGCGCAGAAATATTTGCTGCCTTCAAATACAGCAAATCACTCCGGTCATGCAGCGTGAGTGTATCAGTCGCGGCTGCGCTTCCTGTAATCCGTACCGGCTGTGGAACCATATCGACCGCGCGGTTGTGGCTGGTCAGAATAATGGCCGCTGCGCCATCGGCGTCCGGTGCGTTGTCGAATAGGTTTATCGGATCAGAAATCATGGGCGCCTTCGCAAAACGCCCCGGCTTAATGCTGTTGTGGAACATGGCTTTCTCATTGGTTCCGCCGTTTGCATGAGCGTTGATGCTAAAACCCTCGAAGGCGTTTAAGTCGAGGCCATATTCATGCATATACCGCCGCATCAACAAACCGGCTAGGGCAGTTAGCGTTGCCCCCTGTGCCGACTCGTAATCGGCATCGAGGCTGACATTTCGTGCCTGAACACGCGCGCTGGCTAACATGTCGGTCGATTTTTCGACACCCAGCACAATCGCTGTTTCTACCGCGCCGGATGCAACGGCTAAATAAGCCGTTCGCAGCGCCGCCCCGCCAGATGCTTCCGCTGCTTCTGTCGTATACGCTTCTATAGTGTTCAGCCCTGCGTAGTCGGCAATGAGCGCCCCTAATTGTGTTTGGCTGCTCACACTCGCGCCGTAAGCGTTGCCCACGTAAAGTGCGTCAACTTGCTCGATGCCCGCGTCTTCCATCGCCAGATGAACGGCTTCCGTCGCCAACATACGCAGGCTGCTGTCCCAATGTTCTCCGACGATTGTTTGCCCAAGTCCTATGATTGCTACGTCACGCATCGTCAATTATTCCTTCAGCTTGCCGCGGTAACGGCAGTATGTCGCATAGTCAATTTGTGTGCGTCGTCGGATGTAATCTTGCGTACTTGGCGCACGTCCCTTAACAGCTTCAATTCGTTCGGTAACGCGCAGGTCAAATGCATCCGAACCTGCCCCGCTCCCGTAGCTCACCATGAGTATCCGGTCGCCTGCTTTGGCGATGTCTAACGTTGCAGTTAGTCCCAACATGCACGAGCCCGAATACACATTCCCAATTTCACCTGCCAGCAGCCCATACTTAATCTGCTCGGCAGTAAATCCCAACATCTCAGCAGCGCGGCTGGGAAATTTCACGTTAGGTTGGTGGAAAACCGCATAGGTGTAATCACTGGCCTTTGTTCCCATCATATCCATCAGTGCTTCCGCTGCTGCCGTCACATGGGCGAAGTAAGCCGGTTCACCCGTAAAACGGTCACCGTGGCTGGGGTAGTGTTCCCCTGAACGCCGCCAAAAGTCGGGTGTGTCGGTAACAAAGCTGTAACTGCCTTGGTACACCGCACACGCTTCATCTGCTGGCCCCAGTAAAAACGCCGCCCCGCCAGATGCTGCTGTATATTCCAGCGCATCCCCCGGTCGCCCCTGTGCCGTATCCATGCCGATGCTCAACGTATAAGCCACCATGCCGCTGCCGATCATACCAATCGAGGCTTGCACAGCTTCCGTTCCGGCTTTACACGCAAATTCCCAGTCCGCTGCCTGAATATTCGGTGACGTCCCGATACTTTCAGCAACAATCGTGCTAGTTGGCTTCACGGCATACGGGTGGCTTTCGCTGCCGACCCACACCGCACGAATGAGCTGCGGGTTAATCTTCCCGCGTGCCAGCGCATTTCGTGCCGCTTCAATCGACATAGTGGTTACATCTTCATCTAAACCTGCGACTGCCTTCTCGGTAATTGGGCTGCCGCCGAGGCCGTTCGTCCATACTCGCGCAACCTCTGTACCGGGAAGTCGGTAACGGGGGACATAAGCACCATAACCGACGATACCAACCGAACGGTCAGGGCGCATAATATTTGAGGAGTGAATTGGCATACTTCCATTTGATGTCATAAGTTTGTTCCTACTGTTTCTCTAACTAGCATAGATCGCGACTTGTTTGGGCTGCACAAACAAATTCCTAAGAATATATATTCCATGAATACATTCGTAACGCCTTAGCTTTTGTTACTCAATTCTGCAACAATCGCTTTCGCTCGCTCCAGTCGAATATTGCCTTCTTTGAGCATCGCTTGCACAACTTGTCCCACCATGTCGTTGCTGGCACCTGCTGCTACTGCTAACTGTCGCGCATGCATTCGCATGTGCCCTCGCTGGATGCCATCAGTTGCCAGTGCTTTTATTGCCGCTAAATTCTGCGCTAACCCTACTGCCAGCGCAATCTCCGCTAGCTCCCTTGCCGACCTTGTGCCGAGTATCTTGAGCGCAATTCCCGCTGCTGGGTGAACCCGCGTCGCTCCACCAACCGTCCCTAAGGCCATCGGCAGTTCCAGCGAGCCGCGCAAATTACCGTCCTCGTCCTTCCACCACTTACTCATGCTGGCGTATTGCCCATTACGGGCGGCGTAAGCGTGTGCTCCGGCCTCGATTGCACGCCAATCGTTGCCTGTCGCAATAATCACCGCGTCGATTCCGTTCATGATGCCTTTATTGTGTGTGGTCGCGCGGTACGGGTCGACTTCGGCGAATACCCCCGCCTCTACAATCGCATCGACCGCTTCTTTCCCGCTGATGCTCTCGCTAGCTAATAGCTCGGCAGGTATCATCCCGATTGCAGTTGCCTTCCGCTTGTCGGATAAATTACTCAGGATGCGCAGGTTCACTCGTCCGCCTGTCAGCCCTTCGATGTGCGGTGCAAGATGTTCAACCGCCGTGTTAATGGCGTTTGCCCCCATCGCATCCCGCGTATCATAAAGTAGGTGGATCACCAGCATCGCGCCGACCGGTGTATCCTTAAATGCCCGCACTTCGATATCGCGTGCGCCGCCGCCGTACTTAACAATGCTGCCACCGATCTTATCTGCCTCCGCCATCAGCATCGCCTTATTCGCGAGGATGATGGCTGTAGCCGCTTCAAGATCCTTCAACTCCAGCACTTGAATTTGCCCGATCATCACCGGTTCATCGCTTGACGTCTGAAAACCGCCACCGTCGCGGAAAAGTCGCGCTGCGTTGCTCACCGCTGCCACCACTGACGGTTCTTCCACGACCATTGGTATGAGGTAATCTTTTCCGTTGATAGTGAAGTTAGTCGCGATACCCAACGGCAGGGCATAGATGCCGATGGCATTCTCAATCATGTGGTCGGCTTGTTCTGCTTGTAAGCCGCTCACCCCATCAAGTACGCGTAACTCTTCCGGTGTCAGGTTTGCCCACTCACCAATAAATGAATTGCGCTCTTGTAAAGTCCGTTTGTAGAAACCTGAAATGCGTGATGATTGTGTCATGAAGTCAACTCGTGTAGCAGATTTAGACACTAATCTATCAGTGACTAGCTTTCAAAAGCTATCAAGTTGGTGAAAATCCGCACAATCAACAGCCGTTTGTGCCTATTCTCGATAGCAAATGATAGCTATTTTGTGTCAATCAACTACGGCTGGTAATTAAAGATGGATTGCCCGACAATCAAAATAGCTTCATTTAAATGTGGTACTGCTAATGCCGAAGTTTTTAGCCATTCTCATTTTGCTGCTGACTTTTTTACCCACCACCTCAGCATCCGACACGCTAGACCAACCGTGGGATGGTACACTTCGGCGCATTCGTGTGCCCATCCTCATGTACCATTATGTTAGCGATTTACCCCACGATGCCGATGACATCCGCAAAGGGCTAACCGTCATTCCACCGCTCTTTCAGTCGCACATGCAGTACTTGAAAGATGCAGGTTTCACGACTATATCATTGTACGATTTGAATGCCGCCCTCACGCTCGGCACCCCCTTACCACCGAAGCCCATTGTGCTAACCTTTGACGATGGCTATCGCGATGCCTACATCAACGTATTTCCCATCCTTCAGCAGTACGGCTTTACCGGCACCTTCTTTATTATTACTGCTCGTGCCGATGCAAATGATCCGGTTTACGTGTCATGGCAGCAGATCAAGGAAATGTCTGACGCAGGAATGAGCATGGAACCGCATACCAAAGATCATCTCGACCTGCGCGAACGCGATCACGACTTCCTCATCTATCAAATGCAAGGCAGCATCGAAAGCCTTGCCGCTTTTACCGGTCACAACCCCCGCATGTTTTCATATCCGGTTGGTCACTATGATGCTGCCGTCCTCACCGTCACCGATGAACTCAACCTGAGTATCGCTGTCTCTACCGCTAATGGTGTTTTACAGACCACGTCCGGTCGCCATTATCTGCCGCGTGTACGTGTCCTCGGCAACATGAGTGTCGCAGCACTCGCGTCTGTATTGCGCGCTCCATAAAAATAAAAACCCGCTGTTTTCAGGCAGCGGGCCGCAAATCCAAATAAAAGAACGCTGTTCCTAGTCGGGCAGAATCTTGGTGCCCATGAACGCATCCAACCATGTCACGCAAATCAGCACAATCGGCAGATAAGTGACAATGAAGTAGCCAAACCCGTACTTGGCAAGTGTAATACCCGCTGATTCAGGCTTGACCAATGGGAAGCCGACCGTCACCAGCAAATAGGTGATGATAAACCCCAACAAGAACGAAACCAACCAAACAATGAGACGCCTAACACTCAGCGATGTCATAATTTTCTCCACATCACATTGATTTCTTTAATTAAGATTGATTTTAACCTAGCCGCACGTCAATGTGCAAGTCTAGCTCGAGCCAGATACCTACCAAAAACCCCTCCACGAAGTTTGCGAATCGTTTGAAACGTTGTTAAAGTTCTGAAGTCTACATGATCATAATCATATCCTGTTCGCCCATACAGTGTTATTACATTTACAACATTTCAACATTAGGTTACACTGGTAATTGTTACAGGTTTCACAAGGGGATTTGAATGGCTGATTTATTCGACAAAATGCGCGATGATGAACTCATTAAACGCGCCAAAGAAGCCACCGAAATTGGCATGTATCCTTACTTCAGGGCGTTGAGCCACTCCGAAGGGGTTACTGCCACCTTTGAAGGTAAAGAAGTGGTCATGCTCGGCTCTAACAACTATCTCGGTCTCACCACCGATCAACGGGTGCGGCAGGCAGCTATTGATGCCATCAGTCGTTATGGCACCAGCGTCACCGGCTCCCGCTTCTTAAATGGAACGCTTGAGTTACACCTCGAATTAGAACGCCGCCTCGCTAAGTTCGTTAATATGGAAGCGGCTGTCGTTTTTTCCACTGGCTATCAGAGTAACGTTGGTGCCATATCCGCCATTGTAGGGGAGGGCGATTATGTCATTCTCGACAAAGACGACCACGCCAGCATCGTTGACGGCGTGAGTATGTCTAAAGGCGAAATGAAGCGCTTCCGCCACAATAGCTTGGATAGCCTCGAAACAGTCTTAGCCAAATTGCCCGAAGAAGCCGGTAAGCTCGTCATCATTGACGGTGTTTACAGCATGGGTGGTGATATTGCCCCGCTGCCAGAGATTGTTGCACTCAGCAAAAAGTATGGCGCACGCATCATGGTCGATGACGCGCATGGTATCGGCGTAACGGGTCAGGGGCGTGGCACATCCGAACATTTTGGTATGACCGATCAAGTTGATCTGCTTATGGGTACCTTCAGCAAGAGCTTCGCTTCCATTGGTGGTTTCATCGCCGGTAAAGCGGAAACTATATATTACATTCAACACAAAGCCCGTTCGCTGATTTTCTCAGCGGCTTTACCAGCGCCTCAAACCGCTGCTGTTTTGGCTGCCCTCGATATTATCGAATCAGAACCGCAGCATGTCCAAAATTTGTGGGATAATGCGGATTATATGCGCAAGGGTTTTAACGACCTCGGTTATAACACTGCCACCAGCAACACACCCATCATTCCAGTTGTGCTTGGTGAAGACTTCCGTGTCGGTCTCGCGTGGAATGCGCTTATTGAAGAAGGCGTCTATACCAATCCGGTCGTGCCGCCAGCTACACCGCCCAAAGGTGGCTTGCTCCGTACCAGCTACACTGCCACTCACCGCAAGGAACATTTGGATCGTGCGCTTCATGCCTTCAAAGTCGTGGGCGAACGTCTTGATTTTATTCCTACCAAGTCTGAAATGGCTGCGATTAAGTAATGCTTCAATAGTTTGCTATCTTAAAGACACTCCATGGAGTGTCTTTTCGTTTCATTACTTGCTATAAATAACCTTTTCTTTCCCTCGGAGGGAATCATGGAAGAATTTATCTTCGGCACCCTTGCCACAGATCAACTCAAGCTTATTCGGCATCGCGCCAGCCATCGCGGTATCATTCATGCGCATGACATTTCCCCTCGTGACCCTCAGCTCGGCCAGCCGATCACGCTCACCGTTCATGTAGGCACAAACCTTAGTTTGGATCACATTGCCTGCTATTACACCACCGATGGTACGCAGCCCTCTGGTGACAAAGGTGTTGCCTACAGTGGCACGTCGGCTCCGTTTCAAATGACAGGTGTCATCTGGGATACCTTGTCGTGGAGTTACCAGCAGCGTTGGACGGTTACGCTTCCCGCTCAATCGTCGAAATGCTATTTACGCTATCAAATTGGTGGTTGGGCAGCCGAAGGTCGCGAATATTATGCCGAATGGCCGCTCGTCAAAGATGCGGGCGAATTTGCCGCTAGCGCTTTTTTTCGTGGGCAGCCAATCCCTGAACATCTCGATATTGGTGATCCTCACAAACCCCATACCTTTGTCGCCTCAATCGACGCTTTCAAACCTCCACGTTGGGCGAGTAATGCCGTCATTTATCATATTTTTGTCGACCGCTTTTTCCCTGGTAACGGTAACGGTTGGCTGCAAACCGATGATCTCAATGGCTTTTGTGGCGGTACACTCTGGGGTGTTGCCGAAAAACTGGACTATATCGCCGCGCTCGGTGCGAACACGATCTGGCTCAGCCCCGTGTTCACGAGCGATTCCCATCATGGCTACGATGTGACCGACTACGTACATGTCGAGCCGCGTTTAGGTGGTGATGAAGCCCTGCATCACCTCGTCAACGAGGCTCACGCCCGTGGAATGCGTGTCATTCTCGATATTGCGCTCAATCATATTTCTAATCAGCATCCTTATTTTCAAGATGCATCGACTAACCCCGACAGCATCTACCGTGATTGGTTTACCTTCGATAACTCTGAAGTTGGCTACCGCAGTTTCTTCGGCGTAGCCTCCATGCCCCAGATGAATGTCGCTAATCCTTCCGCGCGTCAATGGTTGATCGAAGTCTCACGTTTCTGGTTGCGAGAATTTGATGTCGATGGCTTCCGCCTCGATGTTGCTGATGGCCCCGGCCCTGATTTTTGGTCATATTTCTGGCCTGCTGTCAAAGCCGAAAAAGCCGATTGCTACTGCTTTGGCGAAGTTGTCGATGCCCCCGATGTTCAGCAGCGCTATATCGGTCGCTTGGATGGCATTTTGGACTTCCATCTATGCGATGCTTTCCGCCGTACCTTTGCCCGACACGTCTGGTCAGAAGCCGAGTTTGAAAGCTTCCGCTCGCGTCATGTTCAAGCCTTCCCACCCGAATTTATCATGCCTAGCTTCATCGACAACCACGACATGGATCGTTTCCTATTCCAATCCGGTGGTGATAAAGAAGCCCTACGTCGCGCTGCATCGGTGCAAATGAGCCTCCCCAACCCCCCTGTCATCTACTACGGCACCGAGGTAGGTCTTTCTCAGGCAGTGAGTGGTCAATCAGGTTTTGGTATGCACGTCAACCGCGTCCCCATGCTCTGGGGCGACGATCAAGACACCGAACTATTCGCCTACTATCAAACCCTCATCGCCCAGCGCCGCCGCTAATTCTCGCTTGTGTAGGGGCGCACGGCTGTGCGCCCTCATGGATATTTCTTCTTCAGCGACTTACGGTGCTGCCTTGTCATAGATAACTTTAATGCCTTTAATTACCATTTGAGCTTTATCAACGAACACAGCTTCTAACCGTAGCAGTGGAACGCGTTCTTTTGCGGAATGCCAAACCAAATGGGTAAGGTATTCATCAATCTCATCTATATGCTTGTGAATGGTTGCGGTGTGGTTCATGTTTTGGCTGGTTGGGTGCCAGAATGCCACGATCTTCGCTTCGACCAACTGCGTGAGGGTAGGGCGACCTTTATAACTTTCCATTCCCCACGCCCGTTCGTGTCGTTCCACATACTTCATAAATTCACGCTCTTGGGCTTTTTGCTTATTAATCAGGTTTCTTAGCATATCGCTTTCTGAACCTTCAAATATGTAATTAAATTATTTTTAGTTTATCAAATAACCTGCTCCATCGCCTTCGATCTATTTTGTAACTGCATTACGCTTTAATAGAATTGTCTCTCTCAAAACTTGTAACTTGCCACTTGAGACTTATTACTAAGCAGTTATGCTCGATGAAAAGCAAGGGACTTAATGTGAAGGCGCTCAGGCT
>JAPUDW010000281.1:54212-56129 GCA_027492915.1 Bacteroidota bacterium | reverse complement strand
ATAATCCGCAGAATCGTAAAGTGCTGTCACAACTGCTTGCTAAGCAGGGGGTAAGCTGCACCGAAATCCCCGACCCACGCAAACTCAACGAGGCTATCCCCACGCTTGGGGCAGTCGATGTTGTCTTTCTGGACTTGGAAATGCCCGGCTTGAATGGCTACGATGTCAAAAATCTGCTGCGCTCCCAAATTGGCGATACCACGCCGATCATCGCCTACACCGTACACGTCAGCGAGATCAACGTCGTCAAGCAAAATGGCTTTGACGGCTTCTTGGGTAAGCCGATTGACAACATACGCTTCCCCGAACAACTCGCCCGTATCCTAAACGGTCAACCTGTTTGGGAACGCGCCTAAGTCGAGACTGTCGCCACAAACAGCAACACTCATAAGGGAGTACCGGTTCGTACTCCCTTACCTTACATCACTTCACAAACGGCTATGCCCCGGTCGCTTGCGGGAAGCGTTCGCGGTAAGCTGGCACCTCGGCAATCGGCGGGCGCTGCTGGTCGCTAATATCCACAATATCCAGCGCGAAACGTTCCGGCTCGTGGACGATCAACTTCATGCTGCGGTTGGCTTTGTCCAGCATCTCGGTTCCAAAACGCCCTTCCAACCGTGCGATAAACACCTGCAAGATGGCGAATGACATTTTGCTAAGGTCAACCAATGGTTGATTATAGTGAATACGCACCTCAAGATCGGATTGGGCAATCGACTCCAACCCGAACCGCTCCAGCATATCGAGCAGCAATCCGGTTTCGACCCCATACCCGCTGAAGAATGGGATCTGTTCCAACGCCTGCCGCCGCCCCGCGTATTCACCGGAAAGCGGCTGGATGACGCCAGAAAGTTCAGGGTAGAACAGGTTGAGCAGCGGTCGAGCGACCAATTCCGTCACGCGTCCTCCACCGAAACTTTCCATCTTCTCGCCGATTTTAATCGGGCGCTGGTAAAACCCTTTGACGTACTGCACTTGCGGCTGCCGCAGCAGCGGGCCGAGCAAACCATAGACGAAGTGCGGTTGAATGTTAGTAATGTCCGTATCCACCCACGCGATGATGTCACCCTTCAGCACATGCAGGCTTTTCCACAGTGCCTCGCCCTTCCCGCGGAACGTCCCCACTTCGGGCAGGATGTCGGGGTGTCGGTAAATCGGTACACCGAGCGACTCGGCAATCTCGATGGTGCGGTCGGTCGAATTACTGTCGATCAGCACCATCTCATCCACCAGCGGGATGTCATCCATCAACGCGGATTTCAGCGTTTGGATCACATTGCCAATCGTGTCCTCTTCATTGAGCGCAGGCAAACCCACGCTGATGGTTACGCCCTGCTTTTCCTTGAGTGCTAGCAGGGCTTTCAGGTCAGCAAATTCGCTGTGGTGGAAAGTGCTTTCCGCAAACCAGCGGTCAACTTTGGTCGACAGGGATTCTTCCGCCACCAACGGCCACGTCGGCTGGTGAAAAGCCAGCGCTTCCGGCCTTAAGGCACGTACAATCACCAGCGCACTCTGGGTTTTCGAGTCGACTTCGTTCATAAAGCGTGACGATGGGCTGGCGGTCGTGTGCGGCTTGTGAAAACTCGCCCCCATGACAATCGACTTATGCCCCGCCGACTCACGAATAATGCCTTCGCCAATCGAAGTGTTCGCAGTCACGGTACGGCTGATGCGCGGGTCAGAAAGCATTGGGCGCAAGTTTGAACTACGCGGCTGGTCGGTGACATGGAACAGGGTAATCGGTTCGTCGCCAGCCAAGGTTTTCGCCACATGCAACCCCAGCGAGGCATTCGGCCCACCACGCAGTGACAGCAGCACCGGCCCCTTATGCAGCCAAGGTTTGCCGTGAATCAGCACCAGATCACACGGCGCGAATTGCAGCATGTCATCGGTAGACATGTTTCCGGTTAAGGCTTC
>JAPUDW010000281.1:25032-54202 GCA_027492915.1 Bacteroidota bacterium | reverse complement strand
CGCCGCTCCATTGCACCAACAGCAAATCAACATTCGCCTGATTAATATCGTTCATCAGACGCGACATCGGCTTATAATCCACCACCACCGCGTTCGACTGTGGCGTGGGCAAACTTTCATCGCTCGACACCTTTTCCAAGACATCTCGCCATTCCCGCGCGAGGTTTGTGCCTTCGCTCAACGATTTTTCTTCAGGCACGGTAAGCAAACCGCGTACTTCAATATTGTCGTGGGGATAGGCCATTTGCGAGGCCATGTTAATCCACGCTTTGAGGTCGGTATGGTCGGATAATGCTAACAGCACACGATAAGGTCTAGCTGCCATATTTTACTCCTCGATCAGTGGTATCAATGACTTCTGTATGATGGTTTCCCACCGATACTGCTGGCGTACACGGACGCGCAGCCGATACGTGGATGATGCGTTCAGGGTGGCGACGATTTGCGCGGCGATTTGTTCCGGCGAATCCCGCAGTGGGTCGAAGTAGATGGCCTCATCACCACCCGATTGGCGCAGTGGTGGTAAGTCGGAACAAAAAACAGGGATGCCGCTTAAGCCAGCTTCGAGCACAGGAATACCGAAGCCTTCTTGCGTACTCGGAAAGCATAACGCATCTGCCAATTGATAACAATCAGCTATAGTGTCATCATCCAGTTCTAACGGCGTTTGCGGATCAGTGCCTTCACGGTACAAGAAATGTGCCGCCGCATCCAAACCAAGCTCTTCCCGCAGTTGCAGCAGTTGGCTGAGGTAGGCATGGTTGCTGGGGTTATGCGGCCCCGGTGGGCCCGTCACCAGCAGCCGGAAGTCCGCGCCGGATTGTTCCCGCACAGCCGCCAGCACCCGCAAACCCAGCTCGATATTTTTACGGCGCGTCAGGCGGGCGGGCAGCAGCAGGATACCGTCCGCGTCCATCAGCCCCAGCTTCTTCACCAGATACCCCGCCGTTGGTGTCCAGCGAAGGAACTGTGCGGGATCAACTCCGCCCGTCACGATGCTGATCGACGCTGGCGATACGCCCAACAGCTCCGCTAACTCCTGCTGGCGCATGGTCGAAATCGTGGCATAGCGCACATCCGGCCACGCCTGCCGCAGCTTATCCCACGGTTCACCCTCGTGTAATTCCGCCTGATACTGCGGGTTCGTCCATGCGAGATCGTGGCAGTAGGCGACCAACCGCGTTGATGTACTGGCGACATAATCAGCCAGTGCTGTTGTCAGCGGCAGGTTTTTGTGCAGCGTCGGCACATTGTGGGCAATGCACACATCAACCCCATCCAGCATGGTTCGCAGTACATCGTTAATTTGCCCGACCAATGCGTGATACGCATCCGTCACCTGCCCCTTTGCCAATTCGGCCTGCACCGCAAGCACCTCAGGATGCGAGGAACTCAACAGCGGATTGATGATACTTTTCACCTGTGGGTCAAAGTCACCACCCACCCCGCTGACCACGCGCACGGCGTAACCTATGTCAGCCAGTATGCGTGCCTGATGAGCGATAGTGACTTCCACACCACCGATACCCGGCGGGCTGGCATAATGCATAATCGCGATTTGCTTCAAAGAACCCCCGATAGATTATGAGAATGGCTGAACGTAAAATGTAACCTATCACACGACTCCGGCAGGGTGCAACAGCCAGTTGGGGGATTTTCGCTCAGGCAGGAGAGGAATATATGCAAACTGTAATATCGGGCAAAGCAATAACCTAGCGCACCGGTATACCCGTTGTCAGCGTGATCGAGTCACTGTCGGCAGTAATCGGCACGCGCTGACCACTCGCCGCGTCATACAGACCCACGATCAAAGAGGCATTGCTATCGGCGGTCGCATCAGCGTGAAAAGTGACTGTATGAGTATCCACAATATACTCGCCTGTGCGCCAGCCCGTCGTTGGTCGGCTGGCCTGCGCAGGAACCGCGTCACTTTGCGCCAGCACTCGCCCATCCGCAGCGACGAGTTGGGCGAACACCGTGTAACTGATCGCAGTTGGCTGCTCGGCCTGCCACACGAGGTCGAGGGTAAACGGCTGACTGCGGTCGCTGATGTCACCGCTGACGCTGTAGCCGACCAATGTACCGACAGTCGGGATACTGACATCAACTGATGTGGTGAAAGGTGGTGCTTCAAACAGCGCTGGAATCGCCTCGACCATAATGCTGCCAACCATTGTGCCATCCAGCAAACGCACCTGCGCCGTTCCCGATGCGGCATCCAACGGAATTTGCACCTGCCGCCAGTCGAGGATAATCCGGTCGCGATTCGGGTAATCAGGCGAGGGAATTGCAACCTGCCATGTGCCATCGTCCGCCACAAGCTGCAAATCGGGCAGTTCGCCGCGTCCGTCCCACAGCAGTGACAGATTCAGCGTATCACCGTTACGGTACATCCCGCCGTTGATGTCGTGTGCGGTGAGTGTCAAATCTTCACCTGCGACAGCGATTTCGGAACGAACCGGCAAAAAGGTTAGACGATCCACGGCAGCCCAATCCGAGCCGATCTCACGGGTGAACGGCAGCAGCATATCACCGCGCGTTTGCCCATCCGGCAGGGTCATGCTGTAACCCGAAGGCTGCACGGCTTCGTCATAAATGCGCACGCTGGCGCTGTAATCTCCCGCTGGCGCACCATACGGCAGCCGCAAAACCGCGTAGGCCGTCAGCACCGAACCGATAGGGAGCTGCGAACTCAAGCGCTGCACCCGATCCGCGAAAATGGCATCGACATGGGCAATAGGCTGCCCGAAGGCATTTTGGATGACAACCGCCGCTTTCAAGTCAACCGTTGTTGGCTGTGTCAGGGTAATTTGTATCGGCAGGCAAATCGCCTGGTCGGCGGACGCGGGGCGAAAATCGCCCACCGCTGTAATTCTCGCCATGCTTAACGCTGCCTCAAACGGTTTGATCACGGGTGGCCGCAGCGCCGGTGCATGGAAGAGCACATTCGTCATCCCATAAACATCAAAGCGTTCCGGCTCTTTCACAGTACCATCACTCAGTAGGCAGCCCATCATCCCGCGATAATCCGCCCGTTGTGTATACCAAACATTGAGCGCCACATCGCCACTTGTCGGCAGCAGCGGCAGTACTGCGTCCAAATCAGCACCTTCCGGCAGGGTGATGCGTTTGGCTTTTACACCTAGCCGATCCCAATAATAGGCCAACTCGTAGCGGTCGGCATACGACCACATCAGTACACTGTCGGCGGCAGTCAGGTGATCTGCATAATAGCCCGCCATCGCGCGTGCGTCGTCATGTTGATAAGCAGGGTTGGTGGTTGTGAAGTGAACAGCGGTCATAAAGATACCCACAAACAACAGCACGAAAGGGGCAGCTAGTGACAGCCTCATTCGCCCCAACCCGCCACCGATAGCTACCAACAGCAGCGGCGCGCCCATGCACTTCATTGCCAAGGACACTCAACGCCAGCCACAACCCCGCCGTCAGCACTAGCACATGCAAAACCAGCCAACGCCCGTTCGCCTTGCGCCACGGGATCAGCACCAGTGCAGCCACCAACGCTAAAACTGACAACCCCACCAGCAGCGGTTCTTGACCGACCATCGCCCACGCGCCCGTCCACATCGTCTGCCACAAACGCCCGATAGTTTCCAATGTAAACGGCGTGGTGCTGTTCAAAGCACTGTTGGCTTCCGTCAGCCGCAAAAATTGGTTCATAAAGTACGGCAGCCACAATAGCCCGACCGCCGCCTGACCCATCAACCACAAGAGGATAGTACTGCGTACTGAGTGCTGAGTGCTAAGTGAAAAGACTAAAGGTTTGGCTACTGACTGTTGACTGACGACTGTTGACTGACGACTTCCTACTTGCAACTTGTAACTTGCAACTGCGATCATCGTCACAGCGTTCAGCCACAGCGCCACCACCGGCCCTGTGTTATGGGCGTACAGCAGCGCCAATTCCGCGACGCACAGGATGACCCACCACCCCAAACGCCGCTTGCGCTCAACCACCACCTTGTGCCATGCCAACGCGCACAGCAGCACCAGCACCGCCAGCAGCGTATACATTCGCGCTTCCTGCCCCGCCCACCACAGCAGCGGTGAAACTGCCAGCAGCAGCGCCGCCACGATACCTGCACGGGCGTTAAACAACTGTCGCCCCAACTGATACCCCAGTGCGACCGACAATAAGCCAAACACCAACGAAATCCAGCGCAGCGCGAATTCGCTGTCGCCTAATCCACGGGCAGCCAGATTAACAATGACATAGTAGAGAGGTGGGTTGGTTTTATCCGAATCAATCGCCGCTTGCACCGAAGATTGGATGGCAGAATAGGCCGACCAGCCCTCGTCAAACCAGATACTTTGTGTATCAATATGATAAAGGCCAGCAGCAAACGCGGCTAGCAAAATTATTGTTACAAAACGAAGAATATTATTACGCACATGCATATAAAGAGCCTAGCATGTCACTTCTGTAAAATCAACCTATTCGCGTAAAATCAAGGTGTGCATACTTGCGTGAAGTATTCATAAGACAGTAGAATATGCACAATTAAATCCAGATAATCATTAGAGAAATTTGTCCTTATATGTCTGATCAACCTAAACCGCATCAGCCAGCCAGTCCGCCTCCGGTGCAAGCACCCCAGCCGCCGAAGGACGCGCAGCCTGCTGCTGAACAAGCGCCGGTGTCGCCAACCGGAGGCAACGAAGCCAAGCCAACGTCGCCTGCCGAAGCTAAACCGGATGCCGCGACGAAGCCCAATTCGGACGTGAAACCGGACGCGCTACCTACATCTGCCGCCAGTGTGCCCACAAAGCCCAGTTCCAACGATAACCCTGCGGTGCCGCCACCCGTACCCGCCAGTCCGGCGCAGCCTGCCGCACCAACGGTACCCACCAACACATCTGCTCAGCAACCCGCCGCACCAACCATACCTACGAACGGCGCACCGGCACAACCCGTCGCGCCAACCGTGCCCACCAACACATCCGCACAATCGCCTGCTGCCAACCGTGACATCAGCGACGATCCGACGCTGCCAGCACGACCGGCTGCAAGCAGTTCCGTTCCAGTTGCGCCGCCCACAGGCACATCACAGCTAACTGGCGCCAAGGACGATACGATACCGCCTCTGAGCAGTGCCAGCAAAGTGACACAGCGCTTTAACGAGCCGAATCCGGCTGTGCAAGCCACATCCGGCACTATCTGCCCAAGCTGCGGCCACCGCAACCGCCCCGGCACCCTGATTTGCGACAACTGTGGTACCAATCTTGTCGGTGGCATCAAATCGGCTGTTGGTACGCGCGATCTCGTCAGCGCCACCGAAGCCGCCGCGACTACCAGCACACCGCTGTTGGACGAAGCTCAACAAAGCGCAGTCGAGTCTGCCGGTGGCTCCACTTTCACCGATGAGATGGTGCTGCGTATCGAAATCGAAGGCGGCGCAACCCCGATGTTGGTCTACCCCAAGCAGGAAATCATTCTCGGTCGGCGTGACCCGAACACCGGCACCCTGCCCGATGTCGATATGACGGCTTACTCTGGCTACCGGATGGGCGTCAGCCGTACGCACGCTTCCATCCGCTTGCAAGATAAGCAGCTTAACCTCTCCGACCGTGGCAGCAGCAATGGCACGTTCCTCAACGGCACACGCTTAGTTGCTCACCGCCCTTATCCCTTGAAGGACGGCGATGAAATCCGGTTGGGGCAGATGGTGCTGAAGATTTTCTTCCAGTCCAACAAAAACCGGAAGTAACCATAGACTACGCGAATCAAAAAGGGCGAGTGATTGACACTCGCCCTTTTTATTTCCTAGACCTCTAGCACAATCTTCCCCCGCCGCAGTGTACGGCTTTCCGCGAAGGCGTGAGCGTGGTTGGACTCTGCCAGCGGGAACACGTGACTTACGGTGGTTTTAAGCTCCCCATTGGCGATCAATCGCGCGATCTCATGAAGATGACTTTCAACTGGACTCACCAGTATAGACGTAGCAGTAATGCCGCGTTCCTCAGCTTCAGCAGCATCCGGCTTACCGGCAATCGACACCAACCGCCCGCCCTGCTTGACTACCGCCAGCGAACGGTTGAGCAAATCACCACCCACACAATTCAGCACCAAATCAACCGAACCAACCGCTTCTTCAAACGGCGTGGTGGAATAGTCAACCGCCTCATCTGCGCCCAACTCGTGGATAAAATCCATGTTAGCCGTCGAGCCTGTGCCGATGACATACGCCCCCGCCCACTTCGCAATTTGCACCGCCAGATGCCCCACGCCGCCAGCCGCGCCCTGCACCAGCACCCGTTCACCCCGTTGCAAATGTCCCGCCTCAAACAGCGCTTGCCATGCCGTCAGTGCCGCCAACGGGAAGGCAGCCGCTTGCAAGTGGTCAATATTGGCAGGCTTTAACGCCACTTCACTTTGCGGCACCGCCACGTACTCGGCATAGGCCGCGCCAACATCGGGGAAACGCGCCATGCCGAACACCGCATCACCCACCTTGAAAGCGGTCGCCCCTTCACCCACCGCTTCAACCACGCCGGAGATGTCCCAGCCGACGATCAGCGGGAAGGCATTCCCATACCGCCCGCCCATGCCGCTGCCGGCGCGGGTTTTCCAATCCACCGGATTAATACCCGCCGCCGCAACCTTCACCAATACCTCGCCAGCCTGCGCAACAGGACGCGGTGCATCCTCATAAACCAGCACGTTCGGGTCGCCATAATCATGGATGCGAACGGCTTTCATGTTTTCTGCCATTGTTCAAACTCCCTTTCATAAACGGAATCAGCTTCTACTTGATACCCATTGTAGAAATCCGGTATCATCTGCACAAGTACGCACATTTTTGTGCTATAGGATCAATTTGTATACTGTCGAGGTGAGCATGGCGGGTAAACGGCACGAAAATTACGACTGCAATTTCGGGTGCAGTGTGGAAGCCGCGTTGGAAATTATCGGTGGCAAATGGAAAGGTGTGATTTTATTTCACCTGATCGACGGCACAAAGCGCTTCAACGAACTGCGCCGCCTCATCCCCAACGTCACCCAGCGCATGATGACGCTGCAACTGCGCGAACTGGAAGCTGACGGCGTGGTCGAGCGCAAAATCTACCAGCAAATCCCGCCGAAGGTCGAATACTCGCTTACCCCATTCGGGCGTTCGCTGGAACCAGTGCTGCTGCTCGTGCGCGATTGGGGTAACGAGCACATGCACACCATCATCGAACGCCGCAGCAACCAACGCCCCGTGCTGCAAGAAACTGCTTAAACACCAGCATTTTTCTCTCGTAGAGAATGGTCTTAGACCATTCCCTCTTAAGTTATTTTTGCTTTATTTGCTCTTTTTCAGCCGCATATAATAGTCGCGCTGGTCAGGCTCAAGGTGTTCAATCGCGTAGCGCAGCAGGGTACGCGGCATGGTGGCGGCATAACGATTTAAGAAGGCTAACAAACGAGGACGATCCGCCGCGCCCGCCGTCCGCAGCATCCAGCCCGTCCCCTTATGCACCAAATCTTCCTCGTCATTCAGCAAGATTTCGCTGATTTTATACACATCGTCTAAATCCCCGCGCTTGATGAAGTACGCCGTGCTGACAATCGCCGAACGCCGTTCCCACATGTTTTCTGACCGTGCCAGCGTGTACAGGATATCGCGCGGTTTATTAAACAGGTAGCCGCCCACCAGATACAACGCACCGAGGTCAACCAGATCCCAATTATTCACGCGGTCGTGGCGACGGATATACAGGTCGAATAATTCTTTCTTGCGGCTTTCAGGCGTTTTCTTGCGGGTGGCCTGCTTCCCCATGATGCTCAACGCCCCCGCCCGAACCTCATGAATCGGGCTTTCCAACAGCTTCTCGATCTCACCAATCGGCATGTCAATGAACGCCTTCGCCAGTGTGAATACCTGTCCCATCTTCACGCCCATGAACTGGTCGCCCTCGCCGTATTCTCCTTTGCCGGACTTGAAGTAACGTTGAATCTTCTTCAGTTCGTCGGCAGATTGAAAGGTTTTAAGCTGCTTGATAAATTCGTCGGCGGTCAGGTTGGCTGGCATGATATTCACTTTCAGTTGCACAAATGCGGCTGCGTTCTCGGTGGCATTTCCTAGAACGTCCACGAGTTGCCATCGGGGTCACTGAAACCAGAGTACTGGATACCGGCTGAAAACTCAATGACATCGCCCCTCACCTCTTACTTTATCTCTACACCGAATATTCCCTCTCTGCCACTTGTAGAGAGAGGGGCTACCGTGTGAAGTGCTTTCGCTTATTTCTTCACACGGTAACTCAAGTGCGTCACATTCGGCGCGGGTTTCACACTGATAATTTCCAACTGGATCGGCTCAATGCCCAAATGCTTGAAAAACGGTGTGCCTTCGCCCAACAGCACCGGCACTAGGTCAATGCCGATCTCATCCAGCACGCCGACCTTCAAACACTGCTGTGCCACATCCGCGCCACCCACACCAATCGACTTCCCATCCGCCAACTTTTCGGCCTTTGCAATCGCGTCCTCAAGTGTATTGGCAAACGTAAAGGGCGAGTCCGGCTTCGTCCATTCTGCCGGCGGGTTATGCGTCAGCACGACCACCGGCACGTTCATCGGGTGCTTACCGCCCCACGCACGGGCAGCATCGAACATACCCCGACCAGAAATAATCGCGCCAAAAGCCTTGGGTAATTCCTCCATATGTTCAGCGCTTTCTGCCGACATTTTCAGTTCCAACTCGCGATCACCCATCGAAGCGGTAACTTCCGTCGGCCCCGCGAACATCCACGCAAAAACCTGACTCATATCCTTGTTCGGGCCTTCAATAAACCCGTCGAGAGACATGGAAAACCCTGCACCAATGGTACTCATGTTAAAAGCTCCTTATTCTGCTTTGGTTAAACGGTTTTGTGTGCGTGGTGGTTATTTCACCACGCGGTAACGAAGATGGGTTACGTCTGTGCCTTCAATCACCGATAGGCGTTCAAGTTCCACATGATGCCCTAGGTGACCGAATAAGCTGATGCCGTCACCCAGCAGCATCGAAGCCAGCTCGATAAAAATTTCGTCAATCAATCCGGCCTTAATCCCCTGTTGGGTAATCTGTGTGCCGCCGATGACCACATCCTTATCGCCTGCCGACTGCTTGGCTTGGGCAATCGCACTTTCTACCCCTTCGGTGACGAAGATAAACGGCGAGCCTTCCTTCACCCATTCTTGCGGCGGGTTGTGCGTCACAATATAGGTCGGCACGTCGAAGGGTGGTTTGCCATTCCATGCGTTGGAAGCGTCGAAGTCGCCGCGTCCGGTAACCAACGCGCCGGTCGTATCAAATAAACTCTGAAAATGCTGGGCGCTGGCGGCGGACATTTTAAATGTCATATTGGTGTTCAGCAGCGGGAAAGGCGTATCACCGCTGAAATACCATTTGAACAACTTCCCAACATCATGGTTCGGCGCGGCCACGAACCCATCCAACGACATCGTAAATCCGGTCACCACTTTGCCCATATCCATCTCCTTCATTCGCGATACGGCGGCTTCCTCAGCACAACCTTATGATAGGTCAGGTCGGGTTCCCGTGTCTTGTAAAAAATGGCAAGTTATCAGAATGTTTCTCGTATAGGTCATATACAATCTTGAGAAAATCACACCCATGATGTGTGGACATTGTAGGGACGCAGCGTGCTGCGTCCGCGCCACCTACCGTACCTATCCTATTTTGTAGGGGAGCACCTATGTGTGCTCCTTTGCCTTAATGAGTTATACCGATGCGTTGACGGGGATCAATTGGGTGGGCGTTTTGCCAACGAATCGCTTGAGGGATTTGGTGAGGTGGGATTGGTCGAAGTATCCCGTTTCAAATACCGTGTCGAGAATCGGCGTACCTTGTTCGATCATCGCCGCCGCCCGCTGCGCCCGTTCGATCTGACGAATCTGGTTTTGTGACATACCGGTTGTTTGCATGAAACGGTGGCGCACAGTGCGTTCAGCCACATCCTGTGGTTGGTCGAGCAGCGCGGTTGATACCACCGAATCATG
Organism: Bacteroidota bacterium; assembly: GCA_027492915.1. Lineage (GTDB taxonomy): Bacteria > Chloroflexota > Anaerolineae > Aggregatilineales > Phototrophicaceae > CFX2. Next base: position 44,190 of record JAPUDW010000281.1, on the reverse strand, counting down.
TACCAATGAGTCGTCACGCACCAGCCGGTTGATAAACGTTTCAACGTTGTCGTAACTGGGGAAGTGCCACGCCGAGCCGTGTAACCAAAACTTCTGGCTAGATGCATCCGGCAGCATAACCTCGCGGTTGATCAGTGATTTTGCGGGGAACTGCGGCATGAACATGCCCAGTTTGAACTTAATCCACAGGATTTCCGCGCCCTCGCCCCACGTCGCCACACCCGATGTCGGCAGCGAACCCACCACCAGCGGCATCACATGACCGTTCACCTTCACAATCACCATGTGCCAGTGCGACTCGGCAGGGCGAACGCTCGACCCGCTAGCGACGGTCCAGCCGCGGCACACCGTTTCAATATAGGGCGAGTCGGACGGTCGTTCCTCAGAAATCATGCTCATACAGTTATTCCTGCGTCAACGTTCGTGCTAACCACTGTCACCATTTAAGCATTTTTGTTCTGTTTCCGCAACCAACGTTTGCATCTCAATGTCGGGCGCATGGCTATGCATCCCCCACCGAAACGAAAAGAGGCAAACGTCTCCGTTCGCCCCTCGTTATAATCAAATTGGTTCTTGCTCCCCTCCTTGTTACTACGGGGAGGCTGCGAAGCGTGGGGGTGGGGTCTAACTTAGTACCCCAGAATTTGCGCGACTTCCCCCGCCGCCTTTTTGGTCGCGCCGAGGATGTACGCCAGTCGCGCATCCTTCTCGCACAGCACCGCCAGCGACGCGCGCCCTGCCGGATACACCACCATCACGCCGTCCTCGCCTTCCATCAACAGGCGTTCCAGCTCGCCTTGCTGCAAGCGTCCCAGCGTTCGCTCTGCCAGCCCGATCAGCGTCGCGGACATCGCCGCCACCTGCGGACTGCTCGTCGGGTTCTGGTGCGGGTTATCCTCATCACCGGGCGGGTAGGCCGAAACCAGCAGCCCGTCATTATTAACGACCACAGCAGCCTTGATGCCTTCCGCCGCGCCATTCAGTTCTTTCAAGGCGCGTTCAAGCCGTACTTCGCGTGTTTCCTGAACCATAAAAGCTGTGCCTTGCTGTTAAGTGATTTTATGTGTCTATAAATAGAGTGTATGCGACGATCACCCTAAACAGTATAGCCTAGAATAGCTATCAGCCACAATAAGGCTTCCAGTTAGACAATCTTAACCTTTTCTCTTGCTGCGTTTCGCATTTATGGCAAGTATCTGAATTTTCTCCTGTACGGTTCCCCCTCTCCGACCTGTACTCAGCACTTGGGAGAGGGGGTCAGGGGGTGAGGTCTCGCCGCGTCCTCATTCGCGAATGTCGCCAGCAGGTAGCGCTCGTCATCCGTCAGTTCAGCGGTCATCAGCAAATCCGGTCGCTGCTGCCACGTTCGCCGTAAACCCTGCTCACGCCGCCACTTGGCAACCTTACCGTGGTCGCCCTCTTGCAGCACCTGCGGCACACTCACGCCGCGCCATTCCGGCGGTCGGGTGAAGTGCGGCCCTTCGAGTATGCCGTCCGCGTGGCTGTCCGCATCCGCCGCGCCTTCTGCCCCTAGCACACCGGGGATGTGCCGGATCACCGCGTCGATAATCACCATTGCCGGCAGTTCTCCGCCCGTCAGCACATAATCACCGATGCTCAGTTCGTCGGTGGCGATCACCTGCCGCACACGGTCATCAATCCCCTCGTACCGCCCACACACCATCACGATCTGCTCATACTGCGCCAGTTCCTTCGCGATGTCGTGCGAAAACACCCGCCCCTGCGGCGTCATCAGGATGACCGGCGTTCCGGCTGGTGCGTCTTTCAGCGCCGCCTCAACCGCCAGCGCCACCGGCTCGGCCTTCATAATCATCCCGCCCCCGCCGCCGTAGGGAATATCATCCGCCGCTTTGTGCTTGTCGAAGGCGTAGTCGCGAATATCGTGCAGGCGCAAATCGAGCAGATTGCGGTCACGCGCCTTCCACAACATACTCTCGGTCATCGGCCCCTCGAACATCGCCGGAAATAAGGTCAAGACATCAATTCGCATGGCTGATTTTAATGCTCCACTATACAAAACAGAGGGCATAACCCTCTGTCGCTTAGTGTAGTAAATCCCCTTCGCTTACGATAGACCTAGCTCCGAAATCGGTGGTATGGGCTTGTCGTATAACCACCGCTGGAAAAAATCATCCAAATCCTCGCCACTGACCTTTTCCGCCAGCGCCGTAAAATCGTCCGTTGTCACATTCTTGTTGGTATACATCTTCACATAGGTTTGCAGCAGTTCGAAAAACACCTCATCACCGAGCTTAACGCGCAGCGCGTGCAGCGCCAGCCCACCCCGATTGTAGACGCTGTTGTCGAACATCAAATCCGGCTCATCAACTGCCGCCGGCCCATGCTGCTGTGCGTCAATAATCTCTTCAATATCTGCTGGCAGTTCTTCACCCGTAATCAACGCACTCGCACGGTAGTAATCCAGCAGCTTGAGCGAGATGGGTTCTTCAACCGTCAGCCCCTCGACCAACTCAGCCAACGCGTTTGCGGGTATGCCGGATGTGGGTATGTCAGCAGTCGCGCCCTCAACATCGTCCTGTTGCAGCGAGTCACCCAGTAAGTATTGCAGCACGTCCTGAACTTCTTGGCGTGTCAACCGCGTGTCTGGCATCTGCGAAGGCTCAAGCAAATCAACCATTTCAGCCTGTGTAAACGTATAAACACCTGTCGCACCTTCATACCGCGCCCGCACTTCATCTTGCAGCGCCGCTTCACCGTCGATATGCTCCACCCACAGCAGCTCGGCGAAGGTCGCGAAGCCTTCATTCAGCCAGATTTGATCCCACGATGCCACACTCACACTGTCACCGAACCACTGGTGTGCAATTTCGTGGACGACAATGCCTTCCGAGGTTTCAATCCCGTAAATTGGTCGTGTCTGCGTTTCCAGCGCAATCCCCAACTCAAAGTTGACGACAATCCCACCGGCTACATCAAACGGATACGCGCCGAACTTCTCGCTCAGGAACGCGATAATCTCCGGCTGCCGCGTGAACGCTTCATTCGGGTCATCGAAATCCGGCGGGAAGTAATTGATAATCGGCAGGTTATCCGCCCCCGTTTGCGTTACCTGCTCGTACTGCCCGATGTTCACCGTCGCCAGATAGGTTGCCATCGGCTGGTTGATTGCGAAGCCGTAGGTCACCGTATCCTCACCCTCAACCGGCTCGCTCGGCACACCATTCGCCGCGACTTCGTACCCCTCCGGTACGGTAATTTCGTAAGTGAACAGCGCTTTATCAATCGGGTGGTCGTTCGCCGGGAACCATCCCTGCGACCCGACCGGCTCCGAAAGCACAATCGTGCCCTCATCCACCACGTACCAGCCGGTACTAAAACTGCCCTCAACTTGGCTTGGGTTACCCGCGTAGGCCACCACCACCTCGAATGTCTCGCCCTCATCCAACTCGGTTTCAACCGTTAGCTCATTGCCCTCGTGGTTATAGGTCGCTTTCTCGCCGTTCACCGTCAGTGAGCTAATCGTAAACCCTACGAAGTCGAGGTTGAAACTGCTCAGGTCGTCGGTCGCCGTCGCGTTAATGCTCGTCACTGCGTCAATCGCGCCGCTGTCCGCATCCCAGCTCAGCACGATGTCGTACTGCTGCACATCATAACCGCCGTTACCCGCGTCAGGGTAAAGCGGATCGCCCACACCTGCCGCACCGGCCTCAGCATCCTGCGCTGTGATGATCCCAACCGTCATGCTCAGTAAACCCATTAAAATAATCAAGCTGCGTTTAGCCATGTCGCCTCCGATAAATAGCCGTATATCACCATATTGTCATCATATACTGAGTACAAGCTAAGGACTCATGAGGTTCAGCCTGAAGTATAAGAGCATGTTTAAAAAGGTTGGATTGCATCCCTTGTTGTGAGGAGGCGTACCTCCTCTGTGTCAACAACATCATTTATCTGTTATGGTGTTCAACATGAAGAAAGCCCATCTATTTTTGGTTTGGTTACCTTTTAAACAAGCTTTCTTCTTAAACTCGTTCCTATGGGTCGGGCAACGCCATGCCTCTACCACGTTGATAAATAGGGGCTTATTCGACAACTAGCTTACGGGTAAAGTATTCAGCCATCTCATTGAAGGCATCAAGACCAATATCGTCTTCGCGGAGCTGACCCCCTTGGATCATGAAGCCGTGCGGTTCATCGGCGTAGACTTTCAGCTCGAACGAGGCATCAACGGCTTGCAGGGCGTTGGCGTATTCGTAAATACCGGCAATCGGGCTGGGTTCGTCCTCGGTACCGTGAATGATGAGCATGGGAGCGGTCAGATCAGCCACAAGGTCTTTAGGAGCGCTGGAGCTGCCAGGATTATCGGGGAAACCATACCACGCAACACCGGCTTTGAAACCTTCGATCTGAGGGAGCAGGAGCATGGTGTAACGACCACCAGCACAGAAACCCGTCAGACCAATGCGTTCGGGGTCAACATCCTCACGGGCGGCGAGGAAGGCGATGCTATCTTCGACGAGCAGCTTAACGACATCATCGGCGGGGCTTTGCTCGAAGGTTTGCCAGCCGACCGAGAGGACGACGAAGCCACGGGCGGCGAGTTTATCGGTCATGGTACGGTAGCCTTCTTCCAGCCCTCGAAAGGAGTGGATGAGGACAACCGCCGGATAGGGGCCACCACTGGTCGGGGCGGCGAGGTATGAGGCGTAGGCTTTATCGGCGCTGGCGACCTCGACATCCGACCCTTCGACGGTGATTTCCACGTCCTGCGCGGCGCTAAAGGGGACGAATGACGCGAGCGCTACAAGAACAAGGATGATACCGAATAACTTTATTTTCATGAACCGACCTCCAAACCAACTTTTCGGTGCCCATAGGATAGTGGGAAGCGACTAAATTGTTCCTAAGCGGGTTATGAGGAGATCGTTAGTTATTAGTCTATAGTCTTTAGCCGGTAGTCCAAGAAAAGATTAACCGTCAAGTCGATTCACAAATTTCTCCTCATTCTTCCCACGGGACACTTCGTAGTCACTTTCACAGTGCATTTTTGGCAATTTGTGTGCAGATTCGGCGGCTAGCTCGGCTGGAAGTGTAGCAATTTTTGGCAAAGGGTGTGCCGCCGCCAAGATTGCCAATCGGGAAGTTTTAAGTCGCAAGTGACAAGTCTCAAGTTTCCAGAAAAAGGCAGACGATTTGCTGCAAAAAGGTTGAAGGGCTGCTGCTGCAACGTTTGCTGCAAAACGAGTCGTCAGTTTACAGTCAGCAGTTATCAGTCCAATACAAAAACGGCACAATCTTATAATAGAACAAATAGTCTAAAAAGTCAAGCCCACGACAAAGTTACATTAAAGATTTGTAGTCGATTGTAGGAAAGCTATTTGAGATCATTTTCAAGGCCATAGTGGTTCAAGTAGGACATGCTCTATGCGACTAGCAACTGAGGGTCTGATCAAATTGTGCAGCAGGCATTTTGTGATTTGTAGAAATCACACCAGACTCTTTAAACAAACTAGAGACTCATAAATCGGCTCTCAATCTCTATTTTTCGTCGATCAAATTGTGTGAATGGATTACAGCGTTCTAATGTGATTTTGTCGTGAAGCCCGTAGGTGTTTTGGTTCGAGTTTCAAACTTTTGGTTCGTATTTTAGGGCTAGTTTGATCATGGCAGGGGTCGTGAAGACGAATAGAATAAGGTAACTAGCAGCGCAGTAAAGGAGCCTGATGATGGACGAGAAAATTGCAGCCCTGACCGAGTTATTCCGTAACACAGCGATTGAACACCACGAAGCCTACAGCGCAACCGATGGTGACGATCCGGCATGGCCTGTGTGGTACGCCGATTACCTCTCGCCCCGTCTACCCGAACATCTGGGAACGATGCCGGGTAAAGAGGAACTGACTGACCTGCTGGTACAGCTTGACCAAGATGTGAAAGCGGGTAAAGGTGGCGAGGATTGGGCGGTTTATTATGCGGAGACGCTGGTCAGCCGGTATCCTTAACTCCCTCATCCCCTAGCGCCTACCTTGCGCAAGCTCAGTATGGCGCTTACCTTCTCCCACATATCAAATGCACGGGAGGGTCAAAAACCTTCCCTACGAGACAATGAGGTTTGCGGTAGGTGAGGCGGACGAGATGCCCCACAGGAGGCTGCGCACTAGCTCGCCCCTACGAAGATCGTCTATTTGCTGGATACCTGTATCTTAAGAAAAATAAAATCATGGCGGTGTGCCATAGAGGATGAGATCGTCCACAAAAGTGAGGTATCACTGTTACAATACGAGCTATGAAAAGCTCACCTTATTTTCGGTTTTGCTTGCTCTTGATGCTGGGGTGCATGATCGCCGCGTGTGATCTGCGCCCAGTCGGCGTGACGACACCCGCTGCCAGCGCAACGGCAGTACGGGTGATTACCGATACACCACGACCAACGACCTTCGTTATGCCGACGCCCCCAGCCGTACCTACACCGACCTGCCCCGGCGCACCCCGTGAACGCTTGATTGTGGGTGAGCGCGGGCATGTGCTGCCGGATGATCCGCGTCCGGTAAACGTGCGGGCAGAAGCAGGAACGGAGAACCGCGTGGTGACGAACATCCCGATTAACGGTTTATTCATGGTGCTGGAAGGGCCGGTCTGCGAAGATGAGTACAGTTGGTACAAGGTGCGCTACCGTGAAACCGAGGGTTGGCTCGCCGAAGGCGACCTGACCAGTTATTACGTGGAGCCGTATGGGGTTGAGTGAGGAATGCAAAGGACTAAAAATCTAAGCCTACCCATTTTCACCAACACCGAGCGCATAGACGGCGCGGCGTTCCCAACCGGATTCGGTGGCGATGGCACGGGCGGCACTGCTCAGGGGTTCACCCGCTTCGGTGCGCTGGTGCAAAGCGGCACGTACCTGCTGCTCATCCCAGACGGTAGGAGCGACTTCAGCGGCTCCGGCGATCAACAGCACGATTTCGCCGCGTGGAGCATGGGCTTCAAAATGCGCGAGTACGGTGCTGGCTGAACCCCGTTGAAATTCCTCGAACTTCTTACTAAGTTCACGCGCGACACACACCTGACGATCACCCAAAACGAGATGCAGTACCTTGAGCGTATCAACGAGGCGGTTAGGGCTTTCGTAGGCGACGAGCGTGCGGCGTTCGGCAGCGAGGGTTGTGAGAAAATCTCGTAGGGCACGGTCTTTGCGCGGCAGGAAACCGAGATAGACAAAGCCATCAGTCGGCAAGCCGGAACCGACGAGTGCGGTAATGATGGCACTGGCACCGGGGAGCGGTTCCACGCGGATACCGTGTTCGACGGCATAGCGGACTAATTCATAACCGGGGTCAGAGATGCCGGGTGTACCTGCATCAGAAATAAGGGCGACATCACCGGTTTCGAGGGCAGCAAAGATGGCATCGAGCTTGGTGAGCTTGTTGTGTTCGTGGTAGCTGGTGAGGGGTGTGGTGATCTGGTAATGCTGGAGCAGAACGCGGCTGGTACGGGTATCTTCAGCGGCGATGAGCGAAACCTCACGCAGGACACGCAGCGCACGTAGGGTGATATCTTCCAGATTACCGATGGGTGTGGGAACGATGAACAGAGTCGGCACGATGAACAGCCTATCAAATGGGGCGGACGATTGCCCGCCCCCTAATGGGTAAAATCCTATTTTATTTCGACGGTCACTGGATATTCAGTGACATCATTGAACGAAAAGGAGACATTCTCCAATTGGAGTAAATAGAAGTTACCAGCCTCAAGGTCAAGCGATAAAACACCTTTGCTCACTCTGGAGGTGCTATCCAGATTGGCAACGGTTTCAGGATAAAACTCGTTGACCCACTTCACAATCCTCATTCCAGCGTAATTTTCGCTCACTTCCTGAGTGAAGGTGAACTCAATCGGGCCAGAGACGGCGGGATCAATCACATACACCAGAGGCGCTGCAAAGAATTCGGTGGCAATGCTCGCATTGATGGTGGAACCAGCACTGAACAATTCCGGTTCTTGGACGCGCAAGCTGTATGTACCGACTGTCGTGCCATCCTGCGCCCCACCAGAACGACTAACCACGACGGTATAATCACCATCATCGGGCAGTTCAGCGATAGCAAAGACTAATGGATAGCTGAAGCCCTCATTCTGTGTGATCGTTTCGCCGTCAGCATTTCGCAGTTCGACGCTCGGGTTAAGTTGAGAGTCTTCAGAGCCGGGCACAGCCTCTAACGTGATCAGATCGCCAGCTTTTCCGGTGAAGCTGTAAAAGACTTCCGGCACTTCTTCGGTAATTTCGCCTTCAACAAATTCGCCCAGCACCAGCGCAACCTTGTCTTGAGCAGCGGCTGCACCAAAGCTCAACACGGACATCACCAAAGCACCGGCTAAGATAAACCAATACTGCTTACGCATTCAAAACTCTCCTTGTGGATAACGAGCGAAGATACTGCATAAGCTAATGTATGCGAGATTATATTTCGCGATAAGTTAGCTCGATTTGCGCGCGAGTAAAAGAGAATCTCCACTTACCCCAACCTTCGGCATCAGTTGATTTCGACCGTCACTGGAAATTCAACCGAGTCGGTGAAGGAATACGACGTTTGCTGGATTTGCAGCACGTAAAAAGTCCCTTCTTCGACTTCAATAGTTAGTGTGGCGTTCGACAATTTGCTAGTGCTATCGAGGCTCGCAAGCGTATCAGGATAGGAGTCACTGCTCCATTCCAACACGCGCAGGCCAGCATAATTTTCACCAATTTCCTGGCTAAAATTGAGCGTGACCGGACCCGTGGCTTCGGGGCGCATCACATAAAACAGTTGCGGCGCATCAAAGTCACTGGCGACTTCGGCGTTGATGGTTGAGCCGGGGCCAACCAATTCGATCTCATTGACACGCAGGCTGAAAGCGCCGTTCGAAGTACCTTCATCACCACCGGCACGACCGACAACGGCGACATACTCACCATCAGCAGGCAGTTCAGCGATGACGAGCGCTATTGGATAGCTGAAGTCATCATTCAAGGCGATGGTTTCACCATCGGCATTCCGCAGTTCAACGGTGGGGTCAAGATCAGGCGCTTCGGTATCTGGCAGCGCTTCGAGGGTGACAATGGTTCCAGCGGTGCCGCTGAAGCTGTACAAAACCTCACCTACATCTTCCGTAATTTCGCCATTTACGAATTCGCCGATTTTCAAAGCGACTTTATCCTGTGCGGCGACAGCCCCCAAACTCATGACGGACATGAGTGCGGCGGCGCCTAAAGTGAACCAATACTGCTTACGCATCCAAAACTCTCCTTACGGATATATAGCAAGATACTCCATAAGTTAATGTATGCGAGATTGCATTTTGCGACAAGTTGACAAAATCTCCATTGAAAACAGGCTGAGTGGCTGAACCATTTTCGAACCGCCCGTATTACAATGTTTTCTTTATCGCCTGCTCCAATCAAGGAAACTGCTATGTCCGACCTATTGATCCGCAACTGTAACGTCCTCAATATTACGATTGATGCCCGCGCATTCATCCTGTACGAGCATGACATTTTGATCGGCGGTAACCGGATTGAGGCGGTGCAACCCACCGGCATGGCTGACCCAAGCCATTTCAAGCAGGTGATTGAGGGGAATGGTTTACTAGCGATGCCGGGGTTAATTAACACCCACGCCCATGTGCCGATGGTGATCTTTCGCGGGTTGGCGGAGGATGTGACAATCGAGCAGTGGTTCAATGACTACATGTGGCCGCTGGAAAGCAACCTGCAAGCCGAGGACGTGTACTGGGGGATGCAGCTCGGATTAGCGGAGATGATCCGGTCGGGCGTGACCTCGGTGGCTGACCATTATTTTTATATGGATGAGACAGCGAAGGCTGTGGAGAAAGCCGGAACCCGCGCTCTGCTCGGTTGGGCGATTTTCGGCAACAACGGCTATGAGATGATCGAACGCACGGGACGCTTTGTTCAGGAGTGGCAGGGGGCAGCGGATGGGCGCATCCGCACAATTATGGCGCCGCATTCGCCTTACCTGTGCGACGACGATTACCTGCGGGCGTGTGTGAAAAAGGCCAAAGAACTGCAAGTGGGCATCCATATTCACGCTTCAGAGGAGATGGGGCAAACCAAGTCGAGCCTTGAGAAACGTGGGCAAACACCGATTCAAGTGCTCCAGCAGACAGGGGTACTTGATGTGCCAACGATCATCGCGCACGGCTGCGGGGTGCTGCCGGAGGATATGCCGATCCTCGCCAAGCACGGAGCAGGTTTCGCCCACGCGCCCAAGACTTACCTGAAGTTGGCGATGGGTACTGCGCCGGTAGCCCAATTCCGGCAGCACGGCATTCCAGTGGGACTGGCGACCGACGGAGCGGTGAGCAATAACACGCTCGACATTTTCGAGTCGATGCGGTTGATGGCGATGACGCAGAAACAAGCCAGCGGCACGCCGACAACACTGCCCATCCCCGAAGCGCTGTATATCGCCACCCGCGATAGCGCACGGGTGTACGGGCAGCCGGACGAGCTGGGTGCGCTCGACCCCGGCAACCTCGCTGACCTAATCCTGGTGGATTTGAGCGGGATGCATCACCAACCGCTGCACAGTATGACGGCGAGTCTGGTGTATAACGCGCGGGCGAGTGATGTACGCACGACAATTTGCGACGGTAAGGTACTGATGCAGGACGGCAAGCTGCTGACGCTGGACGAGGGGGAGATCGTGACGCAAGTAAAGGCCAGCATGGAGCGGCTCGCCCAACGCCAGCCAGATAAGCGTATACAGGTGTATAACCCGTAGGCAACGTTCACACTTCTGTGCAAGGAAAACCTCTATAATGCGAATAGTTAGGTTTGCCACACATTAAAACTATTCCCACTTGAGGGCTAATATGCAACAAATTTTGCCACAAATTTACACGTTCACCGGTTTGATCGCTGGTCGGGTTTACATGCTGCAAGACGCGGATGGGCTGACGCTGGTGGACAGCAGCATTGCGAACGCTGGCGACAAGATTCTGGCGCAGCTTAAAGCGGCCGGTCACGAACCCTCAGCGGTCAAGCGCATCTTAATTACGCACGGGCACCCTGACCACGTCGGCAGCCTGCCCCAACTACGGGCGGCGACTGGCGCGGAGGTGTGGGCGCACCCGCTAGAGAAGCCGGTTATTCAAGGCGAGCAGTCGGTGGTACGCCCGACTTCAGGGTTCCGCCCGCCAGATACAAAGGTCAAGCCAACGACGGTAGATCGCACGTTTAATGGTGAGGAAACGCTACCTATCCTCGGCGGGTTACAGGTGATTAACACCCCCGGTCACGCGCCGGGGCATGTCTCGTTCTGGCATCCGGCACATAAGCTATTGATTACCGGCGATGTGATTTTTTACCTGATGAACAAGATGACGCTGCCCTTTGCCTTCTTTACAGCAGACATGGACGAAAACAAGCGGTCGATCCAGAAGGTGCTGGCGCTGAAACCGGAAACGCTGTTGTTCGGGCACGGGCAGCCGATTGTGAAAACAGCTGCCGCACCGCTGCAAGCGTTCGCACAGCGGATCGGGGTGGCGTGAGGGGAGCCAGTCGTTAGTTTGATTAAAAACCCATCTTATTCTCTAACAAATGCTCGATATACGGCCTACTTCGTATATCGAGCAATCATTTGTATAAGGGAACACAGCCCTACCTCTTACAGAATCCAACCATTCGAATCGCTTCTAACCGAATTTAAGTGCTTGCTCGTACTCAATCCTTACTTTTAATGACTGAATCATTGGGATTTTTAGCTTTCTGTAATGAATATTCAACTATAATAATAAGAATAGGCAACACAGGAATACCAAAACGCATGAAACGCATTTTTATTATTGTCATTACTGTACTTCTCGGCATATTCGCAGGGCAAACACTGATCGCAGTGGCTGAATGCAACGTCAATGGAACGCCCGGATATGATGGTACATCAGGCAACGACACGATTACCTGCGATAGTGTGCCTGTGGCGGGACTGCTTGAAGGAGTTGGTGGGCAAGGCGGCAGCGACACCATTATCATTGAAGAAGGCTCAACCGTCAGCTACGTGGGCGGCGATGCTGTAGGGCAGCCCGATAGCATTAGCAGCGGCGACCCGGCTGTGATGCCTCCACCCGCTTCGGACACAATTATCGTCAATGGAACCGTCAATGCGGTGTTTGGTGATTTCAGCGCACACTATAGCGGTGCGGATGACACCATCATCATCGGTGTTACTGGAAACGTGAATGAGGTTGTGGGTGACGGAGCAGCGATACCCTACCTTGTAAACCTTCAGGGCGGCAATGATCTGATCATTATTGACGGCGTTGTGAATAATAATGTGAGCGGCGACAACCTGTCCGATCTGTACGGTGAGCTAGGCGTTGGCGGCAACGATACGATCATCATTAACGGCACGGTCGGCGGGAATGTTGAAGGTTATATCGGTAACGATACGATCACCCTCAACGGTACGGTTAACGGTTCGGTCAATGGTGGATACGGTAATGATACGATTGTCGTCAATGATGGTGCCAACGGCGGCGCGGACGGTACACTACTGCTGAATGGCGATGCCGGTAACGATACCCTTGTGTTCGGCTTTACCATCAATTCTGAGGACGATTACAACGCACTGGCAGCATTGATTGCCTCCGGCGCGGCGAATGGCTCGATCACCATCAACGGGCAAACGATTACATGGTCAAGCTTTGAGCAATTGGTGAACGCGCTCATCGCTAATTTTAGTGTCGGCAGCAAGCTCACATTTAAGGACAACCGAATCAACGGCACAGACGCAGGCGCTTCGGCTCTGGCCTATTGCAGCGCGAACGGCTTCAGCATTTATCATATTGATCCGGTTACCGGCAGCGGCAGCGAAGCCTTTGTGGTCAGCAGCACCCAGATTAAAGCGGCGGTGGCGGAAGCCGCAGCGCAGGCAGCAACCGTTGAGGTTCGCAGCGGCAAGGGCATTACCCTGTTCGCCTCGCCCGATGGGCAGTTGTCGTTGGTCGCGCCGGATATTGCAGACGCGGCGAAAACTTACCAATTCGCATTTGAGGCGACGATTTGCGGGTGATTTGTCGGCGGGTTTTGTGAGAGTATGAGAGAAGGGCGCACGTTTGTGTTGTGCGTCCCTACTTCCCCTTTGACGATTCCTCCTAAGATATGCAGTTTATAGGCCATTCTAAATCCCCTGTTCGTTGTTGGCTTTGCTGACCCTGCGCTATAGTATCCCGATTGCTGTCTACCAATTGCACACGCGAAGGATACTCATTATGACCGATGTCACCGTGCCAGATGTGCCGTACGTGTTGAATGTGCCGACCTCCAATCAAACCTTTCCTGATGGCGACAAATGGAAGCTCGAAATTCCCAGCGTGGAAGGCCCAGCGGTTCTAGCTGCCGTGTTTACCGAAGCTGACCGCTACGGCGTGCCGATTGACCGTATCTCGCAGGGGAGCGGCATCCAACTGCTGACGGATGCGGAGATTATCGATATGGTGCAGCAGTGCGCAGCGCGAAATGTGGAGTGCTGTTTATTCGTCGGGCCGCGCGGTTCGTTCGACATCGGGGCGGCGGCGCTGGCTTCGAACGGGGGCGCACTCAAAGGCGCATTACGTGGGGCGCGGCAGCTTTCGCAGGCGATGGAGGACATTGAACGGGCGATTGAGTTGGGTGTGCGCAGTGTGCTAATCGCTGATCTTGGGCTGTTGGCGATGCTCGACCAGAAACGCAAGCAGGGGCAAATCCCCGCCGACTTCATCATCAAAGTGTCGGTGCTGAGTGCGCCGTCGAATCCGGCAACGGCGGCGGTGCTGGCGCAGTTGGGGGCGAACTCGCTCAACGTGCCATCGGACTTGTCGATCAATGAACTGGCGGAAATCCGCGCGGCGACGACTGGATGGATTGACTTTTATGTTGAAGCGCCGGATGACGTGGGCGGTTTCATCCGTCACCACGATATTGCCGATTTGGTGCGGGTGGCTGCGCCCATCTATTTGAAATTCGGTTTGCGGAACACACCCGCGCTGTACCCTTCCGGCAAACATTTAGAGGTAGTGGCGATTAACTGCGGCATCGAGCGAGTGCGGCGGGCGGCGATTGGCCTTGAACACCTGAAGCGCAAGGCACCGGAATTGATGCGCTAAAAAAGTAAGTTCACGAAATTCACAAGAAAAGATTAACCGCCAAGTCGCCAAGAACGCCAAGATTTTTAGCTTGAGAATTCCGGTAAACTATTTAGTCGATAGTCTTTAGTTATTAGTCAAAGCAAGCAGCAAGACGGGTGCATAAGCGCTCGTTTTTTGTTTATGGTCTTTGGGAAAAGGTTTAATGTGCTGTGAACCTCGTAACTAAAGCCTTTACCTGCTCTTAAATGCCAATTCCAGACTTGGTATAGGCAGCACCCTATATCATTTGTAGAATGTGCCTCTATTCAACATAATCCACATCACAAGGGGAGACATGGAACTCTACATCATTCGGCACGGACAATCGACCAACAATCTATCCATGATTTATGATATGAAGGATCGTGAAGCTGACCCGCCGCTGACCGATTTAGGGCTGAAGCAGGCCGACAGAGTGGCGGATTATGTTGCCAATAGTATCAACTTTGACCGGTGGATCGACCGCAAAACTGAAGAACGGCAAGAAGTTAAGGGTCTGGGCGTCACCCGCCTATATTGCAGCCCGATGCTGCGCACCCTGCAAACTGCCCAACCCATCAGCAAGGCACTGGGCTTACAGGCAGAAATTTGGCCTGATCTGCACGAACACGGCGGGCTGCACCTCGATATGGGCGACGAACGCGGCATTGTGGGTTTCCCCGGTTTGGGGCGTAACGCGATTACCGAGCGATTCCCCGGCTATTTGATACCGGAAACCATCACGGATACGGGCTGGTACGATTTTTCGCGCGGGGTTGAGGATATTGCCAGCGCGATGGCGCGGGCTATTCGGGTGGCGCTGACGTTAAAAGCACACGCCATGACGGACGAACGGATCGCACTCGTTATTCACGGCACGTTTGCAGATGCACTGCTCAAGTCCTTCTTGAACCTGCTGCCGAACCACGACACCTATTTTGCGATGTATAACACGGGCATTACGCGCGTTGACTTCCGACGCGACGGCAAGATTGTGCCGCGCTATTTCAACCGCACCGTACACCTTGGGCCGGATGAAGTGAGCTAAAACGCCCACTCGCTAAAACAGCATAATCAATGCACAGGGCAGATCACGCGATCTGCCTTCTTTATTTAGTGCGATTGAAGTTGGTTGAGGAATATTTTAGATGGAGTACAAGTACGTCTAGGACAGCCAGAATACGTTGCCGCTTGCGGTTTCAAGCATGTGTTCTTCCGGCGAAAGCTCGATCAAAAGTTACCACTACAAGTTCATGTTCGGTGGCATAAGCTAGATGCTCAGGATCAGATTTCTCCTGCATTTCCACATCCTAAGCCATAACAACGATGTATCCTCGTTGTATCAATTGCTCACCTGCTTTGCGCGACATCATTTCATCAAAATAGAAACTAATCGCCATAGCGTAGTTTCAATTCATTGAATTGCGTCGCCTCGTTCAATTCCTGCTGCTGAATTTCGGCTTGATGTTCTTCATAGTACAAAAGAGCCGCCAAAACCTCAGCTTCTGACAGGGTGAAATCGTAAGCTGTTTCAGCGATTGTCCAACCATTAGCGGTCATCCTATTGGCAATCAGCGCTATAGGAATTCGTTTACCGCGTATATGAGGCCGATCACTAAATAAGCGCGTTTCAATGTACTTATGTAAGTCTACAGGTACAGGTGTAAATGGTTGGTCAGTCATACATCAATTCCTTGTCCACCCATTATCTCGAACATGGTTCGTAGTATACCATGCAGGGCAGATCACGCGATCTGCCCTGTTCGTTTAGTGATATTTACGGCGAGACAACCGGCAAGTTGTTGCAGTTGCCGCTGACGCTGGCTGTATTACCGAAGGTGCTGGTTTGAATCCACGCGCTGTTGTAGTTGGTTTTCCACCACGAATTATCGCCCAACCGCCCGACCGGAATGAGTTGGTAACCCGGCTGCACTTCATCAAAGATATAGTCGGGGATGGCGTTCGGCGTGGTGTAAATCAACTGCTCACCGGTCATCGTGATTAAGCACGGGCCGCTGGCAGTGGGTACAGCGGTAGGCGGAACCGGTGTAGGCGGAACGGGTGTGAATGTCGGCACGAAGATCGGCGGGTTATCCACAGGCAGATTGCTGCATTCGCCAGCAGTGCTGACAGCGATTTGTGCTACCCAACCAGTCGCGTTCAAGTAGGTGACGTGGAAGAAACTGCCATCGGGGGCGATGCCGATGACATTAGCAATCTGACCGCCGGGCAGGCCGACAATGACCGGCGAGGCGGTGTTCGCTGTTTGGCGAATGTTCGCGCCGTTGGCATTCAAGGGCGTAACCGTGCAGGTTGAAACCACAGGCACTTCGGGGGTTGGCTGGCTGCCGTTTTCATTGACGTTTACGATGGGGGCTGATTCGCACGAACTGGCACTCACCAACGTCAGGCACAGCGTAAAGGGCTGCGCATCGCCAATGCCGGAGTACGAAAGCTGCACTTCGTAAGCGGCGGCACCTGCCGGAATACGGAAGCGTGCGCCGATGGCATCGGTGCCGTTGATGGTGCTGTCGCTGTTGGTGACGAGGTTGCGCAGCAGGATATTCGCGCCGTTGGCTTCGACACTGCTTTCGACATACAGGAAAGCGGCTTCTGGCAAGGCGTTGAAGTTATAAACAGCCTGCGGTGCATCGGCGGAAACTTGTCCGGCGACGACGGTAGCGATAGGAAGCTGACCTGTAGTGACTGCCGTTTCGCTCTGGACGACGACAATCACGTTGCCAATGGTGTTATTCACTGTGCTAATCTCGACCGCATAGATACCGGGGTTGAGCAAGGCGGTGAGCGAGACAATATTGGTCGCTTCGGCATTGGGCTGGGCGGCAACAGACTGACCATTTTGCAAGATGCTAATGGTGGGCTGCGCGACCTCACCAATGACCTGAAAGGTAACGGCGCGGGCATCGCTCAGGCTGTAGCTGTAGGTGAGTTTGCCACCGGCTGTGCCGATGTTGCCGAAGGCGGGCTGACCGGTAACGAGTTCCCCCGCGCTGCCCTGCGCATAGACCCCTGTGAACGAGAATGCCGCAAGTAAAGCGACGATCATCAAAAACAGGGCGGACATGTGTTTTGTGCGAAGTCGGTGAGGCATAGCAATTCCTTTGGTGCATTGAAAACCCTGTTTTCATTGTACACAGTTTGTGAGTTCGGGGTCATCCTATTTATACTGGTGAGATACTTATTACCTATCAACAAAGGCGAACAGGCATGTATGACGTTGTGACATTGGGCGAAACGATGATCCGGTTTACCCCACCGGGGACGCTGCGGCTGGAGCAGGCACAGGCGCTTGAGGTATATATCGGCGGCAGCGAGTCGAACACTTCGGTCGGGCTGGCGCGCTTGGGGCTGCGCGTGTGCTGGATCTCGCGGCTGACCGATAACCCGATGGGGCGGGTGATCGCCCACGGGATTCGGGCGCAGGGGGTGGATACCTCGCAGGTGGTGTGGACGGAAAACGACCGCGTTGGTTTGTACTTCCTCGAAGAAGCAGCAACCCCGCGTGACAGCCGCATCATTTACGACCGCAAGGACAGCGCCATGAGCCGGATGCTGCCGGAACACCTGCCGACGAATATATTCCAACCGGACGCGGGGCAGCTCCTGCACCTGACGGGAATCACACTCGCGATCAGTCCATCTGCCTACGAAACGGCACAGAAAGCGATGAAGCTAGCGAAGGCGGCTGGCTGGAGACTCAGCTTTGACGTGAACTATCGCGGCAAGTTATGGTCGATGGATACGGCACGGGCGGGATGCGAACCGTTCATGCAAGCGGCGGACATTCTATTCATGCCGCTGCGCGATGCGAAGGCCATGTTCAAACTGGGCGAGTCGATGACCGCCGATGATGTGATGGGCGAACTGCACCAGCGATACCCGCAAGCCACACTGGTGATGACGCTGGGCGCGGACGGTGCGATTGCCAGCGGCGCGGATGGCGTAACCGTGCGGCAGGCAGCGTTTCCGGCGGCGGCGGTGTGCCGGTTAGGGCGCGGTGATGCGTTCACAGCGGGCTTCCTGTACCGCTGGCTGGCGGACGCGAATGATTTGCCAATGGCGCTGCGTTACGGCACAGCGATGGCGGCGCTTAAGTACGGCATCACGGGCGATATGCCGCTGATTTCACCGGATGAAGTACAGGTAGTGGTCGCCAGCGGTGGGGCAAGCGGCGGCATCGTGCGGTGATTAAGCTGACAATGGCTTGACCTGCGTAGTCACATAGTTCTGAACCACGCCCAGAACCTTCAAGATCGTGCGTTGGGGTTGCGGGAATAAGGGCAGCGCTTGTTCCGGCGGCAGCATCGCAAACCGATCAAGCATAAATTCACGCTGATGCCATATAAGGGTACAGTGTCCCGCTGCCTGCACATTCTGATACCAATCAGTTTTTGTTCCGTAGGTCAGCGCGATTAAAAAGCCATCTTGTATGGGGAAAACCATAATCGGCGTGTGGTATAGGTTGCCGCTTTTGCGCCCCACATGCCTGATCATGGCGAATGAACCGAATGGGAGCTTGGCGAACTGTCCCAATATCCGATTCAAAAAATACTTATTGAAGTACCGGATGCGATTCATCATCTGCTTGTATCCTTTTCAATACAATTTGACCCTTTGTGAACCCAATCACCCTTGATATAGTGACTGCATCATCCAATAGCAACTATGACACTATGAACTCAAACTTTCAAACCTTGATCGACGAACTGAAAAACCCCGACAAAAACCTGCGCAGCAAGGCGGCTGTGGCGTTGGGCAAAATCGACGACCTGAGCCTCGTGCCGACATTGATCGAGGCGCTGATCAGCGAGCCGGATTTGAACGTGCGCGAGGATTTGACGTGGGCGCTGGTGCGGTTAAAAGAGGCTGCGCTGCAACCGTTGATGGCGCTAGTCAGTGATACCAACCCGAATACACGCCACAGCGCGGTTCATGTCCTCACCAAGATTAGCGGTGCGCAGGTGTTTGACTCGTTAGTCGGGGCGTTGAACGACAGCGAACCTGCGGTGGTGT
>JAPUDW010000281.1:0-25022 GCA_027492915.1 Bacteroidota bacterium | reverse complement strand
TTGCACAGTTGGGCGACGAACGTGCGATACCCGCTTTAGTGGCGCTGGTGGGACATCCAACCCGCGAAATACAAACCATGCTGATGGATGTGCTAGAGCGTTTTGGCACGCCAGCCGTGCAGCCGGTAATCGAGCGCATGACCGATGAACGCTGGCAGGTGCGTGAACAAGCGGCTGATATTTTGGGCGGGATCGGGGACAAAGCGGCAGTTCTGGTGCTGGTCGAGGCGTTGAAGGATAACGTGTGGCAGGTGCGGTTCGCGGCGGTTACAGCGCTGGCTCACATCGGCGGGGTGGAGGCGAAGGCTGCCATCCTGCAACTGTCCGAGGATGCCGAACCCCTCGTGCGTGAACTGGTGGCGAAGGTGGGCAAGCGGGTGCGGCGGTGAGGATATGAATGAGGCTAGTGTGAGTATATCAGCTTACCGAATTGCTGAGTTAAGGCGTGCGGTAAAACGTGCTGACCCAACAATTTTTGAGAATGCAATTCGGTTTCTTCATAATGATTCTATAGGCCATCGAACAGGTTATAGCAAGGAAATTGTTTGGCGATACATCAGACGTTACAGCCTAAACGACGTTCATATCCAACGCCTTGAACAAGCCGCATTCAAATGTTTGACTCGACCGATGTCGGCTGAATTCAAATATATGTGTCAAACAATGGCACATATCGGCACAGATGCTTTCTGGAAACAGGTAGAAAATGGTTTGCAATCAGACAACCCGATTGTGCAAATCAATTCTTACTGCCTTTATGCATATTCGGAAGGGATATACGCCGGAGAAAAACAACGTTTAGCGCTTAAGGAAATCAATTTCCAATTACGCGTAGCGTATCACACGTTCTATCCTGCCTATTCTGTTAAAGAGCTAGTCGCACTCATAGAGAAACCGGAAAATTGGCCTGATGGCATAGCCTGCTATCAACAGCCCTATGCAGTAGATTTACCTGTTCTCAATTTCGGTCACAACGATGATGCGTTAATTACATCGCTCAATGTAGCCATGAGCAACAAAACCGTAGTAATGAGAAATCTTAGAGAGGTATTGTCAACAGGCGTTTTG
This sequence comes from Bacteroidota bacterium, assembly GCA_027492915.1. Classification (GTDB taxonomy): domain Bacteria; phylum Chloroflexota; class Anaerolineae; order Aggregatilineales; family Phototrophicaceae; genus CFX2. The sequence goes on along the minus strand of JAPUDW010000281.1, from coordinate 23,954 downwards.
CATCCTGAAGTTATCAACGCATGGATATACGCGATTTTTCTCTTGGAACAACTCGATTATCCAGAAGCTGTAAGCGTATTAGTTGACTTCATGAACCAGAAGTTGGATTTCATACCTAACAGTTATTACAAACAGTATGTGGCGCAAACGGTTCATCGAGTATTCAGTTATTATGGAACACCAGAGGCGATTGAGGCAATCAAGCAGCTTGAAGTCATAACCAAACATCATTGCTATGCTACGATAGACACAGATCACACAGAGTAAATGAGGCAACAACATGGCAAAACTAAATCAGATTATCGCAGTTGAAAAGGGCATCAAAAGTGAGGCGATGCGCGACTTGACGGATGCTCACCAAATGCTGCAAAAGCCAGCGCTGCTTTCCGGTATTTCGCGCACGTATCGCCCGAAGGACGAAGAAGGCGAACAATTGCCGCCGGAGTCGACCAAGGTGCAGGTTAAGGCCGAAGAAATTATTCGGACGACCGTGGGTGTTTTGACCAAGTTATTCGATGTCACGGCGACCAAGGATTGGTCAAACGGACTGGCGAAAGCCGATGTGGTGGATGGTACGGTGCTGCTGACGCAAGTACCCGTTAGCTATTTGCTGTTCCTCGAAAAGCAGCTAACCGACATGCATACCTTTGTCAAAAAGCTGCCGACCTTGGATGCCTCTGAAACGTGGACGTTCGACAACTCAACTGATAGCTGGGCGACCGAGCCGATGCAAACCAGCAAGACCAAGAAGATCCCGCGTAACCATGTGAAGGCCGAGGCGACCGAGCATCACCCCGCGCAGGTGGAAGTGTATTACGAAGATGTGGTCGTCGGCTACTGGCGCACAGTCAAATTCTCCGGTGCGTTACCGGCATCGCGGGTGAACGAACTGCTGGAACGGGTCGAGAAATTGCAACAGGCAGTGAAGTTTGCGCGTGAGGAAGCTAACAGTCTTGAAGTGGCTGACCAAAAGATTGGCGACAAAGTATTCCAATACCTGTTCGCCTAACGGATTGACGGATAAGTAGACTGCACTATAATCGAAAGTGGAGTGCAAGCTGAAACTCAAGCTCTTTATGACGGTTGCAGCATCACAGTGTAGGTTCGAACCCTACCTCCGCCACCATTTACACGGCGGAGTAGCCCAATGTGGCAGAGGCAGTGCTATGACCACTCGAAATTTAAGCTATTGCTCCAGCTTCAGCATTCGCCGCCGAACGCCAAATCGACTGTTTGGGGTCGAACATTGTTGGATGCAGGTTCAATTCCTGCCCGGCCCTCTCAATTTACATGGGCTGGTAGTTTAATCGCAGAACACAACACTCTAAGAACTGAACCCCTGACTTAAATGCCATTGGTGTGCGCAAATGGGCGGCAAACTTAAGCCCGAAAGATGGATACTCTTTCGGGCTTTTCCTTTTTATGGGCTACCCCTGCCGGTCATCCTTCGCCTCGTCGTGGGTCGAGTGCATCATGTCGTCGATGGCGACCGTGAGGGCGATCATGATGGCGCTCAGCGGCTCGTCGTAGACTTCTACGCCGTAACTCTCGCGGATGGTGAACCAGTGCTTTGAGATTTGGGCGACCGCCTGCCCATCACGACTGATGGTGTACTCGTGGTCGAGCAAATTACCCTGCGCCACGAGATCCGGCCCGCCGTTCATATCGATATTCCACTTGTCGCGCAGCAGTGTCAGCCACGCCTTTTTTACGGTCGCCACGGTGCGACCTTGATGCTCGATGGTCATGGTTTTGTGCAGGTTCAACGGCTGATGCTGGATTTTCAGCACTTCTTGATTGTTCGTGTCGTACATGATGTACGTCTTACGCAGAGCGACCGTTTTGTGGTCGATCAGGAATATTTTTTGGTCGCGCTCATCCATCACCCACGAATCATGACCGATGGCGAAAATGATCTGACGCAGCAAAAAACGACGTGACATTCTAAAATCCCTTCCAGCACAAAAGTAGCTGAGTGTTGTAAATAGACTAGGAAGCATGCCGCCCTTCTCCCTTGCGTGCGGGTGAGAAGGGTTGGGATGAGGGGGTTCCACATTGTTGGTTAGGTTGAAAGTTTGCCGATGACGACAATCGGGCCGGTAGGCTGCGGACTGCCGTTTTCCGGCTCATCGGTGATACGCGCCCATGTAAACTGGTCAATCGGTTCTTCACTGCTAAACAGCAGCGCACCCTTGCCTTCTGCATCCACGCGGAACGTGCCGACACCGGTACGGGTTTCGCCGCGCGTCAGCCAGAGCTGGTAGGTCTTGCCAACCGCCAGTTCAGGGAAACCGTGAGCATAAAGTAAACCGATTTTGCTCTCAGCGTTCCACATCAGGAAGGCAGAGGTATCAGCGGCTTCCTCGGCAGGTGGCAGCCGTACCCAGCGCAAACCACTGGTGCTGGTGAGGACGAAGGCGGGTGTTTCGCCGGTGTCGTTATTGGCGACCAACTGCCCCGCGAGTTCGGCCTTCTCGGTGTTCAAGTCATTCACGCGCCCCAGCCAGTAACCGTTGCTCAACACGAGTGCAATAATAGCGGCAGCCGCAGCCAGCCAGCCGAGCGGGATCATACGGCGGCGCGGTGCGATGGCAGGTGTAGTTACTATTGGCGCAGTGTGTACGGGCGCGGGGGTCGGTAACGGTATCGTGGCAGCTTCCGGCGCAGCAATGGCTGCCAACAGTTTGGCCTCTAACGAAGGCGGCGGCTCGATTTGTTCGACATCGGCACGCATTTCGGCCTGAATTTCGCGGAACTCGGCGAGTTGAGCAGCAGCCTCGGCGCACAGGGGAAGATTTGCTTCGACGAAGCGGTTTTGTTCCGCGTCCGTCAAGCCGAAGGCATAATCAGGGATAAGGTCTCGGAGGGCATCACAATTGCTTGCCGAACCGATGTATTGCTCAGAACTCATGCTGTCCGCTCGAACTCACTTCCTATAAGTATTATACGACCGATTAACCAGATTTAGATGTTTGATGTACCGACTCCAACCACAATTCCCGCAGCCGCTGCAAGCCCGTCCGCAGGCGCGTTTTGACCGTCCCCAGCGGAATATGCGTCACTTCGGCAATATCGCCATGACTCATCCCTTTGAAAAACGCCAGCCCGATCAACATGGATTGCTCTTCTGGTAGCTCCTGCACCAACAGGCGCAGCACAGTGCCATCTCGCCAGAGCGATTCACTAGCATAGGTAGGAATTTCTTCTGCCATTTCTTCGATTGAGTCGGGGTGTAAAGCGGGTTGACGGCGTTCTTGCCGCAGGCGGTCAATCGCGGTGAATTGGGTGATCGTCAGCAGCCAGTTTTTGAGCTTACCCTTGCGCGGGTCCCAATGGCTTTTGCTCTGCCAGACTTTGACGAATGTATCCTGCGTCACTTCTTCGGCCAGCGTGGTATTTTGAAGCATTTGATACGCCAAGCTGTAGACGGCCTTACCATACTCCTGATAAAGCGCCCTAAACGCCTGCTGATCGCGCGCGGCGATTTGGTTCATGATGCTAATGTCGTCAAATGGTGACTGCATGGGTATTCTGCTCCACCCCATCAGTCTAGCAGTTGAAGCTATTAACTGTAAAGAGATTCGATTCAATCCAAAACCGATCTTCCCAACGATTAACACAGTAGGCAGGTATCCAAATACCTGCAATCACATAAACCGTAGGGAGGAAAAGGTTATGTTTCGTCGAATAGCTTTATTGTTACTGGCTATACTGCTCATTAGTTCGATCCCACTGATGGCGCAAGACACGCCAACTGTCGGGCTGGGCGCATCGGACACGCTCGGTTCATATCTGGTGGGGCCGAACGGCATGACCCTGTACAGCTTCACCCCTGATCCAATCAACACCAGCGTATGCTATGACCAATGCGCCGAAGCATGGCCGCCGCTGACCGTGGAAAGCGCCGACGGCCTGACCACCGCCGATGGCATCCCCGGTACCCTCGGCACCACCGAGCGCACTGATGGCACGTTACAGGTAACTTATAACGGCGTCCCGTTGTACTACTGGTTCCAGGATGCCGAAGTCGGTGATACCACCGGCAACCGCGTCGGGCGTAACTGGTGGATTGTGCCACCGGCGACTGTTTACAGCCAAACCATACCGTCCGTCGGCACGGTGCTGGTTGGCGCGAACGGCATGACGCTGTATATGTACACCAAAGACACGCCTGATGTGAGCACCTGTTACGATAACTGCGCCGTGAACTGGCCGCCCCTGCTGGTGGACAGCGCCGATGCGCTGATCTCCGGTGTCAACCTACCCGGCACATGGAACACCATCGCCCGCACCGACACTGACAAGCTCCAAGTGACCTACAACGGCTGGCCGCTGTACTACTGGAAAGATGATGCCGCGATTGGCGACTCAACTGGCGAAGGTGTGAGCAAGGTCTGGTATGTGATCGCGCCGGAAACCGTGAGCATCAGCAGCAGCGACGCGCTAGGTGACTTCCTCGTCTCCAATAACGGCGGCACGTTGTACACCTTCAGCAACGACACCGCAGGCGTGAGCAATTGCACCGAAACCTGCCTCGAAAACTGGCCTCCATTGACCATCGGCGCAGAGGACAAACTCGCCCCCGGTGCCAACGTCAGCGGCGAACTGGGTACGATTGTGCTAGAAGATGGTTCGCAGCACGTCACCTACAATGGCTTGCCCCTGTACTACTTCAAGGATGACCTCGAAGTGGGCGAAACCAACGGCGAAGGCGCGGGCGGCAAGTGGACGGTCGCGAAGCCCTAAGCAGTAAGCAGTTCGGGGTGGGGCATAATAATGTCCCGCCCACCGCTTTAGTAGATCCTTATACACTTATTACTTAATACTATTTAGGGTTAAACGTTTAACTCCCTATTGATTTACTTTGCGTATTTATAGATAATGATGATTGTAACACTCAGAATTGGTCGCAATAACGCTCTATTTTCCATCTACGCGGTAATGGTTAGCTTCATTAGCTAGTTCCTACTCACTGATCTCCACTGTTTCGCGCCACATTCAGGGTTCGCTATTTATTCGAATGCAGCGGCACCATGCTAAATCTCTTGATGGGATTTGTTTGCCTGCCTGCCAACTGCATAATGAGGAGCACATCTGTTGCAGAGTGTGTCTGTGAAATTTGATATGGTCGAGAAGTACAAAGTCCTAGCCTATATTACCCGCGGGAGCCGCCTATTGGTGTTCACGCACCCTACCGCACCGGAAGCGGGGATACAGGTTCCCGGCGGCACGGTCGAAGCAGATGAAATGATCGAGGATGCAGCGCTGCGCGAGGCTATCGAAGAGACCGGATTAGCCGGACTGAGGTTGAACACTTTCCTCGGTGAACTCAGCCGCGATATGTCGGACTTTGGCAAGGATGAAATTCACCACCGTTACTACTTCCATATCTGGTGCGATGAGGAAGCACCGGAATACTGGCAGCACGGCGAGTATATGAACGAAGGTGAGCCGATTCCTTTTGACTTTTATTGGGTCGAGATGCCGCACAACATTCCCGAATTGATCGCCGACCACGATGCTTACCTACCTACCCTCGCCGCAAATTTGGGGTTAGCGTAGGCAAATCGTTCCAGCCGATAGCCAACGTATCGGAGTTATAGCAATCAAATGAGTTGCATATCACTCTAACTTTCGATGGATGTCTCCAATCATACTTGACAATCCACTGATAGCAGGATTTGATATAAAAGCGGCGTTGAACAACGGTAACCGATTGCTACGAGATTATTCTATGAATCGCTACGAAATCGCACCAGCAGCTCAATTACAAGCGGATGTCAAATTCATCTGGGCGCTGGAAGAAGATGCTAAAACCTATAATCGGGATCGTATCATTCCTGACTCATATGTTGAACTGATTATCAACTGCGGCGCGCCGTTGTATCTGGAAACGGACGACGGCCTTCGTCTTGATATGCCCCACGTTTTCTTGAACGGCATCCAGCGCAAACCGTTACAACTTCGCACCGAGGGCTTTTGCCAATTTGTGGCAATGAAGATTTACCCGTGGGCGGTCAATCCGCTGCTGGGCATACAAGCCAACCAGACAAATGACGCAATCACCCCGCTCGACAGCCATTGGCAAGCTTTCGGCAAGTCGGTTCGCGCAACCGTACAGAGTGCAGGTTACGAAGAAGCCATGTATCAACTACAGGCGTACATATGCGACCTTGCCAGTCGTCCACCGCACGATCTACAAACTATCCGCAGTGCAGCGCATCAACTGTATGCCTCGGCAGGTCAAGTAAGGATGGGAGAACTCGCCATTCAAACGGCATTCTCGACCAGCCAATTTGAGCGCCGCTTTAAATTTCTTACCGGCGTCACCCCCAAAACACTAGCGCGGATCATCCGCTTCGAGAATATCCGCAATATGCTCATCACCCATCCGCTGCGGCGGACAAGCGACTTAGCGCAGGATTTTGGTTACACCGACCAAGCACATTTCATCCACGACTTTAAGACCTTCGCTAATGTCACTCCCGGCGAATTCAAGAGCTTCCACGGGGAGGCATGGCGCGATTGGCATCACTTATCGCTTCCGATAAGCGAATAAATTCTTCGCAGCGTGTGCTGAAATGCCTCGTTCATGAACCTCCTTCCTTCCCCTATGCGAAACCAACCTCAAAACAAATAATTTTTGCCGAATTTTTACAATACCTCGCTGACGGTTAGGCCTAAACTGTGAACGTATTCTGTTCACGAAAGGTCTAAACATGCAATCTTCTCCATCTATTCAAAATGGTGGTAGTAAACGTATCAACCGTATGGCGCTGATTTTTATCATCATCACCACGGCTCTCGGCACCATTGGCCTCGGATTGATTAATCCGGTAGCGCCATTTCTTGTCACACGCTACGTCAGCGATCCCAACAGCGCGGGACTCGTTCTCGGCTTGTTGACCTCGGTTTACGCCATCTGCCAATTCTTCGCCGCGCCGGGATTAGGCGCACTCAGCGACCGTTACGGGCGGCGACCGATTTTGCTCATCTGCCTGTTCGGTTCAGCCATTGGTTACTTGATGTTGGGCATCGGCGGCGCGTTGTGGGTACTCATCCTCGGGCGTGTTATTGATGGGTTAACCGGCGGTAACTTCGGTGTGACATTCGCCTATGTCGCGGACATCACACCAGCGGAAGAACGTGGTAAGTACTTTGGTTGGATTGGCGCGGTATCGGGCGTGGCGCTCATCCTCGGTCCAGCAATTGGCGGCTTACTGTCGAAGATCAGCATCGAGGCTCCGCTTTTCGCGGCGGCGGCAGTGACTTTTGCCAATCTCATCTTGGGATTTTTCTTTATGCCAGAGAGTTTGGTGAAAGAGAAACGCACGACAAAGATGAACATCGCCCAATTGAATCCATTGAGTATCCTTGTTAAGGTGGGTTCTATTGTACAAATTCGTGTCCTGTTAGTGGTCAGCTTTTTGATCGCGCTCAGCTTCGGCGCGGTTGAGAGTATCGGATTGCTGACGAAAGATATCTTAGCGTGGGACGCGGCAGCGACTGGATCAATTTTTGTGCTGGTGGGTATCACGGACATCCTCGCTCAAGGGTTACTTCTGCAACGGCTTCTCAAGCGCTTTAGTGAGGCGCAGGTCGCTATTACGGGCATGATCTGCGAAGCGGTTGGCCTACTCCTGATCGGTTCGATTGTCCTTATCCATTCGCCGGTGCTGCTGTTTCTGGGCACCATCAGCTTCGCCTTGGGAGATGGTTTATTCGGCCCCTCATTGAACGGGCTGCTGTCTCGTAATGTGGATGCCAGCGCACAGGGGCAGGTGCAAGGCGGCAATCAAGCCGTGCAATCCCTCGCCCGTATCATCGGGCCGCTCGCCAGCGGTGTACTCTACGATCACTTAGGTCACAGTACCCCTTACATGAGCAGTGCGGTGATGGCCGTTCTCGCGGTGGCTGTCATCTCGATGGCACTACCAGCACTTAACCGGACGGCAAGGCAGACTGAATCGACGCCCGTGTAATGTAACCCGCGATGGTGGCTAACGATAAGGCAGTCACCATCGCGTATCCTCCTGTTAGAAAACAGTTTATTTCCCCAAACTGTGCCTTCACAAATCGGGGTCAGAAAGGACAATGCTGCCTGTTATTGCCTGTAAAACAGGCACTTTTAAAACGCGAATTTACTGACAGCAAATCCTACATTGAAATCACTTTTGGGTATTAGATTGGCTAAAAGCGAGCTGCTCATCGCCCACCGCTCGATGACAACCACCAAACACCATTTATTCATGCAACCGGTTTCCCGTTCGATGGTAAAATTTACCTGAACTGCTGTCCCAACAAATTGATGATCACCGATTTTGCCGTGCCAACAAGGAACTGACCCTGCATGAAAACCGCCCTTACGCTGCTGCTGACCCTTATACTCTTGGGTTTCGGCATCACCCACGCACAGGACGCAACCCCAACAACGACCAGCGATGATGATTATTTACGGTCGGAACGCTTCGGCATTAACCATATCAGCGGTGTCGAAGAAATCACCCCCGACAGCCGTTACCAGAAGGCACTCGAACTTGGTGCTGGTTGGAACCGCTGGCCGATTTATTGGGATCGTGTCGAAACCAAATCCGGCACCTTCGACTGGTCAGGTTATGATCGACTGGTCATGGCTGATTTGGCACAAGGGTTCAATATCAACGTGATTTTGCTCGGTCGTCCGGCCTTTTACGCCGACGCTGACCGCATCAAAGGGTTGCAAGAACCGATCTTCGCCGATGGCAGTGATACACCGAGCCAAAGCAAGAAACTCAACCCCGACAATTATTGGGTCAACTTCGTGCAAAAAGCGGTGCTGCGGTACAAGCCATCCGGTGATCTGGCACATGAACAAGACTGGCCGAAGGATAAAGGCATCCGCATCTGGGAAATTTGGAATGAACCGGACTTCAACCTCTTCTGGTCAGCCGGCATTATCGACTATGCACGACTGCTCAAGACGGCTTATATCGTCATCAAGCAGGTTGATCCCGACGCACAGGTGATGTTCGGCGGCTTGCTGTTTGGCACGAATGACAATTGGCTGGCACGGGTATTGGCGATTTACCAGAACGACCCGTTCCATGAAGCCTATAACTGGTATATGGATATAATCGCCATCCACAACTACAGCTACCCGTGGCGCAGTGGTTGGCTTGTCAACGTGGTTGACAAAACGCTAATTGCTTATAAGCTCAAACGCCCAATCTGGCTGAACGAAAGTGGTGTTCCCGTTTGGGATGATTACCCCGGCCCGCTGTGGGCAAATACGCCGGACGAAAAGCAGCTCCGCGCCACTAGCGAACAGCAAGCCGAGTTCTTCGTGCAAAGCGCCGCGTATGCCTTTTCCGAAGGGGTTAGCACGATCTTCTTCCACCAGTTATTCGACGACTGCGGCAACCAGCCCGCCGGAACGGACTTTGAGTACCACATCACGCCGGTTTGCGAAGGTGCAATATGCAGCGGTGATGCCTTCGGTTTGTACCGCAACGAGGCTAGTTCGGTATGCTTCAGCCACCATCCCAAGCCCGGTACGGCACGACCCGCCGCAAAAGCCTATCAATTGGTCACACAGATTTTTGGTGAAGCCGAACTGGCGAAGCCGACCGTCACCATTCTCGACAACCGTGCCACGCTCATCACCTTCGATCTGCCAAGTACCGAGCAGCGGATGTACGTGGTCTGGAACAACACGCTCGATCCGGTAACAGTCAAGCTGCCGGTCGGTGATACCACACTGGATGTGTACACCATAGCGACACAGTACACCCGCACACCGGATAAAAAAGGTTATCTCGATCTCGAACTACCGACTGCCGACTGCGATTACTTCCCATTCCTGCAATCGTTGGACATCACCGGTGTAGGCGGACAAACATTCATCCTGATCGGTGAACTGCCCGCCGCCACGAGCAAACTTGAACCGGCAAAACTCGTGCAACCCGTCACCAGCCCACGCACTAAATGTGATAAAGCTGGGGAATAGTGTTCTCAACAGCCTAAAAGCGTTTATAAGGGAAGTATACCCATATGCCCCGCATTGGTTCGCATCCGACTCATAGATTTGGAGACATTGAGAAAAGGGATATATTTATACGAGATAATGAATAATTATTGACGGTTCTTCCCTATGCCCTTTCTAACACCTGCTCAAAAGCATACGCTCGGTCTCATCTGTGATACGTTCATCCCCCCGATTATGCCGGATAAAGGAGATAATCCGACACTGTTCGGCCTCAGCGCTGCGGATGTGAAGCTTGTTGACGTGCTGGAAGAAAACATACTGGCAGTGACGGATGAGGCTGCAAGAACCCAACTACAAGTTATCCTGAACCTGATCGAAAGCCCAATCTTCAACCGACTGACGGTCAGTAACAGACAAGCCTTCTCCGACATGCTGCCGAATGACCGCACCACGCTATTACGCAGTTGGGGAAACAGCAACCTTGCACCGGCAAGGCAGTGGTTCCAAAGTTTGAAGCGGCTGGCAATGTTCCTGTTTTACGCGATCACCCCTAATGGCGAACCGCATCCGGCATGGGCGATTTTGCGCTATCCCAACCATCCTCCACACGCTGAAGCGACGACACCCGCTATTGAGCCGCTGACGATTAACGCGCCGACGACACTACATACCGATGTGCTGGTGATTGGTTCGGGCGCAGGTGGCGGTGTGATCGCAGGGGAACTCAGCGCGGCAGGGCATGAGGTGCTGGTGGTGGAGAAAGGCGCATACCACCCCGACCACCAGTTCAGCGGTCGTGAACTCGCCAGCCAAAGCCTGTTCGAGAAGCGCGGTCTACTGACGACCAGCGACCTGAGCATGAGCATTTTGGCAGGCACAGCGTTAGGCGGCGGCACGACGATTAATTGGGCGGCTTCGCTGCGCACACCGGACGACGTGCTGCACGAGTGGGCACATGAATATGGCTTCACTGGGGCTGACGGTGAGGGGTTCCAGCGCAGTTTAGATGCGGTACTCAAACGGCTGAATGTCGACGGCGAGGCTTCGCCCGTTAACGTCACCAACGCGGCACTCACCCGCGGCTGTGAGGCGCTGGGATACGATGTAGCGACGATCCCACGTAACGTGAAAGGCTGTGAGGAATGCGGCTTTTGTAACTTCGGCTGTCCTTTTGGCGCGAAGCAAGGAACAGTGAAAACTTATTTACAGGATGCACACGAACGCGGTACACGCATATTGGTCAACGCGCAGGTAAACCGCCTACTGATCGAACGCGGCACGGCAGTGGGCGCAGACGTGCGGGTACAGGCGGCAGTTGGGGGTTGGCAGCCCGTGACAATCCGCGCGAAATGGGTGGTGGTGGCAGCAGGAGCGATCCACACACCGGCTTTGCTCATACGTTCCGGCCTGACGAACGCTAACATTGGCGCGAACTTACACCTGCATCCGGTGACGGTCACTTACGGGTTATTTGACGAGCCGGTTATGGGCTGGCAAGGCCCACCGATGACACGCCTGAGCCGACAGTTCGCGAACCTCGACGGGCATGGTTACGGTGTGCGTTTGGAAACGGCTCCAGTGCATCCCGGCCTCGCGGCGGCGACCTTCCCGTGGCAGTCGGGGGTGACGCACAAACGGATGATGAGCAACCTGCCGAATCTCGCGAATATCATTACCCTGACACGCGACCGTTACAGTGGGCAGGTGGCAATTAACGGGCGGGGCGAACCGGTTGTGCATTACAAGCTGCACCCGTATGACGCAGCGCATATGGTCAAAGGGATGATGGAGTCCCTTCGGGTGCATATCGCGGCAGGAGCTACGGAGGTTTCCAGCCCACACAACCAGCAGATGCGCTACCGTCCAGCAGAGGGTGGCAAGCTCGATGACTTTTTGCGCGAGGTTGAAGCGCGTGGACTGCACCCGAACGCCTACGCCCTATTCAGCGCTCACCAGATGTCATCGTGCCGGATCGGGGGGAACAGTGCAATAGGGGCGGTTGACCCAACGGGTGAGAGCTATGAGGTGCGCAACCTGTTTGTGGCGGATGGCAGCGTGTTACCGACAGCAAGCGGGGTGAACCCGATGATCTCGATTATGGCGACCGCACACTTCTTGGCGCAGGGGATGAAGGCGCGAATGTAGCACGACATTCCTCCCAAACATTCAAAAGATTCAGCAAATTCGGCACCCTAAAGGACTTCCTTCGGTCGCAAATTGCACATTTTGCACATTATTCCGCCGAAATGGCAGGCGGGAAGCTCCCGTGTAGCTGCCGAATTGACATTTTGTGTCGGCGGGAGGCTCGGCTAACCCCGCCGAATTGGCGAACTTTCGGCAGATTCGAGGGAGAATGCCACCGCGTCGCAAATGTCAGTGCTGCTGCTGTCGTTGCAATACATTTTTTACCACAGGACACAGAGAACTCAGAGAAAAATGCAGAGAATTTCATGGTTTGGGCAAAGTCAGTGGTGAGGGTGGTTTGGTGGCACGGACAGCATGTATGCTGTCCCTACAAATGTGATTATGTTTGTGATCGGACAAAATCGTACCACACCACATGATTATTATAGAACATAAGTTCAGCAGGAGTCAAGCAAAAAGCGTTTGAGTTTACAAACTTTTCCGGCTGACTTTATGACATGAATTTGTCTCAAATCCTGTGAGTAGAAGGAATTGATCGAGCGCAGCGAAACCCTGCATGGTCAAGGCGATGAAAGGGATTGAGGCCATAACGGTCGGTGACTCTGATATTGATCACATAGGAATAATATAATACCCAGCTACCCCCTTTCAATATCCGTATATCATCTCCTTTTAGGTCGTTCTCCCCTGTGAAATATTTGGTCGAACACCATTCCCATACATTGCCCGTCATATCAACCACCCCATACGGACTATCCCCTTTACCTTCGAATCGGGTTACCGGTGTTGTCCCGTCAGTTTCCCACCCCCAAAGGCCATCCCAGTTGCAGCGAGGTTCGTCATCATCTGAGCCGCCCCAAGCGACATACCAGTTCGTATTATCGCCCTGAGCTGCCCGCTGCCATTCTTGTTCGGTTGGCAAGCGAACGTTTTCGCCTGTCACTTCCGTAAGCCAATTGCAAAATGCCAGCGCTTCGTACCACGATACGCCAACGACAGGGTAATCTGGCTTATTCCACTTCGCGTCTTGCCAAAACTGCGGCTGCGTCCAACCGCTTTCGAGTTTCATCTGCCAGCCCTCGTCCGTCCACCATCGACGCTGGTTGTATCCATCGGCGGCAATAAACACGGCGAATTGGGCATTAGTTACCGGATACTTAGCCATTTCGAACGTGTCAGTATCGAAAGTTTGTGGCATTCCGTCCGCAATATATCCTACTCTCTCTTTTACAAATTTTAATTCAGCTTCCGGTATCAAAGTGACTTTACCTGCGGGAATGTGAACCCAAGCAAACGGTTGGGGCAAAATGCCTGTTGAACTGATCGACATCACTTTACTCCTTCGGAATTTCCACCAACCGACGCTTGAGCATCATTATCTGTTCTTCTGTAACGCCACACGCGAGTAAATAGGGGCGAACGCCGCCGTAGCGGGTGGTGAGGTAAGCAAGCGTGTCGAGCATGGTTTGGGGGTTGGCGGCGGCATCGCGTTCCAGCGCCGCGAGATCACGATTATGTTGGATGGCATAGGCGCGCCACTCGGTTACTAGGTGGGTAATTTGTTCGCCCGTTAATGCGTAATCGGCAGCGATGGTATCGGCTGAAACGCCCACCGCGCCCAGCACCAAGGCGGCAATTAAACCGGTGCGGTCTTTACCGGCGTAACAGTGAAAAATCGTGCAACTGCTGCTGGCTGATAATGCGCCGATGATTGACGCGATTTGGGGTTGGCAGTTGTCGAGGTAGTAGGCATAGAGTTCGTGCAGATGGGTGTAACGCTCGCTAGCGGCTTTCCACGTTTCATCCTGCGCATAACGATCACCGATGAGCGGGAGGTTAGCATAGTGAACACGGGCGACGTGGGCGAAAACATTGGGATATGACTCCACCTCCCACTCGTCGCGCAGGTCGATGATGGTGGTCACGCCGTAGGTGGTGAGATATTGGCAGCCAGCGGCGGACACTTTATCCAGATTGCCAGCGCGGATAAATGTTTGCCAGCGTGTTACGTGACCGTCAGTAGTGGGTAGGCCGCCGAGGTCACGGACGTTGTAAGTGCCGTCGATGGGTAGGTGTCGCACGAGTTTTCCTCAAAGCATATGGTTATAGACGACGCTGCATATAGTCTTTTGGCATAAATTCATCAGGCAGTTCACTTTCAATATCTAATCTGCCATCCCATCCTAAATCGTATAGCTGCGCTAAAGTCGCATGATACTCCTCGACGATAGCTTGATCCCATGTCCCCCGCCAACGCGCTGCTAATTCCCCCAAGTAACTTTCCAAACGGTTTAATTCGGGATCCGTAGGAAAACCAAATATATCGACATCGTGAGGCATATTATTCTGTTCCTACGGATTGGGCGAATTTGTCGGTAAATCAAAGATATACATGTTATGTTCTTTGTCAAAATGGGGTGGGTAAATGGGTCGTGCTTCCGATTGTCTGATCTAGTCACCCGACTAAGGCGTATGTCAGACATTCAGGTTGATAATCGGTAAGAGCAATCTCTAAATCAATAATTCTGATTACAACAGGCATTTGCTGCTTTAGGCGATTTTGCAATTCGGATTTCAGCAACTTAACCGCGAGCGCTAAGTAGTCCATTTCTATATCAGATAGATTTGGGACTTCTATCGACAAGTAAATATCGGGTGTTACCTCAATTGTTTGAAGAGGGAATTCAGCTTTTGAGGCTAAGTCGGCGGTCAAAACCACATAGATACCCCATGTGCTTTTAAAGAAACGGTAAATATGTGTGCTTTGCATTCAATGCCTTGCAGATAGTAGTTATCTATTATGCAATTAGATATGACGCTAACCGTAAACAAAAGAGTTACCTCATTGGTTAGGTAACTCTTTTGGTGTTTTGCCAACGAAGGGTTTGTCAACGCCAAACCCCGACATGCAGATCGACCTTTGTGGTCGGGTTAGCGCTTGGGGCGACGAGCAGCCAGCCAGTAGACGACTGCCAGCAGCAGCAAGCCGAGCAAGCACACCGCACCGATGAGCAGCGGGCTTTGCGTTTGACCTGCCGAGTCCTGACTTTCGGCGGTCAGCGGAATGGGCGTAAAGGTCGGTACGCCGGGTGCCTGCGTGGCGTTATCCTCGGTCGCTTCGGCGGTGATCGTGGCTGCGGTGGTGTTGGTGGCAGCGGCGGCAACAGTGGTGCTATCAGCCGTCACTTCTGCTGTGGCGCTCTCGGTGACTTCTGCCGTTACTTCAGCAGTCGAGGCTTCAGTCGCTTCGGCGGTGGCCTCATCAGTCGCAGCTTCGGTCACTTCGGCGGTTATTTCCGCTGTGGCCTCAGTCGTAGCGGTGGAAGTCGGTGGCGCGTCGGTTTCGGTGGGCGGCACGTCGGTATTGGTGGCAGTCGGTGGTGTGTCGGTATTGGTGGGCGCGGTCGTGCTGGTTGGTGGCCGAGCCGTGTTGGTGCTGGTGGCCGGAGCTGTTGTGGCAGTCGGCGGCGCATCCGTGTTGGTCGGTACAGCGGCAATTGAGGTTGCAGCATCGCTGGTCGCCACGTTGGCCTGCACAGCACTCGTCGCGTTGGCATCAACGGTTGCCGGAACGCTGGTGTTGGTGGCTGGCGCATCTGTGCTGGTGGCGGTGGCGGGAACACTTGTATCGGTTGCGGTTGCCGGAACATTGGTATTCGTCGCGGTGGGCGGAACGCTGGTGTTGGTCGGCGGCACATTGGTATGGGTGGCCGTGGGTGGTAAGGGTGTGTTTGTGGAGGTCGAGGTCGCCGTGGGTGTGGCAGTCGGCGGTGGAGCGATGATGAACGCCACATCCACGCTGGCGGGTGCGCCACCTTCGTTACCGGCTTCAATCGTCAGAATATGGCTGCCGACGCCAATACTTTCGACATCCAAATCGAGCGTGAAGGGTTCTTCGGTTTGGGTGGCAATCACAACACCGTCAACCTTATAAAGTATTCCTGTTAAGGGTGTTTGCGGGCTGCTGACATCGACGCCGATGGTACGGTTCTCGGTAATGGTTTCACCAGCCGTTAAACCCGTAATAGCGACGTTAGGCGCGAGTGCCGGAACGGAGAAGGTAATGGTTTGCTCGACACGCCCACCAACTGAATCGCGCACAATCGCGGTCAGCGTATTTTCGCCGGGAGGCAGCGCTACCGGGTCAAGCGTAATGGTGGTGCTGGCATTGTTCTGAGAACTGGCAACCACCGCGTCATTCACCTTGACGATCAACCCCTGAACGGTACCTTCAATCGCCGTGCCGGTGATGGTTACATCAATGGCGGTAACAAGGTTTGTCGGTACTGCCGAAATGGTGACAATAGGTGGCTTGGTCGCAACAAGGAAGGTTTGGTCGATGGTGGTCGTGTCACCGGTGGTATCGGTCGCGGTGAAGGTGACAGTGTTCTCGCCGGAGCTTAGGGTTGAAGGGTCAATGGTAAAGGTATACGGCTCGGTAATGGAGACCGTTTCGCCATCATTGATCTGATAGGTGGCTGACGTAATGCCGTCGTCACTGAGCACCTGCGCGGTAACATCAGTCGGCTCTGCAATCGCTTCGGTGGGGAGGTCGGGGAAGCTGATAATCGGTTGGTAGATCCGTGCGCGGAACTGGGACGCAGCGGTCGCTGTAGCGCCATCGGTGTTGGTCACTTCCAATTCTACATCATGAGTTTGCCCATCACCGGGAAGATCGCTGGTGAGCGTAATAATGTACTGGCTGCGGAGGATAGCGGCCAGTGCGTTATAGATCTCGTTAAGCTGGTCGGGGTTGGGCGACTCGTAGAATTGAGCGCTCGTTCCCTGTGCCAGCCCTTCCATAAAGCTGCGGTCGAAGCCGAAGCCTTCGCCGATGGTGTAGACCGGAACGCCAATGCTCAGCGCTTCGTCCAGCGCGGACTCGCGGGCTGATTGGCTGGCGCGGTATTCCTGCCCGTCGCTGAGAATGATGACCGCACGGCGGGGTACAGGCGAGTTACCGGCAGTGGTGACGGCGAGGAGGCTGCCATCGTACAACGCGGTTTCGCCGCCATAGCGCAGGGTATCAATCGTTTGATTGAGTAAGGCTTTATCGGTGGTGAAGTCTTGGACTAGACGGGCGCGATTATCGAACGTGACAATCGCCACTGGATCGGTCTCGCCAATGTTATTGATGAAACTTTTCGCGGCGATGATCGTCTGTTCAATGGGTGAACCGGTCATACTGCCGCTGGTATCAATCGCCAATACGACGGAAAAGGAGAGGCTGTCGTCGGTGACGTTTTCGACCTTCACCACCTCCATATTACCGACAAGTTCGCCTACAACTTTAAAGTCATTAATACCCAGCCCAAGCACAGGCTGGCCGACACGATCAAAAACATTCGCGTTCACGATAACGGTCGGGTAGGCGGTGTCATTCACACCGGTAATTTGTAAACCTATCGGCGAAGCGCTGTCTTGCATCGCCACAAACGCTGCCGGAATGACCATCAAGATGCCGATGAGTAATAGGACTATACGTTTCAAAGCGGCCCCCAACTAAACGCATCCCACGAGATTAATTTAAGAAACAACGACTTGAGTTGTGGAATAATCCTCTAAGCACGTTAATCTTATCGTAGTCTGAGAAATCCCGCCATTTTGCAAGAGGAATTTTATGGGCAAAAGCAAGGGCGGAAGTTAGGTCATAGAGGGAGGCAAATTGCCAACGTTGTAGCCAAGATGTTGGAGCGCACGTACGGCCGCCTCTCCCAGCGTACTATCGGCAGAAAAACGTTTGGAGTCGTCGCGAGTGACGGTGAGTAATAAGGGGATGGCACGCTGGTCGCCCAACTGCTGAAAAGCCAGTATCGTGCTGCGGCGTACATCGACATCTTCAGCCTGCATCATCGTTTCCAGCACATCAAAACTATCGCGCCCAAGACGGGTTAGTGCAAAGGCCGCCCACACCACCAACTGCGGATTAGCGTTGCGCAGGAGGGGCAAAAGGTAGGGAACGGCAGCCGAGTCGCCAATATTACCGAGGGCATTGGCAGCCGCGCCGCGCACACCCACATGTTCGTCTTGTAGGGCGTCGATCAACGGTTCAATCGCACGGGGGTCACCAGCCTGCCCCAACAGATAGGCCACGAATTGGCGCAACTGCGGATCAGGACTGCCGAGTAAGCCGATTGCCCCTTCAATATCGGGGGGCGTGTTGGGTGTGTCACTCATGATGTACGCTGAATCAATTGGTGAATGCTGGCAGCATGACGTGAGTCGAGCAGCAGTTCCGGCTCGACAATAACCGCATCGACCTGCAAATTAATCGCGGCTTGAATTTCTTCAGTGGTGGCGAGGCTTTCCGCCAGCATGACGCGCGTGCCAACCGGAATATGGGCGCGAAGTTCGGCGGCGGGTGTTTTGACCGGTTCGCCCGTCCACGCATCAATCTGGCTGATGGCGATCACATATGGGCTGAGGCTGTTGGCGTAAATGACTTCATCAATGCTGTTGGCTTCCACAATGGCGGTCATGCGATTGCGCTGGGTGGTGGAGACGAGCGTCCGCAGCAGGTGCTTATCCATCGCTGAGGTTCGCAGCACTAATGCCGATGCACCCGCAGCCCTTGATTCAACAATCTGGTATTCATCGACAATCACATCCTGCCCGATGACTGGCAAGTTCACCGTGCGGGTCAGCGCCACCAGATCATCCAGCCCATGCGGGTCAAGGCCATCGTCGGTAAATAGTGCCAGCGCATCGACACCGACATCGGCAAGTTCGCGGGCAAGTTCTTCGATCTTGGTGGTATCCGAACTGGTTGCACGAATTTGGGCAATCAGGGTAACAGCGGGTTGTTCGCTCGTTGCCACACCCGTCAGCACCGGCAGGGGGCGTTTTTGCATACTGGCTAACGCTCTGACCGCCTCAATCGGGGTCTGGGCTTTTCGTTCGCGCACATAATGTTTACGCGCAGCAGCAATAATATCGAGGTGCGGGATCAATTGTCGAGTAGGCATAGGTTTCAAACTTTAGGCGCGTAACGGATGGCGACAATGCCAGCGCCGAGAGAATATAGTTCTCTTACCATTCTAGAGCCTTTTTGGTTTTTTGTTATATCGAAATTTTATTACCTTAATGCTAAATTGGTAGCGCTCCCAGTGCTGTGCTATCATGATACGCATTACAGAGTATTTTGCTTGAAGGTACGCAATCTTATGGAACTTTCACATGATGAAGTCCGGCGCATCGCTGAACTGGCGAAGCTGGATTTAACTGATGCTGAAATCGGCTTATATGCAGGGCAGCTTTCGAATATCCTCCAGTACTTTGAACGTTTGAAAGAGGTAGATACCTCGCACATCGAGCCAACCGCTTCGGTACTGCCGCTCAAGAACGTCTTCCGGGCGGATAAGGCGACCGCGCCCTTGACGCCTGAAGAAGTCATCCGTAATGCGCCGGATTCGCTCGGCGAGCAATTTCTCGTCAGCGCCGTGCTGGGTGACGAATAAATATTTTCTCCAATCATTCAATTACTCCTGCTAGAGGCTGATTAGTATGCCCGAAACACGGCTGCTGCTCATTGAAGATGACTACGATCTGGCTGAGATGTTGATGCTGTACTTCGCGGATCAAGACTATCAGGTATTTCATGCTGATAGCGGCGAGGCTGGTATCGAATTGGCACGCAGCAAATACCCACAGGTTATCTTGCTCGACGTGATGATGCCAGAGATTGACGGGTATGAAACCTGCCGCCGCCTGCGCCAAGCTTCTCTCACACGTTATATACCCATCATATTCCTCACCCAGCGTGACGAACGCGCCAACAAGGTCAAAGGTTTGGAGTTGGGGGCGGATGATTACGTCACCAAGCCATTTGATGTCGAGGAACTACGCTTGCGCATCGGCAGTGTCATCCGGCGGGCGACACAGGAAAGCCTGCACGAACACCGCACCGGCTTACCGACAGCGACATTGGTCGAGGAAGAGTTAGAAAGGCGCGAAATCGCGTCGGCAGCGTATACCGACTTACGGTTTATGGTGAAGGGCTTCAAAGCCTACTGTGAGATTTACGGATTTCTGGCGGGCAACGAGGTTTTCGCATTTACAGCGCGTATCCTGCGCGAAGCTGTAACCACCGTTGGAACTGCCGAAGATTTCATCGGTCTGCTAGGGGATGAGTTCGTGGTATTCACGAACCCAGAATCAGCCGATAAAGTGCGCGATATGGTGATGCTGGAATTCGAGGCGGGTATCAACACGTACTACAATTTTAGCGATGTTGAACGCGGTGGACTACTGCTAAATGCCGGAACGCCGGATGAAAAGCTCGCGTCGTTAATGAAGCTAGTGCAGTTGCAAGAAGAATTATAAAAGCGGCTTATACCGCGAATATCCGCTCATCACCCACTTGCAGGGATTTGCTGGCGACTCCTACCGAATCTCTATCTTCTATTGAACCCTACCAACCCTCCGATGATAACAAACAAAAAGGACATTGGGTGCCAATGTCCTTTATATGATCTATTGTCAACTGTGATTAATTGATGCTGGGCGGTCTGTTGGTCGGAACGCCGATTACAGATGCAGACGTTTCTTTGTCGGCGAGAGGGGGTGCCGCTGTACCATTCGTCGCCGCAGGTAGAGCCGCCGCACTGGTTGGCGGTTCTTCAGCTTTGGGCGTTTCGGGGGTAACCGATGTGCTACTTACTGCCGGATGCTCGACGGCAGGCATTTCCTGACTACTGACCTTTGGTGAAGAAACCTGCTTTAGGAACAGGGCTACTGTATTCAGTAACTCATTCTTCATTACGGGCTTCGCCAAATAGCCGTCGCAACCAGCGGCGATACAATTTTCACGATCACCGTGCATGGCATTGGCCGTCAGCGCGATAATCGGAATTTCGGAAATAATGGGTGTAGCCTTCAAGCGAGATGTCGCTTCAAGACCATTGATGTCGGGCAAGTTAACATCCATGAGAATTAAATCAGGTTTATCGCGTTCAGCCGACGCAATTCCTGCAAGACCGCTGGTTGCTTCCAAGACTTCATAACCGGCAGCAACGAGGATCTTGCGAACCAGACGCATATTCTGAGGATTGTCTTCAACATAGAGAATTTTGGACATCCTGTAAGAGATCTCCTCTATCAAGCATTTACTATTTATTCATTATTATGAAGCAGGCTGCATAGATGGTCAAGTGAAGATGGCATATTGGCTCAATTCTTTATGGTTATTATTGGAAAGTCTATTTTGCCACGGCTACGGCACATATGGACAAAGACGACTTATTTCCCATTCACAATTTCTGAGATTTTGCTGCAAGGTATTTATGTTACAATACCTTTAAATAGGATAAGGGAAGCGTTAAGGTTGTGAAAGATTTCAATTTTGAAGTCTGGCGTATGCAGGCACAATCTGACATACGAGGCTTAATTACCATACTTGGTGATGCAAATCCACAAACACGGCGCGCTGCGGCTACTGCACTGCGCACATTAGCGTTACCCGCTGCCATCCCCGGTGTACAAGATGCGCTTATGCGCGAGACGAACCCTGATGTGCGCGAAACATTGGTCTCAACATTGGAGCTGCTTTTTGC
This sequence comes from Bacteroidota bacterium, assembly GCA_027492915.1. Taxonomy (GTDB): domain Bacteria; phylum Chloroflexota; class Anaerolineae; order Aggregatilineales; family Phototrophicaceae; genus CFX2. Next base: position 2,294 of record JAPUDW010000281.1, on the reverse strand, counting down.
CAACAACAAGATTGAAACCGATACACGTACAAATGATAGCAAGGGTGTTGTACGCCTGATCGCCCGACTGAGTGCAGGACATACCGAACAAGCCGTTCGTGCCGCCCAAGAACTTGGCGACAGCCGCGAAAAGCTGACTGCCGAAGCGCTGCTGATGACCTTCAACAACCGCAAACTTTCCGCGCGTGTGCGTTTAGCGGTTGCCGAGGCGCTGCTCAAACTTCAAAGCGCCCCTGCCGAAGTCACCCTGCTAGCCGCACTCCGCAGTGAAAAATGGATGATACGCCGCAACGCAGCGGGTATCTTAGGCCAGCTTGAGGCTGATTGGGCCGTCGAACCGCTGCTCAAAGCGCTGCGTGATCCGATTGAAGGGGTACGGCGAGTTGCACTGGCGGCACTGGAACGCATTGGCACACCAGAAGCATTGGTCGCCATTCGCCTGCCGCTGCCAGACGCAGACAGCACACCCGCAACGGCACCGGCTGACCTACCAGAAAAGCCAATACCAACGGGGATTCTGCCAACCACGCCCCAACGAACGGCACCTCGCCCCAAGGCCGAACCGCTGCCGGAAACCCACAAACCCGCTGTTTTTAACTGGACAACCATGATAACCGAACCGCTGCTAGATGAAGAGGACACCAAGCCTCTCCGCCCTGTGCCTGACGATGTTTCGTAGGCTACGGTTGCGCCTTGCAACTGATGGGCAGTAGATCAGGTTTCACGGCGTAAAGTTCATAAATCCCATGACTATAAAGTGGGGTTGAGTCGCTTATCTCTAAAGCACTTTTTAGTACCGTTTTGTCAAGGCTTAATGAGCCTAAAAGAACGTAATCCGGGCAAGTGGCAGCACTATCGAACCCATAATTAGGGTTACTGCGTACAAAGGCATTTTCGGTAATGACATTGATAGTGTGAGTCAGCGGAAAGATGAACCGCTGCGGCACAAAGTTATTCATCGCCCATTCAAGCGAGACAATCCGTGCATCAGGAGTGATCTTCGTTTGAAGATCAGCCGCCATTCTAAAAAAATCTTCCCCCTGCTGGTTAGCCAAGAAGCGCGGCATATTAAACCCATATGACACCAAAACTGCCACTGTCACCAATCCGATCTTCATAGTGGCGTTATTTGGTCGTTTATAAGCTTTCCAATAGGCAGCACTTATTCCTGATAAGATGATGATGGTAAACGTGATGCCGACAAAGGAATAGCGCGTCCAACCAATTGAAATTAAGCCGTACCAAATCATCCAAATAATGATAAAGAAGGCGATAAAATTCTCGACCTTCAATTGTGACTCTGGTAGTTTTTCGATAATCTTTGGACGACGCTGCCGGAGCCAGAGTAAGCCTACCACGACCAGCACAGCAGCACTAAACCGAACGAACAAGCCGGGATCGCGCAAATTCCTGATGGTGCGAAAAGGTAGGATATGAATTGCAATACCTTCGCGCAGCACAAGCATATTATCTGCCAGCGCCGCCCCGGCCATGCCTGCTCGCCACAGCGTATCAACCGCGTAAATGGCAAGCATGACGATGCCGACTACGAGCCAATAATATCGGTCTGGTTTGTGACGAACGAACCGGAACAGAGTCCACAACGCCACCGAAACCGACAGCACAAGCAGCACTTGTGACTTGAGCATAATAGCCAAGCCCCAACAAAAACCGATTAACGCCCATCGCCAGAACTTATTTCCGGCGTTAAACAACAGGTGAAGCCCTAAACTGATGCAGAATACTGCCGGAATTTCGCCCAAAAATTGGCGACCGAGTAGTAAAAAAGTTGACGTGGTACCCATCGGTGGCAGCACAAGCAGCACGATTACAACCATGAGGGCAGCGAACACGCCATATAAGCGGTACGCAACGGCGTATAAACTGACGAGCGTTAATAGACTGATGATGACAATCATCAAGCGAATAGCGAATAAACTGCCGCCTGTTAACTGAGTAACAGCCGCCGCTAATGCGATGAGCGGTGCGCCAGTTTGAATAGCGGGATCGGCAAGACGAATGCCATCACCCGTATCCAACCCGTAAACCCCCATTTGGGCCAGAGTTTGCGCGGCATTGATGTTCAAGCCTTCGTCATACCACGAGGCAGGTGATTCAGATAAATAAATGAGCAGCAGCGGTATGACGAGAAATAGTAACACAAGGAAAAATCCATGTACTTTGAGAACATGAAGGCGCGGTTGATAAAGGTGCATTGTGATTATCTGTAGGTGATATAAAGCAAAATTTGCTGTAACACGAACAATATATCCACCATAACTTGCAGTACACTA
>JAPUDW010000280.1 GCA_027492915.1 Bacteroidota bacterium | reverse complement strand
TTGCATCTGACAAGTATGCGGCAGGCCGTGCGCCAGCGCCTAACCACCGAAACCGACCAAACCGTGCTTGCCACCGTCATTGAAGTTACGGCAGCCATCGACCCCGACTTTGCGGCGGGTGGCGCGGCGGTTTACCTCGACTCGCCCGAATCTCGTCTGCAAATCGCGGCGGCAGTCGGCATCATCCATTCCGGCCTTGAGGGGAAAGTAGCGCTGGCTGAAGGCCGCCTCCAAAAACTCTTAGAGTCTCCGGCTGCTCAGGAACGTATCCTCACGGTAAGTGCCATTGGCGATAACCGCATCACTGGTCACGCACCTTTCATCCTACACTTGCTGAATGACCACGATATGGATGTGCGCCGCGCTGCCTGCCTCGCTGCGGGCAAACTGCAAGACGCGCTGTTATGGGCTGCTGTCCTCGATAACTTGTCGGTTCCTGCCGTGCACTCCGCCGCGCTCACCGCCTTACACAATGGTGATGCCACCCTGCGCCCCTTGCTCACCGCGCACTTCGCAACCATGCGCGAAAGCTACGAGATGGGTGTGCATCGCCGTCGCAGCCTCGCCAGCCAGCTCATTCGGGTGGCAAGCCGTTTGGGCGACAGCGACCTGCTGGTATCGCATATCAGCTTCCCCGAACCCGCCATCCGTGGGCAAATTTTAGCGGCGCTGGTAGGCATAAAGTTTCATACGGATGACATGGAGCTGGTTAAGGCGCGGCTTCAGGCCGAAATTCAGGCGGATTTGCTCTACCTTCAGGGCTTAGTCGTGCTCAAGGATGATGCAGTTCTCGCCGAGAGCTTACGCTACTTACTCGACCGGCTGCGCGAACGCGTTTTCGCCCTCGGTGCATTGGTCTATGATCCGGCGGCTGTAGCCCGTGTTCGCACCGACTATTATTCTGACTCCGAAACACGGCAGAGTTATGCCTTAGAGATGCTTCACGTCACACTCTCCTACGACATCCGTTTGCTGGTCATTTCACTGCTAGATAATGACCTCGATTACCATCACGGCTTGGATACCCTGCTCACGCTTTTTGAAGAACCCGCCCTGAACCGCGATCAATGGCTGGACAGCATCCTCACTTCCGAAAATAGCCCATCGTGGCTCAAAGTCATGGTGCTGTCCGGCATCCGTTCGCGCGGTAAAGATGAAGCTCGGCAGGCCGTCCTTGCTGCCGTGGGTGATACGAATGCGGTTGTGCGCGAAACAGCACGTTGGGCGCTCGGAAACCCGCTTATACAAACTCAAACGAGGGAAACTATGCTGCCGACGATAGAAAAAATACTGCTCTTAAAATCAGTGAATTTGTTTAGCGAAGTACCCGATCCTATCCTGTTTGAAATCGCCTCCATCGTCAAAGACGAGATCATTCCTGAAGGTCAAACCATAATCCATAAAGACGATATGGGCGACTTCATGTACATCATTGCTTACGGACGCGTCCGCGTTCATGATGGCAGCCAGACGATTATCGAACTCGGCGAAAAAGATGAGTTTGGCGAACTTGCCCTGTTGGACTCCGAACCGCGCAGCGCCTCGGTCACGGCGACTGAAGAAACCTATCTGCTGCGGCTTGACCAGCATACCTTCTATGAACTCACCTCGGATTACCCCGAAGTCCTGCGTGGCATCATTCACGTCTTATCCTCACGCCTGCGGGAGACCACCCGCCGTTCGACCTTACCGCGCACCGAATGGGTGGCTGTCGAGGTATAACCCGAATTTTTAACCGGATGCACACTGCGAATTTGCTGTGCTGACATCTCATTTTGCTGTCTAAACAAATTAGAATTTTCGTGACCGTTACCGCGTCATTCAACGCTCGAAATTTGTGCTTTAATCCGTTGCGTGGAATTCTTTGAATCGGAAAGGTAACCTTGCCCGACTGAACAGTACCAACTGTTTGTCAAACATAACTCATGATAGGAAGTAACTGCATGAAAGTCCGTCCCTTTTTTACGCTAACCCTACTCGCAATGTCGTTAGCGGGTATCGCCCCGCTCGCCGCGCAAGAAACCACCACCTGCGAAGAAGGCTTTCGCCTGTTTGAACATGAATATCTCGCTGGCGACCCGCTTTGTATTCCCGAAAATCCCCAGCGCATTCTCGCCCTAGAGATGTCCGCTGTCGAAAGTGTCGTCCTCGCCGGTAAAGAGTTGGTCGGCACAGCCAATTGGCTGCACGAGGAAATCCCAATCCTACTGCCCGAAATCGCGCCAGCGCTGGAAGGCATCCCTGATACGGGTTATCCTGCCAATCTAGAAGCCGCATTGGTGGCTGCACCCGATTTGATCCTAGCGGTTGATGGTGACATCGACCTTGACTCCGGTAATGAAATCGCACCCGTCGTCATGCCCGCGCCCGGTATTGAACATAACTGGCGACTTAGCATGGAATTCTGGAGTGCGGTACTCGGTACGGAAGATCTTTTCGCCGATATGGTCGAGAATTACGATGCACGTATCGCCGAATTTAAAAAAGCCCTGACCGACGAACCTACCATTTCGATCATTGGCACCAGCTCCTACGGCACGTCAATGTGGCTGGAGGACACGGCGCCGGGTATCGTCGTGGCTGATGCTGGCCTCACACGGCCTGAGTCGCAAGCCATCATTGGTGAAGAAGCGATGGAGCGCTACGGCGAAGAACGCTGGATCACCATCTCCGACGAGCGTTTTGACCTTGCTGATGCCGACGCGATTTTCGTTTTTACCTACGCCACGACTGACCCTGAAACCCTTGAAACAGAAGATGCAGCGATGACAGCGTTCAAAAGCAATGCAGTCTGGAACGCGCTTTCCGCCGTTGAAGCCGGACACGTTTACTACGTGGGGCCGTACTGGTGGCGCGCCCAAACCTACTTGCTGGCGAACAAGGTACTGGACGATCTGTTCGTCAACCTGACGGGCGCGGCAGCCGAAACACCGGTGCTTGCACTGCTCCCGGAAGCCACTGCCACCCCCTAAACCTCATCTTTTCATGGGCTGGACAGTGCAGTGTTCAGCCCATCTTTCCTCAATCCAAATAAAAAAACAGCGCATTTACAATCTCGTTAATGTTCTAATATTTTTATCTCAAATCATTTCTAATTTAGGTCAATTCTCGCTTGCTGAACGAACCTCTCTAAAAATAACTAAAGCTTCCTTTGCCGCTTCAATAACCATTTGCCATTCTGGGACAGGAAGCTGGATATATTCTTTCGGGCTTATAAAACCAACATCATAGTTATCCAATACCAAATCCAACTTTTCTATTAGGTTTTTGATAGCAATTACTTCGTTGCTGTTCCAGAGAATATTGTTCAGCCCACTTTCAGGATTATCAGCTATACCTGTTTCGTCATAAAGAAAATGTATAACAAGGTCTGGATCATCATACTCAATACCCGGCGGAAAATCTTTATTGATCCAAGCGCGCCGCTGATATGCCAAATCTGATAGTCTTTCAAGATGCTTAATAAGTTCATCTCTAACGTTTGTTAACATATTTTCCTTGTCCTCTCTCGACTTGGCATCTTGGCGGTTCAATCCTGTTTTCTTGTAACTTGCCGCTTGCAACTTCAAACTATTATCGCTTAGGTTTAGATTAAGTTTGTCGGCAAACCATTTTCCAACCATCCACCAACTATTGTTTGTCATTCCTCCCTTGCAAAGTTAGCGCCAAGTGCGCTTAGGAGTTACCAAATGTTCTTCCAAATGGTAACCCTTTCATTCTCCACATCTGCTATGCTGTTCGTAGGGATTGGTCTTTGCTCTCTTGCCCTGTTACTACGGGGAAAGGGCTGGGGATAGGGGTTTATCCGCCGCATCTTAACAACTGCATTGACCGCTGCGCACAATCTGCACACTTATTTCGCGCCGCATTTGCTGCTTTTGCCGCTTGCTCCGCAGATTGTGGATTGGACTGGCAACTGATAACTCGCATTCACCTTTGACTAACGACTGACATTTACTTTTGCAGCAAAGGTTGCAGCAGCAGCCCTATCGACCAAATTGCAGCAAGCCCAGCCGAGCCATCCGCCGAATTAGCAATAAAATCACGTTTGCCATTGCCGAAATTGCTGCCTTTGCTGCCAAATTTGCCAACTAACAACTCTGACACTGATGACTTTGAGTGCGCAGCCTCCCGTGGGACGACATTTCCGACACAAAACCATTTTCGCAGTTGTGGTTTTCGCAGCATTTCGCATTTGCTCCCTTATATGTTGCAAATGTGACAAAAATCGTGTTGTAACAACTGCAACATCTGCAATATTTCTAACTTTTATGGCGGAAAAACGGGGTTATGTCGTCGCCGCCAATGCCGCCAATGCCGCCATAAAATTGTCTTTGATTGACTGCTGTATTGGAGTTAATCGCTAAAAGCCAACCGCCACTTCCCCTACTTAATCCTTCGCATCGGGGATGTGACCGTAGTCGTCTTTGTTCGCCGAAAAGGGTTTAACAGGGCTTTTACCCGCGCCCATCATATCGCGGATCATGTGCATCTCAACTGTGGTCAATTTGGAGGCAGTCGGCTGGTCATCGGAGGTAATCGGGTGCTTGCCAAAGGCTTGGTCGAAAGCAATCCACTGGAATTGCAAATCGGCAATATTCGACACCAGCATATTCGGGTTAATACCACGCGGCGACAGATCACGCGGGCGAATGAGTAGGATACTCGCGGCAAGGAAGCCGATACCCACAACCTGCGGCGGAGTTAAGCGGTCGCCCAGCACGAAGAACGCCAGCGCCAGCGCCACGCCGATTTCCGTCAATGCCAACACCGCCGTTTGCAAGCTGCCGAACAACTTCACGCCGGAAAACAGCGCCAACCGTGAAATCGCGGTGGTGATGCCCAGCGCGATAATCGGCGGCAGCACAGCCTCTACCGTCGCGGCAGCCATCGGTTTACCGACCGCTACCCAGACCATCGCCACCACCACACCCATCGTCGTCAGGATGTAAAGCGTCACGGTCGGCGCGGGCATTTCGAACAGTACATATTGACTGAGGATAACCGTGCCAGCAAACATAATCGCGTTCGCCAGCATCAAACCAACACCCAGCCAGTTAATTTGTTTACTACTAAAGCCAGTAATAATCACCAGCGCGATCATTGCCAGCAGCACACGGATAATCAAGCGTTTATCGAGCTTTTCACCGCTCATTCGAGTCAGCAGCACGGCGAAGATCAAGTACATGCCGTTCAACAACTGCGCCTGTGACGCATCCAGCGAGCCTAACCCGCCGTAATAGAACAGCGAGCCGATACCATTGACGACGCCGATGACCACGCAGCCCAGCAAACCCGCCGGATAGATATAGATGTATTTACGGGCGAAAATGAGGTACAGCACCCACAAAAAGACCACCGCGATCACCGTGCGCCATGCGGCCACCGTGAACGAGTCCGCTCCGGCGTTAATCGCAAGCTTACCGAAAATAGGCGCGACACCCAAAAATACGGGTGTCAACAACCCTGCAATGACTCCGTTCATGTTATGGCGCATGACCGAAAACATCCTTTATCCGATGATCGAAATTGGCTGTAGTACGTGGTTCAATGAATGCACTGGATTATAGCGCAGTACATGGTTAGTGTCGGTTAGAATTTATCCGCAGGACGGAATGCCGCAGCCGGTATCTGCACGATGAACTCGCTGCCGGGAAGCTTGTCGGGGTCATAGCCAGCACTTTCGACCTTGATACTCCCGCCGTGCGCCTCGGCAATCCCTTTGGCGACCGCCAGCCCCAGCCCCAACCCGCCGCCGCGAAAGGCGGTCTTACTGGTCGAGTGCAAGCGCATGTCACCGGCGCTATGAAAGCGTTCAAAAACACGGCTTTGCTCGTCCTTCGACACGCCGATGCCGGTATCCTTGATACTGATGCGGATATTCTGGGCGTCTGCGGTGGCCGTCAGGTAAATATGCCCACCGTCCGGCGTATACTTGATGGCATTGGAAACCAAGTTGTTCAACATCAGGGTTAGAAGGTCGCCGTCACCACGCATTTTTTGCGGCCACGCAGCACGGTCGAAGTGGATGTTGATCGGGCGCACACGGAGGGTATCCTGCAAACCTGTGACGATTTTTTCCATGATGAGCGCCGGATTGATGGGTCCAATTGAAATATCAATCTGGTTGGTCATGATGCGGCTGATGGTCACCACTTCGCTGATGATGCCCTGCATCCGCTTGATCCCATCATTCAACCCCTGAATCATCGTGCGCGTGTCCTCGTCCTTCGCAGTTGTTTCTTTGATGGACGGCAGGTCGTTAAGCAAGCGGCTGTAACCGGCAACCAACGTCAGCGGGGTTCGCAGTTCGTGGGCGGTAATCTCGATGAACGAGTCTTTCAGCTTATCAAGGCGCTTGAGCTGATTGTTGCTATTTTCGAGTTCGCGAACCTGCGTTTCCAACCGTCCGACGATTTCCTGAATGTACTTGGTTTGCGCCTCGGACATCACCGCCGCGTCGATCTGATCTTGGCCGCCGCGCAGGTAAAAGCCCACGCGCTCGATTAAGAGTTCAATATCGACCGGCTTGGACATATAGCCAGTCACACCGGCAGCCATCGTCATTGCCTGATATTCACCCTGCCCCTGTGCAGTGAGGGCAACAATCGGCGTGGTTTTAAAGCGGCTGTCGCGCCGCAGTGTCGTCGTAATTTCGCGCCCGCTAATGTCCGGCAGGTTAATGTCGGTCAGGATCATATCAGGGCATTCGCGGCGGGCAATATCGATGCCATCTATACCACGCTCGGCCACGAGCACATGGTACCCCGAATGACTCAAAGCGCGTTCCACCAGCATACGGCTGGCAGGGTCATCTTCAATATAAAGAATCGTTTTTTTAGCTGCTGTCACACCGAACTCCAGTCACCTAGCAAAAGGTTCTCATAACGAGATACATCTTCTATGCCCATGATATATCAATAAGCATGAGGTGCTGGATAAAGATTTGATGTATCAAAATAGCTTATGGTGTATTACGAAAGGCTGTCGAGTTAGTTCAGCGGCAGCGTAAAAGCGAAGCACGCACCGGGCAGGGGACTAATCGGCTCAACCCAGATGCGTTCACCGTGGGCTTCTAGCACCAGCTTACAAAATGCTAACCCGATGCCGGTTCCCTTGCTGCCGCGCAGGGGTTTGTTCTTTTTACTTTGCCAGTATTGGTCAAACACACGACCGCGTTCCTTTTCGGGGATGCCGGGGCCGCTGTCGGCTACCCGCACGAGCAGCTTACCGTTGGAACCCCAATAATCGACTGAGACACGGATAGTCTTGCCAACAGGGGTAAAACGGATCGCGTTATCGATCAGGTTTTGGAACACTCGCCCGATTTTCACAGGGTCGATATTGACGGTCGGCAGTTCAGGCTGCGTTACGACTTCAATCGTGATGTTCGCTTTATCCGCCGAACTGAGCAAGCGTAGGCGGGCTAGCTCGATCACCTCTTCGATGCTGGTCGGTGTGCGATCCAGCGTCATCTCACGACCCTTGCGGATGTCGAGCAGCGTATTAACCTGCGTCAGCATGTCGTCGGCGTTACTCATGCCCATCGCAATCGTGCGTTTGACGACCGGAATACCGTTGGGCGTATCAATTCGCTCCGAGGCGATTTGCAGAGCGTTGATGATGGCGCTCAAAGGCGCGCGCAGGTCATGTACCGCCATGCCGGTAATCTCGTTGCGGTATTCTTCCAGCTTCTTTTCTTCGGTGATGTCGCGCAGCACCATCAACCGACCGACCAGATGGTTAGCGTCGTCGATAACGGGCGAACCGACTTCTTCGATATACATCATTTGGTTGGCACTAATCACCCGTGCGAACTCACGCCGCGTAATACCCTGCGAACCGAGGCGCGCAATACGAGCCAGATTCATCAGTTCTTCGCGCGAATAACCGGCTTGTTTCTCGGTGCTGGACTCGCTGTATTGGAGTAAGACACTAGCGAGGCTCTCGTTGATGTGTTCACGTAAATTGATGCCCATCAAGCGTTCAGCAGCCGGGTTCACTTCGATGATGTGTCCGGTATCATCCAGCAAGATCACACCGTCACGGGTCGAGTCGAGGATCGCACGCAGGCGGCTATTAACATCGTGAATTTCCTCGTTCAGCCCAGCATTTTCGAGGTGGGCAGAAGCCTGCGCAACCAGTAACGAGAGTGTGTTCTGTTCTAGCTCGGTGAGGTGCTGCTGCTCTGTGAAGCCGAGGCACAAGATATGGTAAACATCGTCACCACGATTGATGGGGATGGCAACTAGATAGTTGTAGGGCATCCCATCCGGCAGATGCTGTGCCTTCGTGGTACTGACGTTCTCGGCAAACACCATTTGACGGGTGGTTTCAGCTTCGCGCACTAGTTCCATGACCACAACCCCTTGGTCGGGGGTCAGCGGAATGCCGCTTTGGGTGATCTGTTCCAGAACACTCGGCCACTGCTTGCCCTTCTGGAAAACCGCAGCATACTGGCTGTGCATGATCGCCATCGCCGTTTGAATGACTCGCAGCGAAACCGAACGTGTGTCCAAGACTCGTGATAGGGACAGTGATAGCCCGCGCAGATTCGTGAGGACATCAACCTGATAGGTCAGTTCATCCAGCAGGCGCTCATTTTGAATACTAATAATGGCATGACTACCGAGGTTTTTAAGAAAGTCAATCTGGCTCTCTTTGAAGAAGTCCGCTTTTAAGCTGCCAACCGCCAGAACACCGACAATGAGGTTATCCTGTTCGAGTGGCAGCGCTAACCATGATGGATAGGTCGAATCACGCGATACATTACGCAGCCCTATGCTCACAAGGACTTTGCCTCGCTGGCGTATCACCTCCCCAACGATGCCCTCGTTCAAGTCACGCTGCCCATAGTGGCGTTCGCCCTGTCCTTCACGATAAACCTGCTCGATCACCCACAAATCGTCGGCTTCCGTACGCAGCGCCAGCATAACGACATCGGCTTGTGTGGTACGTGCGGCTGCCTCAAAAACATCCTGCACGGTGGCGTTAAAGTCACGCGAACTGGAAATATGCTCGACAATATCACGGATAAGGGCTGTTTGTTCAAGCTGGTGGCGTAGGCTGTTGTTGGTTTCGTAGTATAAACGGGCGTTATCGACCTGTGTTGCAACCTGATTAGCTGCCGCTTCAATCAACTGGGATTCGCGCTCGGTCAGCGCACGTACGGCGGTTGTGCCAAGGAACACCACGCCAAAGGTGCGTTCGTGCGCCAGCATGGGCGCAATCACCAACGAACGCAGCGCGTGAATTTCCATGTAGCTGCGCAGTGGAGCTGAAAGGTTCGTTTCATCGCTGCGGATAAAACGCGGTCGCGGAATAGCTTGATTGCGAATATTGATAACTTCGTCAAACTGCGGCAGCTTGTACTGAAAGGTTTCAACTTCGCTATTCGTGGTAATGCCACTAAAGCCGACGACATTCATTAATGCGTAGGTATCGTCCAGCAGTGCAATCATCGCCCAATCCATCGCGCTCATCTGGCGCAATACGCTGGTCACATCTGCCGCGACCTGTTCCAGCTTTAGGCTTGCGGTCGCAATACGCGACAGATGAACGAGATGAGTCATCTCGAACGCATGAAATTCCAAGGTGTCGAGCAAGTGCGCATTATCGAGCGCTGCCGCTACACGGTCGGTCAAAATGTTGAGTAATTCGAGTTCGGTCGCCGTATATTCGTGAGGGTCGTTATGGTAAACCGCCAGATAACCCAGCAGCGCCGTTCCCGAAAACAGCGGCAGGATAGCAAATGAAGCGACCG
>JAPUDW010000279.1 GCA_027492915.1 Bacteroidota bacterium | reverse complement strand
CTTTCAACCTTACCCAGAGGCTCCTTTTTTCTCAACCTATCTAGCATAACTGCTGTGTATTGATAATCGTCGGTTGAGTGCCACTCCATACCCAAGTGATAAAAAAGCCCTCGTGCTTAATGTCTTTTGCCCACCCACTTGCCTCTAGTAACTTCACCGCTTCATCGACAGTCGTCACTTCCGGCTGAATGCCCATGAAGCATGGTGCAGGGCAGCCAGTCGGGAGCAAGAGTTCGCGCAGTTCGTAGTCGTCGTAGGGCTGCGACCGGATGACAAGCAGCACGGCGGTGAGCAGGATCATAGGCAACAGAGCGAGGCGCAGATAGAAAGTCATCATAACAATAGTTTATAGTGCAGAGGCAAGCGTTGGTAGTAGGATGAGGTTTTGTGCGCCAGCAGACGATACCCGCCGCGTTATGGAACCGGCTGCGCGAAGCCGGCTTGCTGGATGCAGCAGTGCCGGTGCCGTTGTCGTGAAAGTGGCGCGGTGTTCATTCTGCCGCCTTCTTCCCACGCTTACGGGGCTTAGGCGGTGTCACTTCATCCGTTAGGTCAGGGCTGTCGTCAGCTTGACTGCTCGCGCGCCGCTTACGAGGTTTCGGTGGTGGTACAGGTTCGTCGGTGGTTTGAGGTAAGGGCGCACCGCCGTGCGCCCCTACAGCCTTATCATTTGTGGTTGGGTTGAGGCTTTCCCCCATCAAATCCGCAATCAATCCGGCCGTATCAATCTCCAACGGGGGTTGTATCTCGGTTTCATCCACCTGTTCGGTGCTTTCTGTAGGGGAGTGGCTGAGACCCTCCCGTATTTCTCTTATTCCCTCCGCTGTATACGGGGGAGGGCTAGGGTGGGGGTCTAGTGATGTTAGGCTTGCCACCTCGTACTCCCCCCACACCTGTTGGTTGAGGCGGTTGACCGTCAGCGCGGCGTTCTCGACCAGCGCCGTTTGGACGACGGCGATCTGGTTGTGCTGGGCGAAGTAAGCGCGGCCTTCCGGCATCATCTCGGCGGGTAGCTGGCTGGTGCGCAAGCCAAACGCCGCCAAACTTTCACGGCTGCACAAACCGAAGCCGGTGCGGTGGAGTAACAATTGGCGTAGGAGTACATCGCCCGTGCGTTCCATGTAACCGGCTGCCCAGATGTGAATGCCCGCTTCCGCTGGTAAACGGGCGAGGTCGCGCAGGCGTTTGAGGGTGCTGCCACCAGCCGCCAGCAGGGTTTCACTGGTCGCGTCGTAGTCGTCGATCACAATCACCGTACGGGAGGCGACAGGTTGTGTCTCGGCTAACTCAAGGGCATTCAAGGCTGTGTCAAGACTTGTCACATCAGTTACCCGCGCGATCACATGCTTCAACGGTTCAAGCGCTCGTAAGCTGCGCCCGCTGAAGTCCACCAGCAGCACCCGCAGGTCTTGCGGCGATTGAACACCCGCCGCACTCAGTACCGCCGCTTGCAGCAAGTTGGTCTTACCCGTCCCCGGCCCACCTGCCACCACGAAATGCGGCCCATCATTCGCCCAATCGAGTTGGAACGTCTGCAAACGGTCATCATCGAGGCGACCGAGGGTGGTAAGAAGCGACCCCACCCCCCACTCGCTAACGACGCTCGTAGCCTCCCCATTGTAATAGGGAGGGGCGGAAGTCTTCGCCAGCGGCAGGCTGTTTAAGGGGATGCGCGTGGGCAGCTCGCCGATGGGCGCGGGGTTCTGCGTCTGGTCGGTAGGGGCGCGGCGGGCATCGAGGCCGCGCAGGGCAGCGTAACCCTGCCGTAAGCCATCCACCACCTGCCGCAGCGCTCGCAAGACATCGGCATCCTCGTCGATGCGGTCGATGGTGCTGGGCAGGGCGATTTGCACCAGCAGCGGCGGGGCTTGTGGCACATAACCCCGCCCGCGTGGCAAACCACCTTCGGCTTTGCGCTCGATCTGCCCGACAGCCGCGTTCATATCCCCCGCGTTACCCAACTGCAAAACGATGCGCTGGAGGACGAGCGAACGGGTGCGTTCGGGCAGGGCGGCAAGGCTGCTAGCGGTGACGACGAGATAAATTCCTGCCGTGCGCCCTTCGTTGATGAGGCGGTTGAAGTCCGCCATGTGCTGCTCGTAATAGGCATCGCGGAACTGTTCGTACTGGTCGATGAATACCACGATGACCGCGCCGTTCATGGCTTCGGGGTTGGTCTGGCGTTCGTTGAGCGTTTGCATGAGCCGCCGGAACAAACGCCGCACCCGCTCGGCTTCCGTCCCCTGTATCACCCGCTCGGCGTGGGGCAGGTCGCTGATGTCGTTGAATCCCGCGCCGGTAAAGCTCAGGAAGTAGAGGTGCAGCCGTTCGGGGCTGTGGAGCAGCGCCAAACTCAGCGCCAGTGTTTTAAGCAGGGTGGTTTTGCCGGTACCGGGGCCGCCCAGCACCAGCAGATGCCCATCCTTCACCTGTTCGTGGTCACTGGTGTTCAGGTGTACCCACAGCGGTTCCTGCGTCCGGTTGTACACATCGTCGATCAGGCCAATCGGTGCGCTGCCGGTTTTGATGAGGTCGCCGCGCCCATCAACTCCCGGCAGCAGCCAAACGCGCCCGTTCCAGCCATCCCCACCGCCGCGATTAAACACCTCGCGCAGGCTAATACGTTCTTCCAGCGGCGGCAGGAGTAACGGTGCTGCGTCGGGAATGCCAGATTCACGGGCGTAACTGGTGAGCATATCGCTGATGGCGTGGGCGGTGGTGTAGGGTTCGCCCCCCGCAACGTGCGTGTACTGCGCCTCGTCAGCCGGCAGCAGGTCGATCATGCCGTGGTTGGTGATGAGTTCCAGCGAAATACTCTCGCCGGTTTCGGCATCCTGCGAAGGCTGCGAGAGAAAGTCGCTGCCGACATACGCTGATTGAAACTGCTTGAACAGGCCGCGTTCGCCCACTTGAAAGTAACCACGCCCCGGCCAACCAATCGGCAGGTAAGCGGCATCCGGTCGGCGGATCATGGCGCGGCTGCTTTCGATGTTCTGCACGCGCAGGCAGATGCGGAATTGGAGGTTAGCGTTCATCTCGTCGGTGATGACATCCATCGGGCTTTGGGTGCCGAGGATCAGGTGTAAGCCGAGGCTGCGCCCGACCTGCGCCGTGCGTACCAGCTCGCGCATAAAGTCCGGCATCTCCCGCGCCAATTGTGCGAACTCGTCCACGATGATGAACAGGTGGGGGAGGGGGTGGTAGGCCGCGTCCTCGATCTGGCTCATGGTTCGCGCGTTGAAGCGGTGGTACTGGGTGATGTCGCGCACGTTCATCTTTTTAAGGAACTGCTGCCGTGCGCGGGTTTCGGCTTTCAGGGCTTCCAGCGCCCGTTCGACCAACGCCCCATCGAGGTTGGTAATCATGCCGACGGTGTGCGGCAGATCTGCGAAAATATTAAACGCGCTGCCGCCCTTGAAGTCGATCAGCAAGAAGTTAACGAGGCGCGGGTCATGCTCGACCGCCAGCGCACAGATCATACTTTGCAGCAGTTCGCTTTTACCCGCACCGGTCGTCCCCGCTAGTACACCATGCGGCCCGTGATGATCTTCGTCGAGCAGCATTTCGGTATCGACCGCCAAGCTCTCGCGCCCGATGGTGATAGGGTGCGGCAGTACACCCTGATTAATCGGCCTGCGCCAGCGCTGACCTAACCGCTGCTTCAGTTCGCTGACATCATGCACACCGTAAAGCTCGAGGAAATCGACCTGACGCGGGATGCGCCCACCGACGCTGGCTTCGCGCAGGGTGATGGCGGAAAGCGCCCGCGCCACGTACTCGGCATCTTGCAGTGAGAGTTCGTCCGCCGCCCGACCGCTGCGGGTGAAGCTGCCCGCGCCAACCCGCGCGTATTGGAAGCGACCGTCGGCTTCAACCTCCACAACGGCATGGCATTCGCTCGGCGCGTTTTCGACCCTATTGACGAGGCAGATCGCCGACACGCCCACGCTGGCACCGTCGCGCAAAATCGTGCGGGTGATCGGTTCGCCCTCGGCAAGCTGGATGCCGTCGAAAATCACGAACAGGTGCGGAAGCTGCCCGCCGTGGGGGTGTGCTCTGCGCTCGTCGATCACCTGACTCAAGTTGCTGAGTAAATGATGGATATTGTCGCTGTCAAAGGCCAGCAGGTCGCCCCCGCCGCCCTGATGCATCTGGCTGGTGTGTGGCAGCCATTCCATCCAGCGCCACTCGTCATAACTGCTCTGCGCGGCGATCAGGTGCATGTGGAATTCTTGCGGCGCGTGGCTGGTGGCGAGGTGGCAAACCGCCGCCCGTACCACCTTCAAGATCGCACCACGCCCACCGCAGATCGCCAGTGAGGGTGTTTGTTGAAGTGAGGCGATAATCGGCGCGGGGTCGAGGGTGCGGTAGCTTTCGGCGAGGGTTTGCGCTCGCTGCCCACCTTCGCTGCTGTCGGCTGCGGCCAGTTTAGCCTGCACCGCCGAGGGGATGCGCCCCACACCCAGCCGCAGCGCCGCGAAATCGGGGTCTTCCGGTCGGCGTTCCCAAAGGGCGGTGTGACGGGCTAAGGCACGGTTGAGCGCCTCGTCCGGTTGGGGGAAGTTGGCCTCAAGGACAGCGATTTGCGCGTCCTGCCCCGCTTGCAACTGTGCCCGTTTTTGCTCCAACAGGCGGATATAAGCCAGCATCGCCGCCTGCTGCTGTTGGGTGTTATCGCGCTTGCGCCAGCGGGTCGCCAGCACCGTCCCGCCGATGGTGAACCCCGCGAGGAACAACAGCGGTACCACCGAAAAGAGCGTGTTGGGGCTGTCGAAGGCGCGGAACACGTACAGCAGCGCCATCACACCGATACCCATGACGGGGATGAGCGTCACCAGCGTGTTCGGTTCGCGCAGGTCATTAGTTCGCGGTGGGGCAGGGATGTCCACGACCGTTTCCGGCACGGTTGGCAGTTGCAGCCGTGGGGCGCGGTTGAAGTGGGTCAGTTGCAGCGGTTCGTCGGTCAAGGGGGATTTGTCTTTACGCTACAGAGTGTTAAATGTATTCTATTCCATAATGGACATTAAATAAATGCGTTCGTACCTGCCGTAGAATGGGTATAATAGCTTCCGGCATCTAAAGTGATGTGCTGCTTTTCATTAAATCTGCCACCCCACAAGGAAGTATAGTGACTTTACCGCCTTCAAAAAACGACACGGAGCGTATTTGGTTCGCTCATATGTTAAGAGCTGTAGCCGTTCTGGTCGTTATGGTTTCACATTATTGTGATGTGTTTGTCCATGCCAATAGTGTGGTTGTCGGGTTAGCATATACACAGCCGGTTACGCTGGACCCGGACTTGTTGCTCCCCAAAATCATTCTGTGGTTGTACAAATTTAACTTCAATGCAGGCCCATTTGGGGTGGCGATTTTCTTCTTGATTAGCGGCTTTGTTATCCCTATTTCAATCGAACATATTGGCAGCGGATTGTTTTTACTAAGGCGTTTCTTTCGAATTTATCCACCCTATATCGTTGGATTATTTCTGGTCTTTATAAGTGTGTATATCTATACCAATTATGTTGGAAATCCTTTTCCCTATACGGTAAAAGATTATGTAGTCAATGCTTCTTTACTAAGAGACTGGTTCTGGATTCCATCAATTGATGGTGTGAATTGGACACTCGAAGTCGAATTAAAATTTTATATTCTGTGTGCTTTTCTGGCGTGGGTTTCAAACTTACGCAGTCCAAAAACCTTGATTATTACCGCAATAGGAATGCTTGTTTTCGTATATTTAAGCAGCGGTTTATATGAATTTCTCTTGCAAAACTTCTTTTACCTCTATAAGTTTACGTTCATTATGTCGTCTGCTTTTGGTTACATAACGTTTATGTTCATTGGTATTTGTTTCTATAATTTTTATATGTCGCATTGGTCTACTCGTGTATTCCTATCAACAACCGGCATATTAATCGCCATTTTTCTTTTGGATGTTCTTTTGTCCCCCAGTCCGGTACTGGTAATACCGGTATCCTATAATTACATGTTTGCGTTGGTCGTATTCAGCCTTTGCTATTTTTTCAGAGACAAGCTCCCCTATAGTAAAGTGTTAGATTTTCTGGCGACTTTGAGTTATCCGATTTATATCATTCATGGCGTAATCGGATACATCTTGTTGACCGTTCTGGTCACCCATAATGTTAACTTTTATATAGCATTGGTAATCGTGTTTTTCATTATTGTTTCTCTGGCGTACCTGCTTCACAAAACGGTTGAAATGCCTGCTAACAAGCTGGGTAAACAGGTGAGCAAATTCGTGAAAAATGTCTTAGTTTGAACGCTTTAATCTCGCCGCTGTTCAGATGTTTCTCTGCAAAGAGGGTTGTTCTGTTTGTGCGCGGTTCGTCGGTCAAGAAGGGAATGCCTCATTATTTTTTCTCAGTCTTGTTTGTAATTATGGACGAATCCCCCGTATTCGACAATCGCACATGCCAAATGTTGCGGTCGTGCTTGAACTTTGTATAATTCCGCCCGACATACAAATATCGTTGTTAACAATTTATAGCTGTGGTGAATTATCGTATGCACCGCTTAACTCATGTCTTTATTACGGTTATCGCATTCATGGTAATAACTGTGAATGCTGTGGTTTCGGCTGCTTCGCCAATGATTGTGCCGCTGGGCTTTGTTGATGAAGAAATATATGGAGGGCTGCTGTCGCCGCGAGCCTTCACATTTTTACCTGATGGGCGTGTTCTGGCAACTGAACGCGGCAGCGCTTCCTCGAATGACAGCAACCTTGCCAGCATCCGTGTTTTTAAGAACGGCGTGCTGCTGCCTACCCGTGCCTACACATTATCAACGTGCGGGGATTCGGAACGGGGTCTTTTAGGCGTCGCGGTTGACCCTAATTTCTCGACCAACGGTTACATTTATGTGTACTATACGCGGCAGGCTGCTGCTGGCTCGGCCTGCGGTTATAACACCTTCACCAATGGGGTGGCGACCGGCCCACGCAACCGCGTTTCGCGCCTCACTATGTCCGGTGATACAGTTGTCGCCGGCAGTGAACGGGTGCTGATTGACAGCATTATTACGGATATTGGGTATCACAATGCGGGTGATCTCCAGTTCGGCTCCGATGGCTACTTATACATTTCGGTAGGTGAAGGCGGGTTGTCGTGGACATCGCCGGATACGGGTATCTTGAATGGTAAAATTCTGCGTATTCTGCCGACCCCCGATGTCGCAGGCGGCTATACCACAACCGGTAATCCTTACGATACCGCATCGGGCGCACGCTTTTGTGCAACGATTGCCCCCGGTGCGCCGGGTACACTGCCCGGACCTTGCCGTGAAATTTATGCCAAAGGGCTTCGTAATCCTTTCCGTTTCACCATCCAACCGGCCATGTCGGGCATTCCCGGTGCAGGTTCACCGGTAGTCGGGGATGTTGGGGGCGGTGCATGGGAAGAAATTGACCGTATCCGTTCGGGTGGTGATTATGGTTATCCTGTGCGGGAAGGCTTTTGTTCGGCAGGTATTATATGCGCCCCACCTTATCAAAACACCAGCTACGATAACCCCATCTATGCATATCCGCATGTTGTGGTTAACGCCAACTTTGACTCGGCTGTCATCGGCGGTGATTTTTACATCGGCGGGGCAGGTTACCCAAGCCAATATAACAATGACTATTTTTTTGCGGAATTTGCGCGCGGTTTTATTGGCAGACTTAAATATAATGCCGGAAGCGGCCAGTGGGATAGAGTAGCCCAGGATTTTGCGACGGGCGGTAACGGGATTGTAGGGCTAAAGCGTGGGCTAGATGGTAATTTGTACTATCTCACATTTACATCAGAAACCGGACGTGTGGATGGAATCCGGCGCATTCGCTATACGGCGGCTCAAAATCAGTCACCGATAGGGCAGGCCAGCGTGAACCCCCAAAGTGGCAACCTCAACACGACATATACATTCTCAGCAGCAGGTTCATACGACCCTGATGGTAATACACCATTGACCTATAATTGGGATTTTGGCGATGGGACTCAGACCAGTACCAGCAGCCCAACAGTCACTCATGTTTATACACTAGCCGCTAACCGTACAGCGGTGTTGACTGTTACCGATAGTGGTACACCGCCTGCTACCTCTACGCCTGTGACGGTTAATGTTTACCCCGGTAATGCGCCGCCATCCGCCGTGATCGTTTTGAATAACCTCACTAACCCCAGCCGGACAACCACTTTTTATGCGGGAGATACATGGTCATATACCGCTGCTAACCCTGTGGATGATGAGCCGCTGCCGCCTGATGCGTTTAGTTGGGAGATTGTGTTCCATCATAATGAACACACGCATCCTTTCCTGCCTTTCTTAGCCGGTCAAAATGGGCAGTTTGAATTACCCGTAACCGGTGAACTCGAACCGACCGTTTGGTACCGTGTTCACCTCAATATTACGGATGTGCGTGGGCAGCGTACGGAAGTCACTCAGGATATTTTCCCGGTGACAGCTAAGGTAACTTTGAATACGAACCCGCCCGGTGGTCAGGTCATTGTTGAGGGTGCGGTTTTCCCTGCGCCACACGAGCAGACCTTTGTGGTCGGAATGCGTTTTAGCGTGGACGTACCATCGCCACAGACAATTGGCGGCAGCGGATATACATTTACTGGCTGGTCGGATAATAGTACAAAACTTCATACGATTACCGCGCCACCAGTTAACACAACCTATACGGCGAACCTAACGCCGCTGCCCTTTACGCTCACCCCGACACCAACACCAAGCCCCGTAGTGGGACAGTCGCAAACCATTACTGTTCAGGTTGCTAGCACATGGGATGATGTGAATGAGGTGAATGGAACCGTCACGAATACATCACCGATGGAGTGGGTGGGGAATGGTGGCAGTGCTACGAATAGCTATTTGGGTCTGCGGTTTGCGAATGTCGCCATTCCAAAGGGCGCAACCATCAATAACGCAGAACTGCAATTTTATTCCTCACAATCACAGTGGATTGGCGTGACTGCCGAAATCGCGGGTGAATTATCAAGTGCTTCGCAGCCGTTTAATGTTACCAACCCTTCAGTACGTCCTTTGACCACAGCCCGTATGATCCACAATACCAATGAGCAGTGGTTTGCCAATACGTGGTATTCATTTGCTCTCGTCAAAGAGGTTACGCAAGAAGTGGTCAACCAACCTGCATGGACGAGTGGTGGCAGCCTCTCGCTTATCATTTGGGGGACGGGGGGAACGTGGGCACGTAAGTTCTTTACAGCATTCGACGGTAGTTCGGCGAATGCGCCCCGTTTGCTTATTACCTATACCAATAATGTGGTTGCAGCGAGCAGTACACCAACGGCTACCCCAACCAACACATTTACGCCGACACTGACCTATACACCAACGGCTACTTTCACACCGACACTGACCTACACACCAACGGCTACCCCAACCAACACGTCCACGCCGACGGTTACAAGTACGCCAACCAACACCGCTACATCGACAAATACGTTTACGCCGACACCGACTTACACGTCAACGGCTACCCCAACCAACACGTCCACACCGATGGCTACAAGTACGCCAACCAACACGTCCACGCCGACGGTTACAAGCACCTCAACCAACACCGCTACATCGACAAATACGTTTACGCCGACACCGACTTACACGTCAACGGCTACCCCAACCAACACGTCCACACCGATGGCTACAAGTACGCCAACCAACACGTCCACGCCGACGGTTACAAGCACCTCAACCAACACCGCTACATCGACAAATACGTTTACGCCGACACCGACTTACACGTC
>JAPUDW010000278.1 GCA_027492915.1 Bacteroidota bacterium | reverse complement strand
TTTTCTACAGCGAGGAAGATGCTAGTTATATTGCGGATATTCCTGATTTCCTCATGTGTTCAGCGCATGGTGCAACCCCGCAAGCCGCGCTAGAAGAAGTTTTAATTGCGCAAGCTGCTATTATTGAGGCTATGCTTGAGGCTGGACAACCTATTCCTGAGCCACGCTATAAACCCGCGATTTATCAGGTTGCCTAACAATCTGAAATCATTAGGCTTGTGACATCGTAACTTTCTATGCAATTTACCTATCCTGATCGTAATCTCATCCTGACGGGCTACACTGGCCCCGGCCAAGCACCTATCGGGCAGCAAATTGCTGACCGCCTGAAGATGCGCTTCGTTAATGTCGATACGCTGCTCGAAGCCCGCGCCGAAATGGATGTGGAAGATATGCAGGCGCGTTTTGGCGAAACCCGCCTCAAAATGTTGGAAGCGGATGTGATGCAGGATGTGATGTTGTATCGCGGCGCGGTTATTCGCGTTAGCGGTCAAACGCTGCTGCGCACCGAAACAGCGCCGCGCTTGCTGCAAACAGGCGTCGTGATCTGTCTGGTGGTCACGTTGGATGCCGTACTGCGACGTTTGCACCTGTCGCTTGGTGGGCGCTACCATAACCCCAGCGAACGGTCGCTGGCAATCGGCCACCTCAAACGCGAGTGGGCGGTGCGTAAGGTCGAAGGTGTGCGCGAACTGGATACCACTAACTTGACCGAAGACGAAACCATTACGACCGTGTGCGCCATGTGGGAACAGTTTGCCAGCGGCTTGCCGGTTAGTGAACTGAAATAAAGAGAGTTGTGGGTTAGTCTGGTAGACACAAATCGTGAAGCCGTGTTAGAGTCATATAGCTAACAATTTTGTGACATGAGGTTTTGATAATGCCAAAATTAGTCATTAGCCTCGCGCAGATGAATATTGCGCTGGGTGATGTCAAAAAAAATACCGCGCAGATGGAAAAGTGGGCAGTAGAAGCCGCGCGGCGCGGTTCGCATCTGGTTCTGTTCCCTGAACTTTTTTCGACCGGCTGCGCGTGGGATCAAGCGAAGGAACTGGCTAGCACCCTTAATTCCGGCATCTTTAACGAGATGAGCGCGGCTGCGGCGCAGAATAAGATCAGTGTCGTGGGTTCGGTGCTTGAGAAGCGCGGTTTGGAAGTCTCGAACAGTGCGGCCTTCTTCGCCCCCAATGGGCGGATGCTCGGCATCTACCGCAAAATCCACCTGTTCGGCCTGATGGATGAGGATAAGTGGCTGCAACCCGGCTCGTCGCGGCTGGCGCTTGACCTGCCGTGGGGTAATACGGCGCTGGCGATTTGCTACGACATCCGCTTCCCTGAATTGTTCCGCAAGTATGCCGTCGATGGGGCGAAGGTCATCGTCGTCCCCGCCGAGTGGCCGATTGCGCGTGTTGAACACTGGCGAGCGCTGGTGGTCGCCCGTGCCATCGAAAACCAGTGTTACATGATTACCTGTAACGCGGCGGGTTTAATTGGTGATACGGTGTTCGGCGGGCATTCGATGATTGTTGACCCGTGGGGCAAGATTGTGGTGGAGGCTGGTGAAACACCGCAGTTGGTGACGGCTGAAATTGAACTTGATCTGGTTGACGAAGTGCGTTCGAAGATGTCGGTGCTTGCCGACCGCCGCACCGAGTTTTATACCTAATCGTTCAATCTGTTTTTAGCACAAAGTCTCAAATGCACAGAGGATATGGTGACGAACCGTATCCTTTTTTGTTTGAGAGATTAGGTTTAGCGGAAGCGGCTTGTCCATGTCTATTCCGGTGGACGGCAGCCCTTTTGAGGTCGCTATCCACCGGATTGAGCTTATGGGGAGGCGGTTATTAGGAACCGCAGAGATAGACAGCGGACGGGGGAGAAGTAAATACGGCATTCTTGCCGAACGCCTCCTGACATAAGGCATTGGCATCATAGGGTGCTGGTGCATAAACCACGCCCTGTATCCAAGTTACGGAGAAGAGTGTGCAACCTGCATCACTGTAGACAGAGCTGGGTGCTGCTAGCGACCAACCACCCTTAAAGTCAGTGTAATCGTTATAATATGGCCCGTTGTAAACACAGCCAGCCGATGGATGCGTAGGTGGTGGCGTTGGCGTTGGACCGGGGGTTGGCACGGGTAATACAACAAGCGTAATGGGATCAACCGATGGACGCGGTGGTAGCAAGCTGATCGGGTCACACCAGTCGGGGAAGTCAGTTGGAGGGTACGCTGACCAGCCGCCTTTGTCTAGCCAGTTATCCACATACCAGCCACATATCCAGTGCCAGTCCGATGTGCATTTACCCTCCATCGCGCCGCCGGTATAACAGGCATTGTCGTCAGCGTCCTGAGCGGATGCCGGAGTTAAAATGACTACAGATGTAATAATCAAAAGGAGAATAGTCAGCACATATTTCATCGTGGTTTCCTAATTATTACTATTTAAGACACTCGAATATAACGCGGTTCAATCAAACGGACAATCGTATCGAGATAAAATAATGGGTCGCGTGATCTTATTTCAGAGCTTTATGCCACGCGCGTTCGCCTGCCAGCTTGCCAATCGCCGCGAAGTGGATGACCTGTGGCGCATCCGGCAGGGCAGCCGCCAACTGCGTAACCGGCACTTCGCGGAAGCCGATGCGCGAGAAGTAATCTGCTGCCCGTGTGCTGAAGCAGTAAACCTGTTGATACCCTGCCGCTGCTGCCCCGGCTAAGGCGTGGTCGATTAACCGCCGCGCCAACCCCTCACCGCGATAGGCTTCGTAAACCGCCAAGCTGCGGAACAGCGCTGCATCTGCCCCAAACTCCATCCCCGCGCAGGCTGCCAGTCCGCCGCTTTCAGTTTCAGCGACCCAATAACGTGTTCCCGCCGCGAGAATATCACCCGTGAGCAGCTTAACGTGCTGGATGAGCGCAAGAATGCGGTCATAGTCGCTTGGTTGGGCAGGGGTGATGTTTATCATGGTGATAAGTTGTGCGTGTAGATAACGTTACCCTCAACAATAACTGCTAATTCAGTTGTCGCTTCATCAATCGTAACTTGGGCATTCGTATCTATTTGCGGATAAGTCGGATAAGTTGAAAAGATTGAGGCACAGCTTAACCCAATCGAATCACATTGTTGTAGATCGTAGTAGCCTCGTTGGTCGCTCCCATCATAAATATAGACTAAATGGTAGGAACGCTCATGATAGGCGGTTGAGTAGACTGGTTTGAATTGATTCACTAATGCGCCAAATATAATTCCGATAAAACAGATCGGCGGTGTTAAGACCCAACATAGGAAAACGATTCGCCAATAGGTGCGTGTGGCAATCAGCAGGAAAACCCATAGCCCAGCCCAAATGACGACTCCGATATAGAGCAGTGTTGAGAATACCCTGTACGTGAAATCATAGATCCTGAAGTAAGAAGCTGTAAGCAGGTAAGAGCTTGAATGACCTACATCAAGAATGAATAAACCCCAAAAACAAAATAAGGCGGATAGTCCTAGTACCCCTGCACTCATCAACAGCATTCTATGTGTGCTAATGTAGTGGGACAATCGTTTGAGTGTAAACATTTCTATAAACTATCTCGGTTATAAGCAATCTCTGACAATATTCGTTACCATAGATTTTATACACCTAGCTATCCCAGAGGTCAACCATGCTCCTCTTTCATAATGGCACGATCCATACGATTGACACCCAATCTCCACAGGCCGAGGCTGTTCTCGTCGGCGATGACGGGCGCATCCTGATTGTCGGCACGCTGGCGGATGCGGAAGCGGCGGCGAAGGCTGGCACACAGCGCGTCGACCTCGCGGGGCGGACCCTCATCCCCGGCTTCAACGATGCCCACGTCCACATTTGGAAGATGGGCTTGCTGCTGACGCGGCAGGTCGTCGCCAATAAGACGACCGCGCCGGACATCGAAAGTATCATCGAGCGTTTCCGCGATAAAGCCGAGGTGTGGCCTGCCGGAACGTGGATTACCGGACGTGGCTACAATGAGTCCGACCTGCCCGAACGTCGCCATCCCACCCGCCACGACATGGACGGCGCGAGCCTTGACCATCCGATTGCCCTGACGCGCACCTGCGGGCATATGATCGTCGCCAATACGCTGGCGTTGCAATTGGCGGGCATCACTCGCGACACGCCCAATCCCCCCGGTGGTGTCATTGTCCGCGACTTGAACGGCGACGCGACCGGCCTGCTCCAAGAAACCGCGATGGGCTTGCTCACGCGTGTTATCCCCGACCCGACCGATCCCGAAATGGCGGAGGCTATTAAAGCCGCCAACCAGCACCAACTCAGCCTTGGCATCACCAGCGCCACCGACCCGCTGCTCGCGCCTTTACACCTGCGCGTTTACCGCCAGTTGGAATCGGCGGGTGAGCTTGCCGTGCGCGTGAACGGGATGCCGATTCGCCGACCCGATGGCGGGACGGAAACGCTGCCGCTGCCGGAACATTTCGTCAGCGATTGGCTGCGGATTGATACGGTCAAGTTCTTCGCCGATGGTGGCTTAAGCGGAGCGACCGCTGCCGTTAGCCGCCCCTACAAAGTCACCAACGACACCGGTGTGCTGCGCTTCGACCTCGCCGAGCTGACCGAGTTAATGTACGAAGCCCACGCCGCAGGCTTCCGCATCGGCACCCACGCGATTGGCGACGTGGCGATTGAGCAGGTGTTGAGCGCTTATGAGGAATGCCACCGCCGCCTGCCGCGACCCGACCTGCGCCACCGCATCGAGCATCTCGGCCTGCCCAACCCTGACCATTACGCCCGCTGTGCCAAGCTGGGCATTATCATTGCGCCGCAAACGGTGTTTCTCGCCGCCCTCGGCACCAGCTTCCGCCGCTACCTGCCGGATGATTATCTCGACCACTGCTATCCGATCCGCTCGATGCTTGACGCGGGGTTGACGGTCGCCCTCAGTTCAGATGCCCCTGTCGTGCCGGACGACAACCCGATCCTCGGCATGAAGGCCGCCATCGACCGCCGCGACCCGAACGGTCAGCCGATTGCGCTCGATCAAGCGATCACCGCCGAAGAAGCGCTCTACGGTTACACGATGGGTGGGGCGATTGCCAGCGGCGATGCCGATAACCGCGGCAGCTTGACCGCCGGCAAATGGGCAGACCTCGCCATACTCAGCGCCGACCCCCTCACCACACCGGCTGCCGATCTGCTCAATGTCCGCGTCCAGCAAACCTACGTCGGCGGTAAGCTGGCGTGGGCGGGGTAGGGAATTAGTGGTGGCTAGTCCACAACGCTTATGGCTTATTGCCCTAATGGTGTTAAGTTTTTTGCCCGTTAGCCTAAATGTATTGGCTCAAAGCGAAACTCCATATGTCATCACGTCGATTGCGTGGAGCCCAGATGGTACCCAAATTGCGGTGGGCAGGGGCATTAAGGGCGATTGCCAGCCCAATTCGGATATGGTGGATGTTCAGATTATTGACGCAAACTTCCGCCAAGTCATCCAAGAACTTTCTGGAAGTCACTGCCAGATCACTTCGGTCGATTGGAACACGGAAGGAACAAAGCTCGTCGCAGGGAGTTTGGAAGGTGTTGGCACAAGAGTTTGGGATATCCAAACGGGTCAACTCGTGATGGTTGCAAACGAAGGTGGTCAGGGTGTGTCCTCGGTAAAGTGGCAGCCACATGGCAGCCAGATCGCGGTTGCTGATGCCTATAGCAATGGAATAAGTATCGTCGATGCATTGAGTGGCGAAACCATAAGTTCGGCACCTATCGGCGGCTACTCCATCGACTGGAGTCCTGATGGCACTTTATTAGCAAGCGGCGGCGATGTCGATTTTCAGATTCATATCGCTGATGTGTCCCGTGCGCGAGAGATTAGCCCACTCAGTGGACATGATGCCCCAATCCGTGATGTCGACTGGAGTCCGGACGGTACGAAACTGGCGAGTACTAGTAATGATGACACGGTTCGACTTTGGGACGCTGCATCATGGAAACTGCTAGATAACCTCGATATAGCGGACATTGTGAACCTCCGCTGGAGCCCTGATAGTCAGAAATTAGCGGTGGCTCGCTACGACGGCCTCATGCAAGTTTGGGATGCTTCCACCGGGCAGCTGCTGCAAAGTTACGATTATCAAGGTCACGTCTGGGCGGTCGATTGGAGCCCCAATGGGAACCAGCTTGCTTACGGCGGCGATAGTGACATCGATCAATTACCCGATATTGAAATTGTTTCTGCCCCAGAAACGCCTACACCACCTTCACGCTCGCTCTTTGATAAACTGACTGCTGGTAAATGACCGACTCCTTTTCCGGAAAGTTTGTTACGATGGGTTGAAAAATCTTGCTGTTAACCAGCGAAAGGTAGCCGCTATGGAACTGCCAGCCGACCAACGTGAAGCGCTGCTCGGACTCTTGGAAATCCGCTTCGAGAAAAATATGACCCGCCACCACGGCATCAAATGGGCGAAAGTGCGGGCAAAATTGGAGGCGCACCCCGCGAAACTCTGGTCGCTCAGCCAAATGGAAGATACGGGTGGCGAACCGGATGTCGTCGGGTACGACAAAAAGGCCGACGCGTATCTCTTTTACGACTGCTCGGCGGAAAGCCCTGCGGGGCGCAGAAGCTTCTGCTACGACCAACCTGCGTTGGAAGCACGCAAACAGCATAAGCCCAAGAACAGCGCCGTGAACATGGCCGAGGCGATGGGTGTCGAACTATTGACCGAAGCCGATTACCGCGCCTTGCAGAAACTTGGCGAGTTCGACCTGAAAACGTCGAGCTGGATTAAGACGCCGGAAGCTATTCGCAACCTCGGCGGGTCGGTATTCGCCGACCGCCGCTACGACACGGTGTTCGTCTACCACAACGGTGCGGAATCGTACTATGGGGCGCGGGGCTTTCGCAGTGTGCTGCGGGTGTAGATGTTATAATGTGAGTCAGTTTATAAGTTGAGGTATTTCATATGCCTGACAAAGTTGTATTGACGGTTGATATGACAGCCGCAGAACATGATCGTATAGAAGCGCTGGCACACGAAAACGGTTACACGAATGCGGGTGATTATTTGTTATCACTCGCGGCGGACGAGCAGACACAAGAAGAATTGATGGAAGAATTTCGTCAGGGTTGGCAGGCCGCTAAAAATGGTCAAACCATCCCTGCATCTGAATTGTGGGATGCGCTAAATAGTGACGACTAAGCACCCCATTCGTGTTGAAATTGCGGAGCCATTTGTTAAAAAGCTCAAGCGGCTTTTCAAGAAATATTCCTATGCTTATGAGGATGTGCAAGGTTTAATTAGGCAATTAGAACGAGGCGAGACACCCGGCGACAAAGTCCAGCATACAGGTTATACCGTTTATAAAGTTCGCGTTCGAAATTCGGATGTGCCAAAAGGTAAAAGTGGCGGCTATCGGGTGATTTATTATGTGCGTACACCTGTCAGAGTGACGCTGATTATGATTTACAGCAAAACTGAACAGACTGATATTAGCTCTGAAACAGTCAAACGACTAATCGAAGATCTAGAGTAATTTCTACAGTAAGCCAAACCCTCCGCCTTTATACCGACTCCCTCTCGACCGATTTGACTCAAATACTTTTTCTAAAACGTTAGCTGCATTCCGTAATAGCCTTATGTCGAAATAGAGGCTAGACACCGTAAATACCAGAAACACAATTGATAGATACGGGAGGCTAATAAACAACAGCGTAATCAGAATCATAAAAGCATTTTTCAAAAGTGACGTATTGGATAGGCGAGCAAATCCTTTGACAGTCGTTTTGTTTTGATCAATGGGCTCTAGGACACCACGAAAATATAATGAGCCTAAAACGCCTAACCCCTCAAATGAAAATAAGTAACTTTCATGATGAAGCGCGGCAATTTTTAGAAGGGAATTCTTAGGTTTTTCCAATGGCCGGGTAGTCACAGCAGACTCTAACTTGTCGATGACATCTGATATGGGCAAGGGAACATCAATCGAAAAATCGTGACTTAAAAAAGATAGTTTGTCACGATCAAGTTGTAGAGGTTCCATTTCTAATCAAATATCTTTCATGAATAGTGAAAAATATTCCTGCCTTTAATATACACGCCTTTTATTTACTTCCCGTTTCCCTCTGGTTTGTTTTCCCTAACCGTGTTCCCTGCTTTTTGCACCCTCTCACCTACATTATTCCTCTGGCGACCTTTTTTTGTTACTTAACCCTCTGTGTTCTCTGTGTCTTGGCGGTTCAATCGCATTGTATTTGTAATGCTATTCTTAATGTTGCCTGTTATCACCTGTTTATCAGGTACAACGCTACATTTTGTCCATCGTCTCTGCTAGAATCAACCGCATAAGGACAACTACTTTTACTGGACGCTAATGAGTCATAAAACGACCATTGACCTACAGCAGCACCGTGAACCGCTGCTCAAAATCCTCACCGCCGTCGTCACCCAACCGGATTTATCACGCAAACAGCTTGACCAGCTTCTTCGTGACTATCCCAAAGGTCATGATGGTACTTACAGCCGTGATGAACTCATCTCGGCCTACCGTGCCTTCGCTGGTGACTCCCTGCCGCCTTACGAACAATCCGTCCTTGAACGCCTTCGCCGCAAACCCGTTCGTACCAGTTCCGGTGTCACACCCGTAACCGTTCTTACTAAGCCGTTCCCTTGCCCCGGTGAATGTATCTTTTGCCCCAACGATGTTCGGATGCCCAAAAGCTACCTCTCCGACGAACCCGGTGCTCAACGTGCCGAACAAAACAGCTTTGACCCGTACTTGCAGACCTATACCCGCCTGCAAAGTTATCACAACACCGGTCACCCCACCGACAAAATTGAGATCATCGTCCTCGGTGGTACTTGGTCGTTTTACCCCGAAAGTTACCAGATCTGGTTCGTCAAACGTATTTTCGATGCCATGCACGACTTCGGCAAAGGCATTGATGGTCGCCAAGCTGTTACGGATGCCCTGCTCGAAAAGTCGCAGCTTCACCCCGACCGCAACACCACCACCGCCACTATCGACGGTTTGCACATCGAAAAGCGTTATAACCATGTTGTGCAGATGGTCTACAAAGATGAAATGCTGCGTTCAACTGATATGGCTCAGGCCATCAGCCGTGGTGAAATCGAACGTTCTCCGGTGGATGAATTCGCCACTTGGGAAGAACTTGAATCTGCCCACCTTGAGAATGAATCCGCACCCTGCCGCAGCGTAGGCTTGGTCATCGAAACTCGTCCTGACCACATCAGTGTTGAAGAAGTCTTACGGGTTCGACGCCTCGGCTGCACCAAAGTGCAAATCGGCTTCCAAAGCCTGAATGACAACGTGCTGAAGCTCAATAAACGGGGTCACAAAGTCGCTGCCACCCGCCGTGCTGTCAAGCTGCTGCGTCAAGCCGGCTTCAAAATTCACGCCCACTGGATGCCCAATCTGTACGGCTCATCACCCGATGCCGATATTGCCGATTACAAGCTGATGTTTGACGACCCCGACTTTCGCCCTGACGAACTCAAGGTGTATCCGTGTTCGCTGATCGACAGTGCCGAACTGATGCAGCGTTATCAGGATGGCAGTTGGAAGCCCTATACCCATGAAGAACTGCTGCATGTGCTGACCGCCAGCTTCATGCTCACGCCCGAATATAACCGCCTGACCCGTGTCATCCGTGATATTCCTTCGACGGATATTGTCGTCGGCAACCAGATGACCAACTTCCGCCAGATCGTCGAAAACGAGCTGACCCGTGTTGGTGAACGCAGCCGCGACATTCGTGCCCGTGAAGTCCGCTTCAAAGCCGTCGATGCGGTTGATTTGCACCTCGACGAGTTGTGGTATGACGGTGGCTGCACCGACGAAGTGTTCTTGCAGTACATCACCGCCAACCGTGATATTGCTGGCTTCTTGCGCCTGTCGCTGCCCAAAGAACCTGCCATCACCGACGAACTGGCTGATGCCGCCATGATCCGCGAAATCCACGTCTACGGGCAGTCGCTTGAACTTGGTGCCAGTGAAGCCGGACGTGCGCAGCATCTCGGCCTCGGCAAACAGTTGATCGAACGGGCTGTCGAACTCGCCCGTGAAAAGGGCTATTCGCGCCTTGCGGTTATCTCCGCCATCGGCACCCGCGAATATTACCGCAAACGCGGCTTCACCGATGGTCACTTGTATCAGGTGCGAACCCTGTGAGATGTGCTATAGTTGGGTTTGTGAATGGGCTTAGTGGAGGGTAGTAGGGTGAGTAATTCACAGCGGCTTGCGGCTGAAACACGACGTAAAAATTGGCGTATCGCCCTCGGTACGATTATCGCGATCACGGTGCCGTTCTACTGTGCTGGCTTTTTCCTGTGGGGAACCGCCCCGCAGCGCACTCCCACGCCGACACCCACCACCGCTGGCCCGTTGGTGATTACCGCCACGCCGCTTGACCCAACCGCCACACCACTGGGCGGCTTTTTCCCCAGCGTGACTCCCTTGGGCATTACACCCCAATTCCCGACACAGGATAACGGCTTTCCGACGCAGGTGATGCCAACCTTGATGGTGCCGACGCGCTATTTGTCGCCCACACCGCCGATTGTCGTCCCGACCAATCCGCCGCCACCGACGAACCCACCGCAGCCGACCAACCCGCCGCCGCCCACGCAGCCAGCGATTACGAATACGCCGCTGCCATTCGACAACTAGGTTGTCGTAGTACAATCGCAGACCAAAGGCACGCGGCGGCGTGCCTTTTTTGTGCTATAGTTAGCACTCGATTTTGGATGACTAGGATTGTGTTATGTTTGATGCCGTCACCAACACCGCTAACCGCCAGCGGAACATTCGCATCGTGTTGTTTATCATCATCTTGATGACAACACCGTTTTACTGCATCGGGTTTTTTCTCTGGGGTACCGCTGGCCCACGCGCCTCTGCCATCCCCACCGCGACCACCACCCCGATTGGCGCGAATATTACGCCCACAGTCGGCCTGCCAACCGTCACACGCATTGGCCTAACGCCGTCGCTGCTCAGCCCATTGCAGCCCACGCCGATCCAATTTGTGCCGATTAACCGTCCACCGACACAATATATTCCGCCGACCGAGACACCCTATCTGGTGCCGGTTATTCCGGTGGATACCCTCGCGCCAACCTTGACGTTGATACCGTCCGCAACGCCGTTCCCAACCGACGCGCCCTTGCCGACGTTTACACCGCCGCCGACCTTTACGCCGGTTCCCACGAACACCGAGGTTCCGGTGGTCGTGCCGCCGTCGATAACACCACTGCCTTTTGAAGATACGACCGTTGAAGCGCCACCGCCTTAATTTGAACCGATCAGGCGTGGCGAATGTAATCTGATAAAACGAGGAGAACTTCTTTGTTAGACGTGAAGGAACACTTAAGATCACTGGTCGATGCTCATGCGCCTTCCGGTCACGAGGGGCCGATCCGCGAGATTATCCGCAGCGTATGGCAGCCCCTGACCAGCCGTATGGAGCAGGATAAGCTCGGCAGCTTAATCGGCATCAAACCCGCCACCAAGCCCACGAAACCCGCCCGTAAAATTATGCTGGCGGCACACATGGACGAAATCGGCATGATGGTGCGCGATGTCGTTGATGGCTTCATTTATGTTCACCGTATCAGCGGTGTCGATGCGCGCATTTTGATGGCGCAAACGGTGATGGTTCACGGTCGCCGCTCGCTGCCGGGGATTGTCTCCACCGTGCCGCCGCATTTGCTGAAGGCAGATGCCCGCAAGAAATACCCGACGTTCGACGAATTGGTGATTGATGTCGGCTTACCTGCTGCCGAGGTTGCGGAACTCGTGCAAATTGGCGACCTGATTACCCCCGATGCGCCGATGATCGACCTCAACGGTAAGAAGGTTGCGGGGAAGGCGATGGATGACCGTGCGTGTGTCGCGGCGGTAACGGTTTGCCTTGATGCGCTGCAAGGGATGCATCATCAGTGGGACGTGTATGCGGCTGCGACCGTGCAGGAAGAAACCGGCTTGATTGGTGCAACCACCGCCGCCTTCCACATCAACCCTGATATTGCCATTGCGCTCGACGTGACCTTTGCCCCGCAGCCCGGTATTGATGCCGAAAGTGCCTGCGAGATGGGCGGTGGGCCGGGGATTGGCATCGGGCCGAACTTCCATCCTAAGCTGCTGGATAAAATTAAAGAAACCGCCCGTATTCACGAGATTAAAATTCAGGACGATGTTATCCCCGGTGCCAGCGGTACCGATGCGTGGGCTATTCAAGTGGCGCAGGAAGGCATACCCACCGCGCTGCTCGAAATCCCGCTGCGCAATATGCACTCGCCCGTGGAGACCATTGATCTGCGCGACATTGAACGGGCAGGGCGCTTGATGGCGCACTTCATCGCCAGCCTCGACGCCGACTTTATGCAGACGATTTCGTATAGCGACCTGAAAGCTGCGGCTGAAGCGTGATTCGCTCTGGTCGCGTCGTCAAATCCCACACGCGCAGCTATGATGACCCGCTGCGTGTGCGTAAAGGCGCTGTCGTGAAGATCAGCAAGCGCGACCTGTGGAACGACCGCTACCCGTGGCTGTGGGGAACTGCGGATGACGGTAAAGAAGGTTGGATACCCGAAAGTTGGGTTGAGGTCGAGGGCGAAAAGGCGACTCTGCTGCGCGATTACAACGCGGTTGAGCTAACCGTCACGCTGGGCGAAAACCTGACGATTATTGACGAGAGCAGCGGTTGGTATTGGGTGCAAAATGTGCGCCGTGAGTTCGGTTGGGTTCCGGTGGAGTGTGTCGCGCTCGACCTAATGTGATATCGATATGCGTTTCAACATCTCAGGAATGAACACATGATTTTAAAAGAATTGTCAGAAGCAATCGGTGTTTCCGGTAACGAAGATGCCGTCCGCGAGATTATCCTCAAGGCGATAGAAGGGCATGTGACCGATATCACCATCGACGCGATGGGCAACGTCACTGCCATTAAAAAAGGCACGGGCAAAAACCGTCCGCGCGTCATGCTCGATGCCCACATGGACGAGATCGGTTTCATGGTCACGGCTATCGGCAGTGACGGCCTGATTAAATTCACCAACGTCGGCGGCATCGACGAGCGTATGGTTCCGTCGCTGCGGGTGAAAATTGGCAAAGAACAGGTGACGGGTGTTGTCATCTGGACACCGATTCACAAGTCCGGTGGTAACAATAACGCGGTCAAATTGTCTGATCTGCGCATCGACATCGGCGGCAGCAGCAAGGATGAAGTTGGCGGCAAGGTGAAGGTCGGCGACCGCATCGCCTTCGACAGCCAATATATGGAAATTGGCGAGAAGATGCTGCGCGGTAAAGCCTTCGATGACCGCGTTGGCTGTTCACTGCTCGTTGATATTTTGCAGGGTGGCCCCTATCCGGTCGATGTGCTGGCAGCCTTTACCGTGCAGGAAGAACTCGGCTTGCGCGGGGCGAAGGTCGCGGCGCAGCGTTTGAACCCCGATGTCGGTTTCGCGTTGGAAGGCACGACTGCCAACGATATTCCCAACCCGATTGCCGAAGTAGACGACACCATCTCGCCGAACGCCGTTTGCCGCTTGGGTGATGGCCCCGCGTTGACGGTGATGGATAGCTCGCTGATCGTGCCGCCGCAACTGCTGGGTTTCTTGCGCTCGACCGCCGAGAAGAACAAAATCCCGTATCAGCTTAAAACCTCGCTGGGTGGCGGCACGGACGCAGGTGCAATTCACCGTGCCAACGCGGGTATTCCCTCGGCGGTGATTTCGATGCCCTGTCGTTATATCCACGCGCCCAACACCTACCTCAACCGCGACGACTACGCTAACACGCTGAAGTTGATTCAAGCGGTGTTGAAGGACATCAAGTGGGAAGCAGTGCGGGCGTAGGGGAACGGCGTGATTAACCTGTTGATCGATACCAACGTGCTCAT
The DNA here is from genome assembly GCA_027492915.1 of Bacteroidota bacterium. GTDB lineage: Bacteria > Chloroflexota > Anaerolineae > Aggregatilineales > Phototrophicaceae > CFX2. The sequence goes on along the minus strand of JAPUDW010000278.1, from coordinate 42,559 downwards.
CCACCTGCTGCACCCCACGGGGAATGCGGAGGCGGGATTGACGCGCCAACTGCTCGATTGGGATCACGCTGGTTATGTTCAGTTGTGCGTTTCGGCAGTGAGTGGTCAAGAGCAGGGGCGCACGTTGGAAGGGCTTGTCGCGGAATTGGCAGTGCTCGGTCTGCCGCCGGAGCGTGTGGTGTCGAACGAGGTTGCCGCGGATAGCTTACTGTCGCAGATCACAAGTGTGCTGGGGCATCGCAAAAACGGCGATAGCCTTGACGCGCAAATCGTTGATACCGCTTGGGTGATCGCACGGCAGGGGCATGAAATGCTGCTCGTCACGGGCGACCGCAACATCCTGCGCCACGCCGACCAACTGCAAGCGCTGGGTGTGCCGCCCATCGTCAGCCTGCGTGTGGCGGTCAAGCGGCTTAATGTGCAGTTCCCGCTGACCCTCATGCGATCAGCAGGATGAGCTTATGAGTCTAAGTTCAATGACACCAACAGGTGATAAATCTCTATGGGAAAGCCAAGCAAATATGATCGTTGCATTAGGCTATCCCGCTGTTGCTGATAATTTATCTGAATTATTGTATTGGTTGCAGGATATGAATTGGCCGGGTTCTCGAACGATTTCTGAATTTTTAGTTTCTATCGGTAAACCGCTTGTTCCTCATATCGCGGAAATATTGAATGGCAATGATGAGGATTGGATTTATTGGATACTGATAGAACTGGTAAGCAAGTGGGATCGAGAAACGGTTGTAACGTTGGAAACTGTATTAATGCGATATGCCCAGTTTCCATATCATGCAGATGATCTTGACATTATTGCCTTACGCTTACTTGTCAAGAATAAATTGGGTAATCTTGACACCTTAAAACAGCAGGTTAAAAGTAAAAAGCAATCTGTGGAATATCGTATTCGTGAACTAGATGAAATTGAAAGATATTGGGCTAAATAGACTATCACCTGCTTGATGTGTTTACTTGGGGAAGAGGCGTGCCTCCTCCGTGTGATGAACGAAATGAACGTCTAAATTCTCGTGTTAAGGGAGTGATTGAATGATCGAACTTATCCGTAAACTGGTGGAAGCGTGGGGGCCTTCGGGCTACGAACATCAGGTTCGCGAAATCATCCGCGCCGAAGTCGCCGACCTCGCTGACGAAATTACCGTTGACCCACTCGGCAACCTGATCTGCCGTGTAGGCAAAGGTGGCCCGAAGGTCATGGTTGCCGCCCACATGGATGAAATCGGTGTCATGGCGAATTATGTTGAACCCAACAGCGGTTACATGCGCTTCACCAACATCGGTGGCGTATTAGCGACCACGCTGCTAGGTCATCGCGTTCGCTTTGAGAACGGCGTTACTGGCGTTATAGCCGCACCCGAGATGTTCGGTGCCGCTCGTACCACCGCCCCCGACCTCGACGAATTCTTTATTGATGTGAGCGACGGTAACGGGAACAATCTTGTAGAGGTTGGCAGTCCCGCCACCTTCTGGCGCACCTTCGAGCAGCGCGGCACACGCCTTATCTCCAAGTCGATGGATGACCGGATCGGATGCGTGGTTGCTATTGAAGCCATGCGCCGCCTCAAGAAAGCCAAGAAGAAAAAATTAGCGAACGAAATCTACTTCGTCTTTACCGTGCAGGAAGAAGTCGGTTTGCGCGGTGCCGGGCCTGCCGCTTTCGGCATCGCCCCCGACATCGCCATCGCTCTTGATGTGACTGCGACCGGTGACACTATCAAGAACGCTAAGATGGATGTTAAGCTTGGCGGTGGCGCGGCCATCAAAGTCCACGACAGCCGCCACGTCGTTCCACCTGCCGTTGTCAATTGGATGGTCAAGCAGGCCGAAGCGGACGGCATCCCGTACCAGAAAGAACTGCTGACCCTCGGCTCGACCGACGCTGCCGGTATCCAGATCACCCGCGCCGGTGTCCCCAGTGGCTGCATCTCCATTCCCTGCCGTTATGTCCACACCACCAGCGAAACCGTGGATAGTAACGACCTCGAAGCCTGTATCAAGTTGCTCACCGGCTTGCTGAGTAACCCTGCTGTCTTGTAATCGTCGGCTTACACCGCATTTTTGTGGGGCACACGGCTGTGTGCCCTTTATGCCTCTAACTTTTTAAGCTTTTCCCGCCACAACAACGGATATTTCGCTGCTTAATACGAACCTTAAGGTTAAAGCAGTGAATGGCTTCTACTTGTGTGTTATAGTAACGTATATCAAGGAAATTTGGCTTCTTGATAATGTATTGTGTAATTCTGTTTTATTGCCGGACACTTTTGTGTATCTACACTAATTAATACAGCCTTATGTCTAGCCGAATGCTCCGCCGCCTTGACCCATCTTCCGATTTAGAACTGCTGGCCGAAGTCTCGCAGTTGCTCACCCATTTCGACATGCAGCGTGTGTTGGGGAGGGTGATTCGGCTGGTGGCGAATGCTGTTGGGGCAACCCGCGCTCACCTTTTCTTGCACCCGAATTACGAACTCGACTGGCGTAATATCTTCCAGACCGACCGGCTTGACCCCGACACCATCTTTTCCGCCAGTGTCGGCGGCCTAGAAAGCGGCTTACCCGGCCTTGTCGCGCAGGAACGCAGCGGCTTGCTGGTGCGCGATGTGATGATGGACGACCGCCGTTATGTCTTTGGCGACGAACTGCGCGATGCCCAGTCCGCGCTTGCCGTGCCGCTCATCTGCAATCAGGATATGATGGCGGTACTCCTCCTCCTGCACCCCAAACCGGAACACTTCACCGAAAATCATCTGCGCCTTGTGCAGATCACCATGAACCAGTCAGCAGTTGCGGTTCACAACGCCCGCCTCGAAAATCATGTGCGTTCCGGTCGTCATCAATTTCAGGCTGTGTTGCACGCCGTCAATAACCCCATGCTGGTGCTGGATCGTTCAGGGCGCGTGCAGATGATGAACGCGGCTGCCGAACGTTATTTCGAGGAGTCCGACGTTCGCTTAAAGAGCGGGCGTAAATTGGTCGATACCGTGCAGGCCGATAGCGCCTTCACCCGCATTCTGAGTATCATAGATGACCCCCCGCGCGGCGAAACACACTGGTTGTTTAAAGCTCATTCCGAACAGCGTAACCTGCACTTCGATGTGTTGATGTCCGTGTGGGAAAACCCGATGCAGGGTGAGTCGGGTTTCGTGGTCATGATGCACGATGTCACCACCCTCATTGAACTTGACCGCTTCAAAAACGATATGCTTCGGATGGCCTCGCATGACCTGCGCAGCCCACTGGCGCTCATCACTGGTTATTGTGATGTCATCGAGATGGATATACCGCCGGATATGCCCAATTTGCTCGGCTATCTCGAAGCGGTGCGCCGTACCACCACCCGCATGGATAACCTGCTGACCGACCTGCTGCGGATTGAACGTATTCAGTCCTCGCCGCTGGAACTCTACCAGCCAATTGTGGTCGAAACGCTGCTTGCAACCATTATTGAACATTCCCAACCCGGTGCCGTGCAAAAGAATCAACAGTTGTTGATTGACTTCCACGACTTGCCCGAACAGATCGTTGCAGACCCCATCATGATCCGCGAGGCGATGGAAAACTTGGTCAGCAACGCGGTAAAATACACCCCTGACAATGGTCAAATTATCGTGCGCGCCTTCAGCCGTGGTACTGCCCTATACTTCGTGGTCGAGGACAACGGTGTGGGCATCGGCCCTGAACACTTGCCCCGGTTGTTCACGTCCTTCTACCGTGCCAAGCAGGCTGGCACCGAGCATATTGATGGCTCAGGGGTAGGGCTGAGCCTCGTCAAAACCGTCATCGAGCGGCATCAGGGCAAAGTGTGGGTCGAGAGCGAAGAAGGCGTTGGCAGTCAATTCGGCTTCTGGCTCCCGCTGTCGTCATAAATGAGTATCGACATCTCTAGGGATGAGGCGGTGCGTAGCCTCCTGTGGATGCCTCGTTCTCTGCTTAATTGCCACACAAATTGATCGAACTTCTATTAATCTTTATTCACCGGGAAACACCATGCAGCAGCCACACACCCTCACTTCCAAACTCACGCAGCGTCCCATCCTCAATTACTTGCTCCACCTCCCATCCGGCTACGACGCGAATGACACCACCAAACGCTGGCCGATGATCTTGTTCTTACACGGCTTTGGTGAACGCGGTGACAATGTGACCGACTTGGATATTCTGAAAGTGACAGGGCTGCCCCAAATGCTGGAAGCGGGTAAAGACCTCCCGTTCATCATCGTCTCGCCCCAATGCCCGCGCTACTCATGGTGGACGCTCCATACCGAATCGCTCAAGTCCCTCACCGAAACCATTATCACCGATTATCCGGTTGACCCTTCCCGCGTCTATCTCACTGGACTCAGTATGGGCGGTTATGGCTCGTGGAATCTAGGTGCGGCGTATCCCAATCTGTTTGCGGCAGTCGCCCCGATTTGCGGCGGCGGGGTCGCATCCGAAGGTGTTGGTCTTAAAGATGTGCCGGTGTGGGCATTTCACGGCGAGTTGGATGATGTCGTCTTTCCCCATCGTTCCAAAGATATGGTCAGCGCCCTTCAAAAAGCAGGTGGTGATGTCAAACTAACCCTGTACCCTGACCTGTATCATGACTCATGGACAGCCACCTACAGCAACCCTGAACTTTATGACTGGTTTCTCGCGCACGAAAAACCGCCTAAAGTGTAAACTCCGGCTTTAAATGAGCATCCTTACAGGAGTTGGTTACTTGGTGTGCGATCATGATAAATGCTCAAAAATAAATAGCTTCACGATGTAGGGACGCAGCGCGCTGCATCCGCGTGTCCCTCATTCGACCACCACTTAAACCCACACTACATCTCACGAAGGTTAGAATTCACAAACCTTTTCTACCAAAAACCAACCATCCCCCAACCTCCTTAACACACCTGCTCCCTCAAAATGGTTAACGCCAACCCCGCTTAAAAGCTACCAAATGTTCTTCCAAATGGTCACCCTAAACCCTTTTACTTCGGTTATGCTGTTCACAGGGAAGGGTTGGGATTGGGGCTATACCCACACGCAGCTTAATAACCACCTCTTGTGCATTGGACTGTCAAGTGCGAAGCCTCTCGTGGGGCTGGCGACTGTAGGCTAACAACTACTTTGCAGCAAACGTTGCAGCAGCAGTCCTATTACCAGTTTGCAGCAAGATCAGCCGAGCAATCTGCCGAATTGACTCTTTGTTCGCGCCGCATTTGCTGCTTTTGCCGCATATTTCGCTTGTTGTGCATTCGCTTTTGTCTTGAACTGAAAACGGGTAACTGATCACTTCACCACCACCACCGCTGCCGTAACCCTTGGCCTACCGCTACTTTTCTGGTGTACTGTGCGAAGCCTCCCGTGCGATGGCATTTCGCCTTTTTTAAGCTGGCGACTAAATTAGCAACAATCGTCATCGAGCCGACATTAGATATAAGCATCAGTCAGCCGCTAAAAGCTGTACATGCTATACTCCCTTAACAAGCGTTCTTTTATCAGGAGGCTAAACTGTGGCGAAGCTTTTCAAAATCCTCTCGATTGATGGTGGTGGTATTCGGGGGATTATCCCCGGTATGGTCATGGCCGAAATTGAAAAACGCACAGGTAAGCCGATTTCGCAGTTGTTTGATCTCATCGCAGGTACATCAACCGGTGGTGTCCTCACCCTCGGTGTCACCTGTCCCGATGAAGTTGACCCGACCAAGCCACGTTACTCCGCCGCTGATGGTATCCGCCTCTATGAAGAACAGGGCAGTCGCATCTTCGCCCGTTCGCCGTGGAAGCGTGTCACCTCGCTGAATGGCATCACCGACGAACGTTACCCCAGTAATTCGGTCGAGGCCGTGCTCAAAGAAACGTTTGGTGATGCTCGCCTTCGACAATCCCTCAACGATGTGATGATTACCGGCTACGAAATCGAACGTCGTTCACCGTGGTTTTTCCGCAGTTCCCGCGCCCGCCTCGATCCCAAAACCTACGACTTCCCCATGTGGCAGGTCGCGCGTTCCACCTCTGCCGCGCCCACTTACTTCGAACCCAATAAAATTGATGTCGAACAAACAACGGATTATTATTCATTAGTCGATGGCGGTGTCTTTGCCAATAACCCCTCCATGTGCGCCTATGTGGATGCGATGTCTGCCGACCCTCGGCCCTCGGATGTGCTGGTTGTGTCGCTTGGTACGGGTGTTCTCACGCGCCGCTTGCCCTATGATGAGGCGAAAAGTTGGGGTGCTGCCCAATGGGTCATCCCCATCATCAGTGTCTTGATGGATGGCAACAGCGAAACGGTTGATTACCAGATGCGTACCATTTTAGGGGCGAATTCAGGCAGCAAGAAACGCTACTTCCGTTTTCAAACCCGCCTCAATGAAGGCATGGATGATATGGACGATGCCAGCCGCACCAATATTCGTGTGCTGAAGTTGTTAGGGGAGCAGTTGGTTGATGAATCCGGTGAGCAGCTTGACCAACTCGTCAAACTCCTAATCAAAGGTTAGCCATTTTTTCGCACATCCAACCTCGTGTCACTGATAACGGCATGATGCCGATTAACATTGAATACAGGGTATATAACTGATTTCTCGTAGGGAATGGTCTTAGACCATTCCGTTCTCCTAAACCGGATATTCTCATGACGGATGGGCTGTATTAAGATTGGGGAAAGTCCAGCCATGAGAAAGTAGCCTCATTTTGCCGTTGATTACTGATCCCCATGACATTGAACTCATTCTTTGGGACATTGATGGTACGCTGTTGATGCCCAAAGGAGTCGGACGCGAAACGACCCGCTTGGCGATGCTCGAAATCTTTAAAACCGATATCGGTCTTGATAACCATTATTTCGGCGGTAAGACCGACTGGCGCACCTTGCTCGAACTGCTGCCCGTTCATGGCATCACTGAAGTCATGATCGAAGAGCTGATGCCCGCCTATGAACAAGCTGCTGCCACGCATATGACGCGCATCATTGCTGATTACACCGTCGAACAATGCCCCGGTGCTCATGCGCTGGTCACTGAACTGCGCCGTCGTGGTAAACCCTTACAAGGCTTGGTCACGGGTAATACCTCATCAATCGCCCCGATTAAGCTGCGGGCTGGCGGTTTTGACCCTGAGTGGTTTGTCGTGGGGGCCTATGGGAGCGAGTCACCGGATCGTAACGCGCTGCCCGCGCTGGCGGTCGCCCGTGCCGAAAAATTGACCGGTCATAAAATCGCGCCGGAGCAGGTGATTGTGATCGGTGATACCCCTGCAGATATTGCTTGTGCCCGTGCCTTGGGTGCGGTCGCGGTTGGTGTGAAAACCGGTTATGCGACTTCCCAAACCGAGTTGGCCGAGACCGGGCCGGATTATCTGCTGGACGATCTAACGACCTTCTGGGAAAAAGTATTACCCCTGTAAGCATATTCAAAGTTAGGACATAGGCGCTGCGTGTTGTTCGCCTATGTCGGTGAGAAATGAGTACGTATGGCGATAGTGGTCGTAACAGGTTCGGCTGGGTTAATTGGTAGTGAAACGGTCAAACGCTTTCATGCCGAAGGCTATGATGTGGTGGGCATTGATAACGACATGCGCGCCTATTTCTTTGGTAATGAGGCCAGCACCTCATGGAACCGTGAACAGCTTATCAACCAACTACCCCGTTACCAACACTTTAACTACGATATTCGCGACTTCGCCCAGATCGAGCAGGTATTTGCCCGTTACGCGGGGGAAATCGTGTTGGTCGTCCATGCCGCTGCCCAGCCTTCGCACGATTGGGCAGCCCGTGAACCCTTTACCGACTTCACCATCAATGCCAACGGCACCTTGAATATGCTCGAAGCCACCCGCCGTTACTGCCCCAACGCGGTTTTCATTTTCACCAGCACCAACAAGGTTTATGGGGACACGCCGAACACTCTGCCGCTGGTTGAACTGGACGAGCGCTGGGAGGTTGACCCCACCCACGCTTTCGCCCAGCACGGTATCGACGAAAGCATGAGCATCGACAAGTCCAAGCACAGCCTTTTTGGTGCCAGCAAAGTTGCGGCTGATGTGCTGGTGCAGGAATACGGTCGGTACTTCGAGCTGAAAACGGGTTTGTTTCGCGGTGGCTGCCTCACAGGGCCAGCCCACAGCGGCGCAGAACTGCATGGTTTCCTCGCGTTCCTCACACTGCGGGCGGTTCGCGGGCAGCATTACACGATTTTCGGCTACAAGGGTAAGCAGGTGCGCGATAACATCCACAGTAAGGATTTGGTGGAAGCCTTCTGGCACTTCTTCCAAAACCCTCGTGTGGGTGAGGTCTACAACATGGGCGGCTCGCGTCACTCGAATGTCTCGATGCTTGAAGCTATTCGCATGATCCGCGAAATCGGTGGCTATCAGCTTGACTACACACTCACCGATCAAGCTCGCAGTGGCGACCACATCTGGTATGTCAGTGATGTGCGCAAGTTCCAGCAGCATTATCCGGCGTGGCAGTACCACTACGACAGCGAAACCATCCTGCGTGAACTGATCGACCATATTGCCGTGCGTGAGGATGCTGTTTAGGGTTTGGGGGTGTTGCGTGGTGGTGAAAAGTCACTGAAGTGGTCACTAAGCTGGAACGCGGCAAACAACGAACTATAACGCTCCTCGAAGCGTGAACAAACGGCTGCATCAAGCACATTCATGCGCATATCGAACGCATCTTCATTGTTGTTGCGGTAGTAGCGAGGCTTGATTTCAACCGTTTTGAACTCGTATTTGCGGTATAAATTTTGAGCGCGGTGATTGCTAATCCGTACTTCCAGTGCCACTTCTTCGGCGCTCAACATCAACCCCCGTCTGACCATTCCCGCCAGCAAGATTTCGCCCCAGCCGCGCCCGCGACCACGGGGGTGAACCGCGATACTGCTGATGTGCGCCTCGCCGCTAATGAACCACATGCCGCCGTAACCGACGACACGCCGCTCGGCGAAGGGTTGAATGTGGAGTAATTTTTGTAAACGGGTCACCGTTCGTTCTTGATACCATTCAAGTACGACCATGAAACTTTGCTCGGACTCATTCATTTCATAGCGGTAAGATTTCTCTGACCACGGAATCTCAAACGAGAGCCGATCGATTTCCATCACGTATGGTAAATCGGCTGTCGACATATAACGTAACAGCAGGTTAGGTTTCGGGGACATCCTGAGTCTTGATGTAAAAGGGTACAAGTTGGGCTGCATCAAACGCTGTTGGTTCGGCTTTGTATCGTTCCCATGCTTCTTGCGCTAAAAACCCTGCACGGCGTAACCGGAACGCTGCCGGAACGATATTGATCGGGACTTCTTTTTGTTGGGCTTCTTGCAGGATACTGTGGCCTGCTGCACTGATTTCCCCCGTGATGTGAGCCGGTCCGTCGACGCTTTCCAGCAGTGTGTCCCATGCCATGAGCTGTACATCGCCGCGTGGTGCCCAGTGACCTTTGCGCCATTGGTAACGCCCGACGATAATGCGTTCGCGCCCCGCCTGCACAACCACGATCAACCCGTTGGCATAGTGGGGCTGGGCTGCCGCGATAATATCGAGCGCCGAGATACCCACCAATGGGAGGTGATGAACTGCTGCAAGCCCTTTGGCAAAAGACACCCCAACTCGCAAACCAGAATAAGAACCGGGGCCGATGCACACCGCCATCGCCGTCAGGTCGTTGCTGCTCACACCAGCGCGGTCGAGTAAGACCTGCAATGTTGGGGCAAGCTGGCTGCTGTGGTTAAATGCGGTATGCCATGTTTGTTCTGCAAGCAGATTTTGCCCGTCATACAAAGCAAGGCTGATGAGTTGAGTAGCAGTATCCAATGCAAGCAGCATAATTAATCTTTATCTAGCTTCATGAGCAGCATCATGTTACCAATGATGCCACGCGGATGATGATCGTTTATACACCAAAAGTGAATTCGCGGAACTTGGCGATTAAGTCCTCGTAGCGCTTGCCTTCCGCGAGAAAGGCGAAGTTGCGGCGTGTTGGTTCGACGACCCGTATTTCAATCCACAGCCTTTGTTTGGGTAGGACGCTGACTATATTTTCCGGCCATTCAAGAATAACCGCGCCGCGCCCGCTCAGGACTTCATCAATGCCAATGCTGTCGGCGTCGCTGGGGTTTTCCAGCCGGTAGCAATCCAAATGATAGAGATGGTGCGAGTCCGCCGCGCGGGTGTGGTCATGCACGAGGTTGAAAGTCGGGCTGGTTAGTGGTGTTTTTGAACCCCAGCCTTTGCCGATGCCCACCGAAAACATCGTTTTACCCGCGCCCATATCGCCGGAGAGGCAAATAATATCACCGGGCATCAGCAAACCACCCAACCGCGACCCAAGCCGCTGTGTTTGCTCTGCGCTGTGGCTGATAATATCAAGTTGACCGGCTTTTAGGATTGGCACACCCTGCTCCCGCCCCCACATTTCAATATATTGCAAGATTATACAACGGGCGTACCGGAGACAACAGCCTGTCCCGTAACCATTCGATAGGTAAATAGTTTGGCGCACTAACCAAAACTAAACTCAATCACAACACTATCTGCACTGTGATTATGCAATTCCACATTACAATTACAAGTATCGTAATGAGGAACCACCAATGAAATTATTTTCTGCTGATTGGAGCATACGCCGTCGGTTAGTGCAGATTATCTTGATGATCTCCATCCCGACCGTTGTCATCGTCGCGATCATTGCACTCAGCGCGTACTCGACCAGCTTACGGCGCGAGTCCGAAGATGCATTTGTGAACTCGAATCAGGTGTTCGCCAATGCCCTTGATGGTCAGTTGCAAACCGCTGCTGTAACCGCACGTAACTTTGCGGCGGCTCTGGCTGGTCAGCCGGTTGCGCCGCTTTCGCAAGTGTGGCAGATGGCGAGTAATGCGCTGGCGGATACCAACAGCATTGTCCGGCGTATTAATGTTTATGGTTTTAAGGGTGATAACCATCAAATTGTCATTTTCAACCCGCCGGTGCTTCCTCTGCGAAGTGCGATTGTTCAGCAGTATTTCAACAGTGATATTCCGCCAGATACATGGTTTTTGCAAGCAATTAGCGAAGGTAAGGAACGCTGGCGTGAACAGGGGCAGCCATTTGACCCGTCGTCCATTCAGCCGGTGGTTTCTTATGCAGTGCCGTATACTGGCCCCGGCACTACATATACCGGCGCGGTATGGGTCGATATTTCTGAAGCTACCTTATCACGCGTTATGGATAAGACCATCGATATGAAAGATTGGGGCGGCTACAGCTTGCTTTTTAATGAGCAGAGTACGCTGGCCGGAAGCCATGACTTCTATTCCAGTATGCCGCAGGCCGATAGTACACAATTGTTGTCGTCATTCCTTGCTAAACCGGAAATTTCGCAGTTGTGGGAGGATGCCGAGCCGAATGAGGGCCAGTTCTATTTAGGCACTGACCCGTTCGATGCACAAAAACAATCAATTGTGCTGATCAACCGTTTACCGCAAACCGGTTGGCGGTTGGTGAGTGTCGTACCCTCATCGCTTCTGCAAAACCCGTTGAACCGCAGTATCGTCGAAATGGCGCTCGTCACCGCTTTCGGTATGATCTTGCTGTCGTGGGTGGTGTATTCCTTTGTCAACCGTACAGTGTCGCTGCCGCTGGCAACGCTGGGTACAGCAGCACAGCACATTGGTGGTGGCGACCTGCGCTATGGAATTGCCTTCCAAGATCAAAAGGATGAGATCGGACGACTCGCCAACGCGATGGAAGATATGAAGCGCCATCTTTCCTACTCCTACCAGCAGCTTTCGATGTGGAGCCAAACGCTCGAAAAGCGGGTCGGTCAGCGCACCGAGGAACTGGCGTTAGCGCAAAAAATCGCGCAGGCTAACGCTAATGAACTGCAAGCGGTTTATGATGCCTCATTAGCGGTGGTGAGTGACTATCGATTAGATGCCGTGTTGCAGCAGTTGACGAATAACCTGCTGCAACTCCTAGACGCGAACTACTGCGCAGTATGGCTGCTGACCGGGAGTAAAGAGCATCTCCAACTGGTATCCAGCACGGGGGATACGTCTTATCTCAACACGATTATTGATGTAAACGAAGGCTTGGCAGGGGCGGCAACCCGTGAAGGTCGCTTAGTCATCGTGGATGATTATGCCCGTTGGCCGCAGCATTTGGCCGAGTATTTAGAGTCGGGTGTGGAGCGTGGTATGGCGGCACCACTGATGCTGTTCAACAAACCGATTGGTGCGGTAATGGTCGGGCGTGGTGAGGACGCGGTCGTGTTCAGCAAACCGGATGAACGGCTGCTGCTGTTGTTTGCTAACCTCGTATCGCCAATTGTGCGTAACGCCCAGTTGTACATTCAACGTGAAGCCGCCACAGACGAAGCTGAACGTGCTAACAGCGTCAAAACGCGCTTCCTCGCCAGCGTGACGCATGAACTGCGTACCCCTTTGAACCTGATTATCAACAACCTTGATTTCATGCGGATTGGTATGTTTGGTAATGTGACGGCTGAGCAAAAAAGCCGCCTCGACCAGACGATCCGCAGTTCGGAACATCTACTGTCGCTCATTAATGACCTGCTAGACGTGAGCAAGATTGAAGCCGGCGAGATGGAACTGACAGTCATCATGGCAGACTTGCGTCCTGTACTGGAAGATGCGCTCGACTCGGCAGTGATGTTGATCGACGCGAAGAAAGCACCCGTCACGTTGGAAGCCCAAATACCGGATGATCTGCCCTTAGTGCCGATGGATTCGCGCCGCATTCGGCAGGTGCTCACGAACTTACTCAGCAATGCCGTCAAATTTACACAGTTCGGCAGCATTACCCTAAGCATTAACTTGAATGATGATGTGATCGAATTTGCGATTACGGATACGGGTATTGGGATTGCGCCGAACGAGATGCAGCAGCTATTCCAGCCGTTTGAACGGGCTGACCGTGTAAAGGGCATGAGCATCGAGGGTACCGGACTCGGTTTGTCGATTTCGCGCCACTTGGTTGAAGCCCACGGTGGCAGGTTGATGGTCGATAGTCAGATGGGCAGAGGGAGTACGTTCGCTTTTACCATTCCGCTTCGTCGTGAACATCAGAATTTCCGCGTGGTCACGAAACCCATCAGTTTGGAAGCCAACGGCGATTAAGTAACCCCATTTGTGTTTTTAGAAGAGTAGACCTTTGGGTCTACTTTTTGATTCAGGTCATTTTGTTTGTATAGGGCGTAGGATGTCCTAAACCATGCTTATCCTTATCAATAGAGAACCACAAACAGGATTTGAACAATCCCATATCAAGACTCGTTAGTAGGTCTAGAACGTCAAAAAAGGAGGGGGAAAGCGCAATGAACATCATTGAAACGCACGATTTACGGAAGAGCTTTAAAAGCCGCGAAGGTAAGGGCAAGGGGCAGCTTGTCGAGGCTGTTCAAGGCGTAAGCATGAAGGTCGAGAAGGGCGAAATATTCGGGTTCCTTGGGCCGAATGGCGCGGGTAAGACAACAACTCTGAGGATGCTTTCGACCTTGCTGCAACCCACCAGCGGCGAGGCCAAGGTAGTTGGCTTCGATTTGCAGACCCACGCGGGTAAGATTCGCGAGAAGATCGGTTATGTCAGCCAAGCAGGTGGTGCCGATACGCATTCGAGCGCGGTTGAAAACCTGATGCTGCAAGCCCAGCTATATGGAATGAGCAAACAGAATGCCAAGCAGCGCACGGATGAACTCATCCAAACCCTGCAACTCGATACGTTTGCGACCCGATTGGCAAAGACCTATTCCGGTGGGCAGAAGCGTCGGCTGGATCTCGCGTTGGGCATGGTGAATAAACCAGATTTGCTGTTTTTAGATGAGCCGACGACTGGCCTTGACCCGCAAAGCCGCGCGCATTTGTGGGAAGAAGTGCGTAAGCTGCGTGAAAACGGCACGACTGTATTCCTGACCACGCATTATTTGGACGAAGCTGATGCTCTGGCTGACCGTTTAGCGATTATGGACGGTGGAAAGATTGTATCGGAAGGCACACCGAATTCGCTCAAACAGCAGATTGCCGGTGATGTGGTGACGCTCGGTGTGATCGCCCAGAATGGTGAGAAGGAACGCGCATTCAGCGTATTACGCAGCCAAACCTATGTCCGCGAAATTCTTGACGGCGCAGATGCGTTTCAGCTTTATGTCGAACGTGGTGAAGAAACGCTGCCCGCAATTTTGCGCCTAATGGACAGTGAGGGGCTGAAGGTCAGCAAGGTATCGCTGGCTCGCCCATCGCTTGATGATGTTTTCCTGCGCCAGACCGGACGCAGCCTGCGTGAAACCAGCGCTAACTAACACAATCAGACTATAAGGAAAGCAAACTCATTATGTTTAAACTCATTCGCGACACCCGCCTCGTGTTCGGACGCACCTTGCAAGTGTCGCTGCGTAACAGTGTGTGGCTGATTGTTGGGTTGGTGCAGCCGCTGCTGTACATGCTGTTGTTCGCGCCGTTGCTCGATGGCATGATTCCCGGCGGAAACGCTATTCAATCGTTTACCCCCGGTTTACTCGCCATGATGGCGATGATCGGGCCAGCCTTTGCCGGCTTTAAGCTCATTGACGACCTAAGAACCGGTGTGGTCGAGCGCTTTCGCGTAACACCCGTCAGCCGCTTTGCGCTGCTGCTTGGGCCGGTGCTGGTGGATGTCCTGCTGCTAATCGTCCAGATTACCCTGCTGCAAATTGTAGCGTTTGCGATGGGCGTGCGCGTCGAGATCACGGGGATTGTGCTGGCCTTCGCGTTGGTATCATTAATTGGCATGGGTATGGCAGCTATGTCTTATGGCGTAGCGCTGCTCATTCGCGATGAAGGCGGGGTGTCGGCACTGCTCAACTTCTTAATTCAACCCCTGCTCCTGCTTTCTGGCATTTATCTCCCGTTGACCTTTGCGCCAGCCATCATCAAAACGATTGCGACCTTCAACCCTTTTAGTCATGTGGTGGATGCCACCCGCGCCATTTTCGCTGGTACGCTGGGCGATCCGTCGATTGTTCCGGCTTTTGGCTTGATGTTCGTCATGGTTGTGGTTTTTAGCCTGTGGTCTTCGCGCATGTTCCGTACTGCGAACAGTTAAGCCAGATAAAAAAATAGGGACGTGCTTATATGTCCCTATTTCATCTTTCTGAGGCGCACTTGTAAAGGTGCGCCTTTTTGATTAGGTGATTACTTCACACCCATCGCCGCGCCGAGCGTGACGCAGGCGTTGCAGGTGTTGTTCGGGCGGATGAGGGCGTAACCAGCTTGCGGGTCGGCGGCGTAGGTGGTCGAGTCAACATTCCAGACGATGAACAAGCGCACACGGCGGCTGTTCTTCGCGAGGGTGACGGCTTCTGCCAGCCATACAGCCTGATCCTGCGCGGTTACGTTGGCAGCCCAGCTAAAGCCACCCGGCAGCGGCCCCAAACCTTCGGGCGAGAGGTAACCGATTTCGGTGAAGCAGAGCGGCTTGCTTGGGAAGATGCTGCTGTACAGGTTGACCATCGCCTGATAGTAACGGGTGTAGTGGCTGGAGCTGCCACGCGGGTCACCACTGGTACGGCTGGGCGAAAGGATACCTTCGTTGTAGTGGATACCAACGCAGTCCATCGAGTTGGCTGCACCAGCCTGTGCCATCTGGCGCAAGAAGATGTCATCATCGCAGCCGCCGGTCGCGCACTTGCCACCGAAGAAGCCGGTCGGCGCAGGCGCACCGCTGATGACCAGCACATTACCGTTTGCACGTTTGATGGCGGTGTATGCGGCGGAAAGCATCTGGGTATAGCTGGAACCACTGATGCTGCCAGCCGGCCATTCACGGTCGATGTTCGGTTCGTTCCAGACTTCGATACCATCAGGGTTCAGGGCGGCGACACCACCGAGGAAGTTGGCGAAACTCTGGATGTACCCACTCTGGTTGGCCTGTGTGGGGTTGCCGACGATGCTCAAGAGAATCTTGAAGCCCTTGCTGCGGGCGGCATCAATGGCGCTCTGGGCGACACTCGGCGGGGCGCTGCCGTCCCAACGAATTTGAGTCTTTGCCCATGTCATACCTGCGCCGCGCATCTGTGCAGGGTAGGAGAAGCTGAACACATGACCACCGAGTTCAAAGCCGCCAGCGACCGGAACGCTGGGTGTGCTTCCCGGCGGTACTGCGGTTGCACCGGGGGCAGCAGTCGGCTGCGGAACAGGCGCGGTACCGGAAACCTGAAGTACCTGACCGGTATAGATCAAGTTCGGGTTGCTGATTTTGTTCAGGGTTGCGAGTGCCTGAATGGTAGTGCCAAATTGGCGAGCGATGCTGCCAAGCGTGTCACCGCGCTTAACGGTATAGGTTCCGGTCGAAGGAGCCTGTGTTGGCGGAACGGCGGTTGTGCCGGGCTTGGGGGTTACGGTGGGGACAACCACACCGCCAGCAGGGATATATAAAGTTTGACCACTAAAAATCAAATTATAATTTGTAATGCCGTTACGCTGTGCGATGGTTGCCATCGTGACACCATACTTCAGCGATATACGATACAGATTTTCGCCCCGTTGAACAACATGGGCAGTTTCGCCCGGATTGGGTTGGGCGAACACGCTGCTGGAGATGACGAATACAAACGCCAGCAGGGCCACAATTACGACTATGCGACGCATAACGGCTCCTTTAGTCTCTGTGCTTGATTAAAAGCATTGTTTATTGAATGCGAGAATATTCTAACATGAGCCGTGAAAATCCGCTGGTCATTATTGCTGAAAAGCATTTTTGCCTTGAGTATTGAGCGGTAAAGCTGCTAGAACATTACAAATTATTCATTTAAGACAAGTTTAACAGAGTGTTTTGACAGCATTCCAACAGAGTGAAGCCCTCATTTGTGCATGATGATGGGTTAAGCAGCGTGTTACCCGTAGAGGCTTCAAGGTGGATCTGCCACATGTATAGCATTACTAGTAATTGGTGCTGTTTTTTTGGCTAATTCGCGCCATGAAGTTGGCTGATAAGACGCTATACTGTAACCATATCAGTAAGAAGCACAACCTTCTACTGATCTCCAAACGCTGTATTCCGAAGTACCTCCTTCTGCTAAGAGCCGCATGGGTAACTATGCGGTTCTTAGATTCTAGTTGCCAGTCATCAGTTATTAGTCTCCAGTCAAAAGCAAAGGCGAGGTACGAATCGCCAAGGGCTTACGGCGGCGGTGAGAACAGTCTCTTAAAGCTGCGGTTGGCAAATTTGGCGAAAATTGTGTTTTGGTGTGCCGCCGCCAAAATTGCCAATTCGCGGTTTTTAGTATCAAGTGACAAGTTTCAAGTTTCCAGAGAAAACAAATGATTTGCAGCAAAGAAGTGAGTGGACTGCCGCTGCCCCACAAGGGGACTATAGCAACGTTTGCTGCAAAGTAGTCATTTTAGGCGACCTACAAAAACTAATGTCGTTGTTAAGCTGTATGAGTAGAACCCACTCTAACCCTGCCCGTAGTAACAGGGAGGGGATTGGTTTCGCCTCAATAAACAGGATAACAGCGATTGAGGGGTTTAGGGTGACCATTTGGAAGACCATTTGGTAGCTTTTAAGCGCGGTTGGTATTAACCATTTTGAGTGAGCAGATGTGTTAAGAAGGTTGGGGAATGGTTGGTTTACGGTAGAAAAGGTTTGTAGATTCAAACATTTTGATAAAGCTGATAGTTCAACTATCTGAGACAAAGTATGCGGAACGTATAGCATTAGTACAGATTAATTTGTTGGGTGATACTACAATTTTGTGATGTTTGAATAACCTGTTTGTCTAAACGATTTGAAAGTTGGATTGCTAATGATCTCAATTCAAGTTGTATGGCTGTTTTTACTCATTATTTTTAGTTTGCCGTATCCCACTGTTTTGACTGCCAATTCCATATTCAGCGCAGAGAGAATTACAGCAGAAAACATTGATCATGTTGTTAAACTTGCAACTTTGACTTCACTTGATACTTCAATATTGGATATTGCGTTCAACACAAGCGATGATGCTTTATTTGTTGTTGAGAAGAGTGGTAATGTATCTAGTTGGAATATTGAAAATGATCATGTAAATTTTGTTTTGAAACTTAATAACCCTATACAGGTCGCATTTTCTCCAAATGTTGATCAAATGGCGTGCCAGTGTGGAACTGAGTCACCAATAGACAATATTGAAGTGGTTTCATTTACAGAGAAAAGTCATATCAATCTTGTTGATAACTTCGGTCCCGTTAACAATTTAGAGTTTAGCTTAGATGGTGAGAAATTAGCTGTCGCAGGTGGATGGTCAAGAGAGGAAAGTAGGGCGCAAATTTGGAAGGTAAAGCAAGCCCAGTTGCTATTATCTTTTTCAAATTATCAATGGGTATCAAAAGTGCGATTTAGCCCGATGGATAATCGGCTTATTGCAATCGGTTATGCTCATCAAATTGAATTATGGGATGAAGAATCTAATCTAAAAAATTTTGCATTAAAACAAGTGTTACCCATTTCTGAAGTTGGTTCACTTGTTTTGCCTATAGCTGATTTAACTTTCAATTCTGATGCCAGTCAAATTGCTTCAATGAGTCCACAAGGTTATGTTTGGATTTGGAACATGAAAAATGGTGAAACTATTCAAATATTTCAAAGTGAAGTAATTGTTCCAACTGTAACTACGACAGGCTGTCCGCTGAATTTTTGTGAACTGATTTTTAGCCCCAATAATGAATTACTTATTACATCTACAGGTGAAGAAGTCACGATATGGGATGTTCCCAGCGGTGAGCTTCTTCGAAGAATAAACGAACCTCTTCATAATTTAACATTTAATTCAGTAGGTACATTACTAGCTGCTTCAAACGATTTAGGGATCGTAAGTTTGTGGGGGGTAGGCTAGGTTATTAATCAAGTTCTACCTTGATGATTGGAAATTCACGCCAGTCGAAGGGGAACCAATCACAGCGTTGAGCGTTAGGGGCGGGATCATAAAATTCGAGGGTGTTACCAACGAGTTTGGGTGTGCTGCAAGCGTGGGCGTACTCAATCCACAGCGGGTCAACACCCAGCATCACATAATTGTAAGCACCATCGGAACCACCTCCGTCGAAGCGAAGGAGGGTATAGGTACGGTCGCCATGTTGGAATGAAGTAATGTGTGGGTCAAACCCTAACCTGATTTTGTCGATGGTGTTGTTCTGCGGGTCTGATAGCAATACATATTTTGCATATGGTTTTTCGGTGGTGGTTGCAATTAACTGATAATTCGTATCGGGAATTGTGTATTCGGTCAGTGGTGCGAAGTTTGTGATGCGACCCCAACGGGTATAAGCGAAGCTGTAGATGATTAGCGCGGTAATGCAGGTCAGTGAGAGTAAGAGTAATGCGCCGAGGATGTGGATAAGACGTTTTCTCACCATGACGCCTCATTTTAAACGAGCCGGATAGGATAACGTTCATTATCGTATCCGGCTTTTTACGTTGTGATTAGTCGTCATCGCGCCTAAATGGGATGAAGCGGCGCAGGTAGCGGCGGATGATGTTGCCGCGCGTATCAACCCATGCTTCGTCCGCCATATCAGACTGAACCTCGGCTTGTGCGGGCGAATTGGGGCGGTGACCGCTGTAGCGTTCTACCGTATACAAGCCGGTGATGGTTGAGATCGGCGCTTCGGCTTTGGGCAAACGGCGTGACATCTGCTGACCGCGTTCTTCCGGCGTTTGTTGGCTGCCAAAATGAATACCGAGCAAGCTGATGTAGCGTTCCAGCCGCGAATAGGCGCGGGTGATCGGGCTAAGGCCGCGCATTCCACGCCATTCCCACCACCAGTAAATGAATACGCCTACACCAGCGAGCAGCAAGGTAACGAACAGCCCGATCAGCAGCATACCCAGCGCACCTAATATCACCGACAGGAAACCGGGCTGCTGCGGCGTGAGGGGTGGCGGTTGTGTCGGCACGATCACCGGTGTGGCAGTCGGTGTCGGCGACGGGGTAAAGGTCGGGAACTGCGGCGCGACCTGCGGCTGCGGTGTTGACGGGTCGGGCGATGGTGACGGTGTTGGCGATGGCGTGATGGTCGGTGTCGCGGTGGCGGCAGCGGTGGGCGTAGGCAGGTCAGGCTGCGGCACGTCGTCCTGACGGTTCAGCGGTGACTGCGCGGCGGTCGGCTCGAACTCGATCCAACCGTAACCGGGGAAATAGACTTCGACCCATGTATGCGCATCGCGTTCTTTAACTAGATACGCGCCCTGTGCGTCGTCCCATGTGCCTTGCGCGAAGCCGGCAGCCATGCGTGCCGGAATGCCGAGGGTACGCAGCATCAGCACCATCGCTGAGGCGTAGTAATTACAGTAGCCTTCTTTGATGTCGAACAGCACCCATTCCACCGGATCGCGGTCGGTTGGGGGTTGGGGAATGGCTTCGTTATAGGTGATGTTGGTACGCAGCCAGCTTTCGACAGCCCGTGCGCGGTCGTAGGGCGTGTTGGCTGCCGCATCCGTGACAATTTGCTGGGCGAGTTGGCGCGTGTTGTCGCTGATGGAAGGCGGTACTTCGAGGTAGAGGCGAACCATCCAGTCAGGATAACTTGCTGGCGCGGCACGGAGTTGGGCGGCAGTTGCGTCGGTCATTAAGCTGCTGACTGTGTAGTTGTCGGCTTGCTTGAGTACCTGAAGCGGACGCACGACCGAGATATTCATGCTGTCACGCTCGCCTGAGCTGTTCATGATGTACAGTAGATCAGCGCGGGTGGCTAAATCGACGATATGCGGCTGCGGGGCGGTGTACACCAGCCGCGAGGCGCTTAAAGCCATTGTGAAGCGCTGCTGCACTGGCGAACGGGCGTTGAGTTCGTCGCTGTTGTATTTGACTTCAAGCGGTGCTTCGGGGACGGTCAAACGCACATCCGAACCCGGTGACCAGCGTCCGTTCGAGTAAATATCGAGGACACGTGAACGCCAGTAGTAGCGGCGACCCTGCGGCACCTGCACGAGGAACACGGTTTGATCGCCGAGTTTGATCGCCCCGCCGAGTTGGAGCGAGTCGCCACCGTAATAATCGCTGGTGGTTGGCCCCTGCGTTTCGGCGCTGGAAAATAGGCGGTTCCAGAGTTCGCTGAGCTGTGTGAGCGGCTCGGACTGCATAAATTCGCGGAAACGATTGAGGCGTTCCTGCACATCATCCACTTGAATCGCCCCAGCAACTAGCAGGGCAATGAGTGCCAGCACCGCGCCCACACGCAAGAACTGCTGACGCAGCGCCCGTGGGACACGCATGCCGTTGGTGTACCATTCCCACGCCCGCGCGTCGAGGTTGGAACGGGCGACGAGCATGAGCGATAGGAAGATGAAAATAATCAGGTAAATATCGAGGTTGGCTTCGCCGCTGTAGTACAGGCTGTTGGTGACGAGAATCAAGCCGGGGGGCAGGATAACACGCCAGATGCGGTCAACACGGAATAGATGCCACGCGATGTTGTAACCGAGGAACCAGAACAGCAGCCCCACAAGCATGGTGAAGATCAGTTCGTCCTGATTTAACCCACCTGTCGCGGCAGCTACCGCCCATTGCAGCAGGCGTGTGATGACGCTGCTAAAGCCTTCTAACAGGCCGCCGGGTTCGTTGATGGAGGCGACGAGAAAGATAAAGGCGACACCATAGATACCGCTGAGGATGAGCGCTAATAATTCGTTATATTGGCTGCGTGCGAGCAAGAAGCCGAACGCAAGGCTGAAGGCCGTTACCGGCACGATGGTACGCAAGTCGAGCGGCCAACCGGCTGCCGAAAGTGCCATCACGGGCATGAACAGCAGGACAAACGCGATGATCAGGGTGAGCCAGTCACCGGGCGCGAATAAGGTGCGCCATGTTTGGTTGACTTGACGTTGGAGGCGGACAGCGAGGGGTAGGCGTTGGTTGGGGTAACTGCTCATAGACACCTGAGATAGTGAACACGCCCATTGTACGGGCAACAACGGACGCTGGCAACGGACGCTTACCCTACTTTAAGCGTTGTGCGCCGAAAGTCCAAATTGTCTTTTACCGATGCCTCGCCTACCTTCGGCTCTGGCTTGCGGGATGGGTGGTTATTGCTGCGCCGTGGGTTGAACAGCTATTGTTGAGGGATTGTTGGCACTATCGAGAAAGTTATGACCGCCTATGACCGCAACCCCACCGGCTGAACGCTTAGAAAGTACATCTGATTTGCAACCCGCTGCACCAACATGGGTCAGCCGCGCACCGTGGGCGCTGGTGCTGTTCGGTATTGTGGCGGTGCAGATTGGGGCGGCGTTCGCCAAGCAGTTGTTTGATGCCAGTGGTACGGCGGGGGTGGTGTTTATCCGTACATTGGTGGGGGCAGTGGTGTTCACGCTTATCTGGCGACCGAAGTGGCGCGGGTACAGCCGAGAAGTTTACCTGTATATGGGCATGTATGGCGCGGTCATCGCCGCAAATATGCTGCTGTTTTATGCCGCCATCAGCCGCATACCGCTGGGCGTGGCGGTCGCGATTGCCTTTTGCGGCCCGCTGCTGGTGGCGGTGGGTATCCTGCTGCTGTCGCCGTTTACCAATGTGTCGCTGGATGGCACAGGTGTGCTGCTGGCATTTTTGTGCGCGGGGGCATGGGCGCTGTATATCCTGCTGACAAAGCGGGTGAGCGGGTTGATCGAAGGACATAGTTCGCTGGCGATTTCGATGTGCGTGGCGGCGGTGATCGCGCTGCCGTTTGGCGGCATCGGGGCGGTGCAGGTGCTGGTTGATCCGGCGTTAATTGTTACAGCGCTGGTGGTGGCGCTGCTATCATCGGTCATCCCGTTCGCCGCAGATTTTACGGCGATAAAATATCTTACGCCGCGTGTGTTTGGCTTACTGGCGAGTTTAGAACCGGTCGTGGCGGCGGTGATCGGGTTTGTGGTGCTGCACGAAACGTTAGGCGAGCGAGAAGTCATCGGCATCGTTTTGGTCACGATTGCAGCAGTTGCCACCACACGCACGGGCTGAGTTGCCCTACACACGGCAGGACGTGACCCCTATAATAAGGGTGTGTCTAGGTTGACCGGGTGATCGCTCTCTGCTCCGGCAGAGGGAGGAAAGTCCGCCCTCCACAGGGTACGGTGCCGGCTAACAGCCGGGCGGGGTAACCCGATGGCAAGTGCAACAGAGAGGTATATTGCCTTTAGCCCTTCGGGGTTGAGGGCGAGGGTGAAACGGTAGTGTAAGAGACTACCAGCGCAGGCCGTAATGCTTGCGGCTAGGTAAACCCCACCGGGAGCAAGGCCGAGCAGACGCATTGGGGCGACCCGTCCCGTAAAAAGCGTCGGGTGTGCTGCTTGACTGCATCTGGCAACGGATGCGGCAGATAGATGATCGCCACCTCGTAAGGGGTACAGAAGGCGGCTTATAGGTCGTGACCTAGACATATAAAAATCCCTGTCGTGTGACGGGGATTTTTGTTTGGGGTTAGGGTATCAGAACCTCAACCGATCAGCACTTCACGCCCTGTTTGCTGGCTCTTGTAAACCGCGTCTAGGATGGTGAGTACCTGCAACGAGTGTTCCGCCGGAACCGGTGAGGGCTTGCCCTGCAAAATCGCCTCCGCAAATTCGATACACTCCTGCGCGTGCGCTTCCTTGAGTTCAAGCGTATCGGTCAGCAGACGGTCAACATGCTTTTGCGCCACAAGGTCGGTGTGGTAGACGGCGTTTTGCGGCCAATGAATACCGCCCTCGGTTCCATAGAGCCACATCTGCATATCCTCGCCATCCGTTTTATGGTGCAGCAGCCAGCTCACTTCAAGGATGAGTGTCGCGCCGTTTTCAAAGCGCACGAACGCGGTGGCGAATTCTTCGACATCCATCTCCGGCGGAATATTGCCACCCCAAATGCTGAACGTCCCCGGCTTATGCGCCAGTTCGGTGCGTGCCACACCGGTTACGCTGACCGGCTTGGGGTTGCCCATAAACCACAGCGTCAGGTCGAGAATATGTACGCCGATGTCGATAGTTGCACCGCCGGTCGCCTGTTCCTTCAGAATGAAGCCGGGGCGCGTGGGCGCAGCCGCCCGCCGCAGCATCCAACTCCGCGCGTGGTAAATATCGCCCAGCACACCGGAGTCAATCTCGGCCTTCATCGTTTTCGCGGACGGTGTAAAGCGGAAGTGCTGTGCGGCCATCAGCATTTTGCCGGATGCATCCCGCGCGGCAATCATATCGCGGATTTGGGTAGGGCTGGGTGCCAGCGGTTTCTCGCACAGCACATGTTTACCCGCCTTCATCGCCGCAATGGCAAGCGGCGCGTGATAATTATTCGGTACGCACAGGTCAAGAATATCAATTGACGGGTCATCAATCAGGTCGGCGGCGCGGTTCGTAACGCGGTCGATGCCGTATTTCTCGCGCCACGTCTCCATTGTCGCCTCAACCACATCGCAGCCTGCCACCACTTCCGTAAGATCACTGTCGATCCAACCGGGCATATGCGTACCGGAAATGCCACCTAGCCCGATGATACCGACCTTCAACTTTTTACTCATTTTTCCCCTCGGATATTTGTTTCAATCAAAAAATAAGTGAAGATTTGACTTGTGCAGCGCCTCATCCAGCCGCAGGAGTAACCCATGTCTGCTGCTCGGCACCCTTATACAGCGCTTCCATAACAGCGCTGCGGTATGCGGCTTCACCCGCGCTCACCAGCGGCGCATCCGTTTTGCCTTCAATCGTGTCTAGAAAAAGATCGAAGCCAGCGGGCTGTGGGGCAGGCAGGTTCGTCCACGGCTCCTTGCCATCTGTGCCCTCGACATGCGTACTGCGGAAGTACAATTTGTCGCCGACGGCATACGCTAATCCCTCGGTGCCTGAGATTTGCAGCCACACAGGGTCACCTACATCCACCCAACCCGCTGCCAAAGTGCCAAGCGCACCATTGGCGAATTGCAGCAACCCTTCGCCGGATTCGTCGCAGTCGCCATAACGCCCTGTCACGACTTTGAGAGCTGCCGTGACGCGTTCGACATCGCCCATCATCCAGATCAGAATATCGAGCGAGTGCGTACCGAGGTCGCCATAAGCCCCAACCCCCGCCTGTGACGGGTCGGCCATCCAGCGCCAATCGGTGTCGAACCAGCCTCCCAGCGAGCCGCTGTGGCAGTTGGTGTGCCGGATGCGCGTGATTTTGCCGAAGCTGCCTTTTTGAATGTGTTCGCGCACGAATATGTTGATCGGGTTACCGCGCTGGAAATAGCCGGTTTGGAACAGTACCCCCGCGTCCTCGATAGCTTTCGCCATCTTATAGGAATCCGCTGCACCTATACCGAGCGGCTTCTCGGCAAAGAGATGTTTTTTAGCTGCCGCTGCCGCGAGGACAAGCGGTTCGTGCCGGTTGGTTTCAGAGCAAATGATAACGGCTTTCACGTCGTCATCATTCCAAATGGTCGAAAGATCACTTGTGACTTGGGAGCTTAATTTCTCGGCGGAACGTCGCGCCCGTTCCTCGTCGTGATCCCACACATACTTGACGTGCAGGCCATCGCGTTTATTGATCCGTTCGATAAAATTGGGCGTATGAATATGTGCGCAGCCGATCAGTGCAATGGAGAGCATAAAATAATATTCCTTTAACTTATTATGAATTTAGCACAAAAGTATTGCTATATACTTTAGTTTACCCCTGCTGCGACCCACCGCAACTGTACTCATAAGACCATCCATGTTTTCTCAATAGCTCTTGATTGGGGATAGTCGGGGGGCATAAAAAATCCCTGTCAGTCGGCAGGGATTTTTGTTGCGTTCGTCTACCGTCCGCCAAAAACGCGCTTGATCGCCTCTAAGTAGCCCATGCCGTAGTCGGTGTCGGGTTCAAGGTAGCTGCCTTCTGTCCATTCATTCCATGCGTTAATGTTGAAAATCTTGTGCGGCTGCGTATCTAAAAAGGCTTTAACATCTTCCAGTGCTTGCTGGAAAGCTTCCGGTGTGTTGCCGCCCAGCGTCGGCGTAAAGGGATAGTTCAGGAGGTCGAAACGGTCAGATTGCACCGTGCGAGGGCTGGAGTCCCATCCCATCGTGACGTTGGGGTAATAGGGCAGGTCGTACTCCGTCGTCGCTTTTTGGTTATAAGCCTTCATTTCCTCGCGCACATAATGATAATCCGTGACGGGGAAATTGGGGAACGGGATGTGATGCACCCACACATATGAGGTTACGCTGTCAAAACCGAGTTGTTGAAGCAGCTCCTGTGGATTACTTAACTGGGTCTCGCCCGGTAATATCTGCACACCCCAGACGACCGCGTTTAAGTGCAAATCAGGGAAGCCAGCCGCACGGGTTTTGGCGCGGAAGCGGTCGAGCAAGCCCTTGGCACGGTCAATGCTGCCTGCGCCTTCCACCACACGAAAGAGTTCATAGATCGAAAAATAAGGGCAGCCATCAATTTTCCAATAGTTCGGCTGCGAGAAATACTTCTCGATGATGTAATCCGTCATCTTGTCGAACGTTTCATCGGTCACCTGACCCGGATATAGGAGCAGCGGGTTTTCATACTGGCTGCGCTTAATCGGGAAAATATCGACCCAATTATGGTTCGCCCACATCAGCGAGAATTTGAGGCGGTCGCGGTTCGCTGCTTGTAGAAACCCCTGTTCAAGCCCACGGTTGAGGAACGCGCCATCGTCGTACCAATACCAGTCGAAGATGAAGCTGCTCAGGCCGTGGTCGGCTGCGGCATCAATCTTGCGGGCGAACGCCGTTGGGTCAGCTTCATTCTCATACCCCCACTGTGGCACACGGGGTTGGTGATGCCCCTCGAAGCGTGGGCGAGCATGTTTGACTAAATCCCACTCGTTCCAACCCGTGCCATACAATTTTTCGTTGCGCGGGTCGATGTGATAATTCGGAAAATAATAAGCGGCAATTTCATAAGGCGCGGTCATAAATAACTCCAAATTGATTTTTACTTAAGTGAACCGGAGACGATGCCATCTTCAAAATAACGCTGCAACAGCATATAGGTGATGATGATCGGTAGGCTGATGAGTACCAGTGTAGCGAATACTGGCCCGATGTCTGGCGCGGCAACCCCTTGCAGCCGGACGAGGAAATTCGGCAGGTGGGTAATCGGCAGCATACTATCGCTGCGGACATAAACCAACGCCGTAAAGTAATCGTTCCATGAACCCAGAAACGTCAAGATGACCACCACGATTGAAATCGCTTTGCTAATCGGCAGGATAATCCACCACATCGCATTCAGTGAATTGCAACCGTCAATCATCGAGGCATCCAGTAGTTCAGTCGGGATACCATCGAAATAATTGCGCATCATCAGCACAGTAAAGGGCAGCGAGAACGCGGTGAAGGGCAGTATCAGCGCAGCGTAGGTATCGAGAATATGGGTGTTGCGAAATAGGATAAAAATGGGAACGGTGACGGCAATCCCCGGTATCATCAACCCGACGAGGATCACATTGAAAAAGAACTCTTTCCCCGGCAGTCGCAATTTTGAAAAAGCGTATGCTGCCAGCGACGCTATCACATAAACCAGCGCAATCGTACATATCGTGACAAAGATGCTGTTTAAGAAAAAGCGGACGACATTAGGAACCGCTAACGCCAGTTGATAATTACCCAGCCCGCGCCCTTGCAGCGACACCGTGAACATGATGATCAAGGGCAGCGCGAACAGGATGCCCAACGCCGTTAGGATAATCTGGCAAATCACCGTCATGAGTCTGGAAGTCGTTTTAAACATATCTAACTTTTCCGGTTCAATGAATAGTTGCGGAGTTGGATAATCGTCAGGATCAAGGCGATGCCGATCATCAACATCGCCAGTGCGGACGCATAACCCGCGTCAAATTCCAGTAAGCCGCGCTTAAAAATGTAAGTCGAGAGGAATTCGGTCGAACGGGCAGGGCCACCCTGCGTGATCAAGAACACGATGTCGAAGGTCTTTAGAATGCTAATCACACCGAGGATGATTAAGGAAAAGTGGGTCGAGCGCAGCAGGGGGAGGACGATGCTCCTGATGATCTGGAAGAAATTCGCGCCATCAATCCGCGCCGCTTCGTACAATTCCTCGTCAATTTGCGTCAGCCCCGCGTAATACAGCATGAAGCTGAAGCCGGTTCCCTGCCAGATGCTGACGATCATCAGCGCCACCAGCGCGGTATTCGGGTCAGCTAACCACGGGTGTGTGGCGGATTCGAGGCCGATAGCCGCTAAAATTTTATTCAGTTCGCCGGTGCTGCCATCGTAAATGCGCCGGAAAACGTAGGATGAAACGGTTGAGGCCAACACGACCGGCAAAAAGAAGATCACCTTATAAACTGTTTTAAGACGCGCCCGCGACTTCAACAAAATCGCCATTGTCAGCCCTAAGGTCATGGTGCTAATGATGACCACCGCACCAAACACAATCTGGTTGCCCAGCGCTTTGCGGACGATGAGATCCCGCGTAAAAATATCTTGATAATTTTGGAAGCCAACATTCTTGCTCTGGGCGCTTACGCCGTTCCAGTCTAGCGTGCTGATGCGTGCTGAATACCCAACTGGATAGTAGAAGAAGATGGCGGCAAAAACTAAAACCGGAACGATATAAAGATAGTTCGTCCAGATAATACGGCGTTTATGAGTCGGGTTCAATCCACCCGTTTTAGCTCGTTGGCTGTTCCTATCAAACGATTCAACGTTCGTTTGTGTCACGGTTAACCTCATATTCGGTAGCATCTCACGCAGCGGCGCTGTGCCACCGGTGACCGATGATGACTTTAATGCTTCTCTATGCCTGCGCAGTAGTTGGGTTATTTCTGGCTAAAGCGAGATCTATAGAGGAGAGTTAGGCGGGGTGCGTTCGATAAGCACCCCGCCACTTTCCGTTGGATTAATGATGACCCAAGTTTACCGTTCGATAGTCTGGGATACAGCCTCGATAGCAGCCATTGCTTCTTCGGGGGTCTGCAATCCTGCCGCCACACTTTGCAGGGCATCCGAAAGGGCAGTCTTGAGGTCAGGGTAAATGAACTCGCGTTTGCCCGACGCACTTTCAAGCTGGGTGATCTGATCTTCCAACACCTGCTTGGCAAAGTCGCCGGTCGCGTCGCTGTCATCAAACGGCACGCCCTTAATCGAAGGCACGTTGAGCAGCTTGGCCTGCTGCATTTGACCCTCTTCGCTGACCATCCAGCTCAACACCGTCCACACGGCATCTTGCTGCTGCGAGGTTGCGTTCATCGCCACGATCACATCCGGCCCGCCGAACGGAACACCGGTTTTACCATCGCCGTTCAAATCGGGGAAGGGAATGGTGGCGTAGTCATAGTCCTCAGTAAAGCCGTAGCCTTGTTTCGATCCCTCGACGCCTGCTTTGGTTAGCACCGAGAAGTCGTTCCAAACGCCCATGAGCATCATTCCCGCCTTGCCGGAGGTGTAGTTCTGGTGTGCGTCGGGATACTGTGTCGCTGCCAGTGCGCCTTCTTGCATGATGCCATTGCTAAACATCTGCTTCCAGTAATCCATCGCCTTGACCAAATCAGGGTCAGTCCACGGGATTGTACCGGCTTCGGCTTCGTAAATTTTACCGGGGGCGACTTCGTTGGCAATCGAAATAATCATATCGAGGTTCACCCACGAGTCCGCCGCGCCATGATAGAAGCCGATAGTACCCGCGTCGCTCAAGGCGTTGCTGGTCGCAACCCACTCATCCCAATTCGTCGGCGGTGTCAGGTTGTTCTGGTCAAAGATTGTCTTGTTGTACCAGAGGAAGCCCGCCGCCGAGTTCATCATCGGCAAGCCAATCAGCCCTTGCTCATTGCGGCTTTGGTCTAAGCCCAACGACAGGAAACGGTCTTCCCATGCGTCGCCCCATTCAGCCTGTGCGCGGGGTGTCAAATCAACCAGAAACTCGGAATAGTTATTCAGCAAAACACCGGCTTGCAAGGCCACGATGTCCGGCCCTGTGCCTGCCGCCATGTTGAGCTGGAGTTGGTTCAAATAATCGTTGTAAGATAGGATTTTGACATCCAGATCAATTTCAGGGTGTGCGGCCTCAAATGCCTCTTGCGCGAAGCTGACCGAGGGTTGATCGTTGACCATTTGGCCGGGGTTGCCGTAAGCCGCCGCGTTCCACGTCCAGTAGGTCACAACCGTTTTATCTTGCGCACTGGCGATGCTTACACTGCTGACCACCAGCAATCCGAATAGCAGCGTTAATCGGAATAATGTCTTTTGCATGATATTTTCTTCCCTTCTTTTCAAGATGTATAATTTGCGGAACGTCCGGTTTTCTTGTCTATAACACCTCCTGTCACCTGTCAGATTGTGTAATTTCCCTAAATATCAGACTAATCCAAGTCCGGTGACAATTGGGTGCCAATTTAGTGCCGAAATAGTTTTTTGGAAGATATGACCTTATGTCGGATTTTGAATTGCTCAATAATGTTGAGCAGCAGCTACAAAATTGCCTCACGCATTTTTATGATTATGCTTTTCTCTACCAACACCCACTCTTGGCGCACCTGTTTCCTGATTCCACGGACGCATTACGGGTGCAGCATTTTCGCGATCATGTCGCCAAAACCATCGAACGCTTGCAACCGGATGCCAGCGCAGCAGGGCGAGAAAAAGACTCGCGTGCCTACAATGTGTTGATGCTTCGCTACATTCATCAATACGAGATCGAGGATATCCTCAATCAGCTTACCCTGAGCCGGCGGCAGTACTTCCGTGAACATGCCAAAGCGGTCGAAATCCTGATTACGCTCCTGTTGAATACGGATGCGGTTATTCCCGCTAACAGTGAACACAATCTCATTGGCGAAATATCCATCGAAAGTGAAATTGCCAGCTTAAATCAGGCCGATGATCAAATACGGGTTGATCTTGATACCTTGCTCGATGGGGTAATCGACGCCTGTAAAAACCTTGCGGCGCAGCGTGATGTGCAGTTGACGCGCGGTTCCGGCAGCGGCTCGATCTACGTGACGGTTGACCGTGTTCTCCTGCGCCAGATCACGCTTTCTCTTTGCTCAAGTTTGATCGTTAACCTCGCATCCGGTTCGGAACTGCGCTTTGATTACACCTCATACGAGGATTGGATCATCATCCGAGGGCATATTCAAAGTGCGCATCCCACTGATGAAACCTTGCTTTTAGACGTGCAGCGCAACGAAAGCCTGCAAAAGATGCTGGCGACCATCGGCGGCGAACTGCGCTGGGTATCATCCCCGCCTGCCTATGAGATTTGGCTGCCGCACCGCCAATATACCATCCTGATTGTGGATGATAACCCTGACGTGGTGGCACTGTTCCGGCGCTATCTCGCCAACCAACCCTTTGATCTCATCGCCGCGCGGGATGGTGAGCAAGCCTTCGCTGCCGCCCAAAATCAAAAGCCGCAGCTTATCATTCTGGATATTATGCTGCCGCATCAAGATGGCTTTGAGATCTTGCAAAAGTTCAAAACCAATCCGCAAACCCACCATATTCCGGTTGTCGTGTGTTCCGTTCTCGACGCGGCTGATCTGGTGATGTCGCTGGATGCTGATGGCTTCATTCACAAACCGCCCGGTCAGCAGGAGTTTGTCAACCTGCTTGCGCGGTGGTTTAAGTAAGGTTCTCAACAATGTCATCAATGCATCGCACCAACTCGATAGGCTGAAACCCATTCTGCTTTTTGATGGACAGCGTGCCTTGAAGCGGGCTGGCGACCGACTCGGATGCACCCCGCGCCGAAATCATGATGACCGGAATTTGCGCCAGTTCAGGCTGGGCTTTCATGCGTTCGATGAGCGTCAAACCATCAATATCCGGCATCAGCAAGTCCAGCAGCACTAGATCCGGCGGTTGCATTTGCATCAAAGCCATGCCTTCGAGTCCGCTGTAGGCTTTTCGCACCTGATACTGGTCAGACATTGCTTCAATCATCCGGCTGAACAGGCGCACAATTTCTTGGTCGTCGTCCACGATCAACACCGATTTGATGGGCTGCGCCAACCGTGCAATCGCCTCTTGCAAGATGGGTTGCGTGACGGGTTTTACCAGATAATCTCGCACGCCGAGGTTTTGCATAATACGCCGACCGCTGGGCATCGGGCAGGTAATCAGTGGCGCAATCTCGCCAAGGTGTTCGCGGGCGGCAGGGTCAAGTTGTTGGGCGTACTTTGCATCCATGACAATCGCAGACGGTTTTACCATGTCAGCCATGCCAGTAACCTGTGTGATGTCGGTCGTGCTAATGACCTTGTGTTTGGTAACATAGCGTTTAAACAATTGCAGTACCACGGTGTCATCATCGACAACAACAAAGTGCCGCATTTTTTGGGCGCTTTGGGGCGGCTGTGCAGTCGTCATCGGCTGGCTGAGGGTCGGGTCTTCGACCGGCAGCGCCATATAAAACTGACTGCCTTTCCCCGCCTCACCTTCGCTTTCAACCCATATCTTACCGCTGTGCATTTCCACAAAACGCTTACTTAAAGTTAACCCCAATCCCGACCCTGTGTACTGCCGCGTGAGTGAGTTGTCGGCTTGATGGAACTCCTCAAAGACGCGCTGAAGTTCTACTTGTGGGATACCCTCGCCGCTGTCCGCGACCGTAATCAGCACATGTTCTTCTTGGAACGAAGCACTCAACGAGATAAACCCCGTGTCCGTAAAGCGCAGCGCGTTGCCGAGTAAATTGATGAGCACCTGCCGGATGCGCACACGGTCGAGCCACAAGATGGGTAACTCCGGCGATATATTCAGGTTAAGCACCAACCCCTTGTACTGAATCTGTTCACGTAGCATATCGGCGGCTTCATTCAGAATCGTGGCGGGATGAATTTCCTCTTTCACAATTGCCATCTGTCCCGCCTCAATTTGCGAGACATCGAGAATATCATTGATGAGACTCTGCAAATGGCGTGCATTCCGGTAGATGGTATTGATGTCCGACCAGTAAGGCGCTGGCAGCCGTACCGCATACGAAGCCGGCGACGACACAATCATCTCTGAAAAACCCGTAATCAGGTTGATCGGCGTTCGCAGTTCATGGCTGACGTTGGCTGCAAATTGTGCTTTGAGCTGACGGGCGGTTTCTGCCGTGCGCCGTGCGTCCCGCAGTTGACTGTTGGCATATTGCAGGTTCTGTGTGGCCTCATCCAGCATCTTGGTGCGCTGCGCCAGTACCGCGCGGTTACTGCGTGCCTCTTGCATTTGGCTGACGGAGTAGCGTTGATATTGATTAACCGTTTTCAGTTCGCCCATCACGCCTTCGAGCATCATCTGTGTCAAGAAATAGGAAATCCACAGGATGAGCAAACTGCTGGCGGCAGTCGGGTTCTCTGGCATATAAACTTGAAGTACGATAATAAACACCGAGGCGATGATCGAAACCAGCAGCGTTTCAACAGCCCCACAGATGAATCGGGCTGCAATGATAAGCACCGGAAACAGATATAAAAATGACGCCTCCCCTAAAACGACAGTCCCGATGGCGATCAGCACCAAACCGGTACCCAACGCGGCATAACCGGCCAATTGCGATGAATAGCCTTTTAAGCCGTAACAACCGGCGCATCCCACGACTGCGAAAAACCACAGTGCCATCGTCGCTGTTTGCGGTACGCCGGTCATAAAATTGCCCAGCAGCACTGCCGCAGACACGCCAATGGCCGCAGTCAACAGCACCCGGTCAAGGATGCGTGAGCGTAAATCGGCTAACATCAGCGTATACGGATTGTCGAGTTCAATCAGTGTCATAGTCATGTTCCAACCGAGAATAGGTTATAGGCGTCGCAATAAACCGCATATTTCTTGTAGGGAATCCTGCTAGGTCGCGCTTCTCGGTCAATTATACCGATTAAACATCCCTAATCATTTCAGCGCATACGCGTAATAAATTTTGAGATGGTTGATACGGATGACTTTAACCCACTTGGTTCAACTGGATACTGCCAGAGATGGCATATTTGGGTTACAGTTTGCACGAACTCGGTGTTAAAGTGTTTCTGTTCACACTCAGCCGCGAAAGAAGCCTTACATGAATCATATCGAAGCCGCGCCTAGTCAACTCAGCGCGAAAACTGAACTTTATAACCTGATGCTCGCTCAAATCGAAAGTGTTTTCGAGAATGAGCGGGACTTTATCGCTAATCTTGCCAACTGCGCCGCCTTGATCTACAACACCTTGCCCGATCTCAATTGGGCAGGCTTCTACATTCTGCGCGGTAATGACCTTGTGCTTGGCCCATTCCAGGGCAAACCGGCGTGTGTGCGCATCCCCTTGGGCAAAGGTGTCTGCGGTACATCGGCTCAACAGCGTGCAACCATTGTTGTTGATGATGTGAATCAATTCCCCGGTCACATTGTTTGTGACAGCGCGTCACTCTCGGAAATCGTCGTGCCGATCATAAACGATGGTCAACTCATCGGCGTTCTCGATGTGGATAGCCCCATCCTCCAACGCTTTAACCGTGAAGATGCAGCAGCCCTAGAAGCCATCGTCGAGAGTCTCATTCGACTCACCGATATACCGTAACCACCGACCCCTTCGGCAACCTCATCGAACACGCCCAAATCGTCGAGTAACTCCTCGCTTCATCAGCCCGACGTAAAAAATCCCTGCTAGTGAGCGGGGATTTTTTGTAGGCTCTCATAATTGCTTCAGAAAATCAAAAGAGGTGGACATCATGTCCACCTCTTTTTACAATCGTGTCTATTTTTTATCCTTTGGAGGATTAGGATCATTACCATGACTATCTTTACGCTCGATAGTCCCATCTTTTCTATGGATGACTAACTCAGTGTTTTGACGCTTAGAGATTTCCCGCGCGATTGTCTCAGCTTCCTTTTTTGTTTCCACTACCCGTGTAGCACGTTCGCTCCCAGTCCTTTTAATCTCCCAATCCCCATTACCGTTCGGTTGAACATGGTGTTGTGGTGGTTTTGCCATTTCGATGTTTTCCTCGCTCGATACTAGCTTGAATTTAACTGAGCAGGATGCATATTTGTACACCCTGCAAATGAAACTTGCCTATACTGTTAGCGGCATTCTGGTTGCTTGAGCAGATTGTTAGTTTGCTCATCATCATTTCTTGTTTTCAGATACTTCCGGCCTAGCCGCTGGGCGACAATCACATCTACACGTTGCCCAGCGTCAATGACATAGAAATTCCATTTGCCACTCTCAATCCCATCAATTGCTTCTTGTTGAGTAAGTGTCCATTGTTGACCATTACCACTTACGCCACCAATGTGGGTAATTCTTTCATACGGATCAGTGCGATTTGACTTGTTGATACAAGTCACTTCATAGGTAGTAGACAAAGTAATTCTCCGATTTAGGGTTACAAATTGGTCTTTAGTGGCGATTGTTGCCAAGATCAAATTGTTATACCCTTTTAGATATAAGGACTTAGTATGATTACATCTCAGTATGCCAGTACTGAAACCCGATGTGACTACTAGCAAAAAATAACGACGGACTCCTAAAGTTGCGAGCCCGCCGTTATTTTTCTTTTATTGAGATTTTTACTCCCATGATTCCTCCTTTAAACCCTGTACAACATTCTCAGTCCAATTG
Organism: Bacteroidota bacterium; assembly: GCA_027492915.1. Taxonomy (GTDB): domain Bacteria; phylum Chloroflexota; class Anaerolineae; order Aggregatilineales; family Phototrophicaceae; genus CFX2. The sequence continues at coordinate 7,065 of JAPUDW010000278.1, read as the reverse complement.
CTCCAAAATTGACATCTATAAGATATTAGTGATTGGAAACTTTGTCAAGTGAGTCGTCATTTTTATGGTAAATGTCAGATTTTACGACATTATGTCTAAACGATTAAGGATTGTCGGATTAATTGACACAATGTTTATTCCATGCCATTATCAGAATATGAAATATGATGAACGGGCACTATATGCTCTTTTGGGAAAAAGAATTAAAACATTAAGAAAGCAAGCCGAGCTTACTCAACAGGGACTTGCCGATGCGTTAGATTTGCCAAGAACCTCACTTACGACGATTGAGGCAGGTAAGCAAGGGATTTCTGTGTATCTACTGTTCGAATTGGCGCGTGTATTGAATGTTGGAATAAACGATATAGTTCCAAATCATGAGGGATTTGAGCGTCAGTTCGAGGAAGATTTACCTCCTGCAACTGCAAATTTTGTTCGTGAGTTCATGGATGATAACTTATGAAACCAGCGGAGCAAAAAGCAATAAGATTGCTTCAAAAATATAACATGTATCAGCTTCCTGTGAATGTCTATGAATTAGCGCACATCATGAATATACCTGTACATTTAAGGGTGCTAGAAGAAGATGTTTCGGGTGTGCTAGTAGTGAATAATGGAAAGGCCACCATAGGAATAAATGCAAATCAACATCCTAATCGTCAACGTTTTACGACAGCACATGAACTAGGTCATTTTATTCTGCATAGGCCAATATCTGGTGTGTTTGTTGATCGAACATTTCGACGCGATTATACCTCTTCAAATGGGACTACACTTGAAGAAATACAAGCGAATGCCTTTGCCGCTGCGTTATTGATGCCTGAAGAGTTATTGAGAAATGAAATAGGCTCTCTCGATCTCTATGATGCTGAAGCAGTTACTAATATATCTGAGTGGTTGGGCGTTAGTGAGCAAGCACTTGTGATTAGACTCACGAGACTAGGTTTCATCTCTGACTATTAATTTTGGATTTTCTTCAGAATAATGGTTTATCCCTATGTTATCTATATATCTATCTCTTTCCCCCAAAAAAAGTTTGTAAACTCAAACCCTCCTTGCTTGACATCAATTGAACTTTTGTTCTAAAATAGATATGGAACGTGAACCATTTTGGAGTCTCCTTGATGACCATAACTCTCTATGTTTCTCTGTATGATCTTGGCGTTCTTGGCGGTTAATCTGTCTTTGCATTCTCTTTGTGTTCTTTGTGGTTAAAATGTATTGTCTTTTCTTGTAACTTGCGACTTGAAACTTGCAACTATTGCACGGCGGTGGTTTGCTCCCGTAATTCTGCCGCACTTGTGCCAATTCAGCGCCGCGCTCCCTCACTTCCGCCGCCACAAAATGTCAATTCGGCGGCTGCACGGGAGCTTCCCGCCTGTCATTTCGGCGGGAAATATGCAAATTGTGCAAAATTCGCCGCATTTTCCGCATGTTGTGAAAATTTTAAGGTTTGATTGTTGCCCTCCCTCCAACTAGCGTATCCCGCGCGAAGCGTTAAGATAGAGTGATGCAGGGATAACGACTCTACGAAGGAGAACTCATTATGGAATATCGACCGTTAGGCCGTACCGGTGTCATGGTCTCAAGCCTCTGCTTGGGCGTCATGAACTTCGGTGGTGTCACCAATACTGAAGACTCAATCGCGATGATCGACCGTGCCATTGATGCCGGCATCAACTTTATCGACACGGCCAATGTCTATAACGCGGGCGAAAGTGAAGTCGTACTCGGTAAAGCTCTTAAAGCCAATGGCAAACGAGACTCCATCGTTCTCGCCACCAAAGTGAACGGTGTCGTTGGCGAAGGTCAGAATGATCGGGGCATCTCCCGCTACCACATCATGAAAGCCTGTGAGGACTCGCTTCGCCGCCTGCAAACCGACCACATCGACCTTTACCAGCTTCACCGTCCGTCCGCCACCATCCCGCAGGACGAAACCCTGCGCGCCCTCGATGATCTCGTTCGTGCCGGTAAAGTACGCTATATCGGAAGCTCCACCTTTCCCGCATGGATGGTGATGGAAGGGCTGGCAACCAGTGAGCGCCAGAACCTCGAACGCTATGTCACCGAGCAGCCGCCCTATAACCTGCTTGACCGTCGTATCGAAAACGAACTCGTTCCACTCTGCCTGAAGTATGGTATCGCCATCATCCCGTGGTCGCCCTTAGCCGGTGGCATCCTCGCCGGACGTTATAACGCCAATGGCTCGGCTGCTGGTCACTTCCCCGATGGCTCACGGGCGCAGCGCGTCGGCGGTGCATTCCAGGATCGCGTCACCGAACGCGGTATTGAGGTCGCGCAGCAGTTTGGCGAGATGGCGCGTGAACGTGGCATGACTGCTTCGCAGTATGGGCTGCTGTGGTGCAAAGATCAACCGGCTATCACGTCTCCCATCATCGGCCCACGTACCATGTCGCACTTAGAAGATGCGCTCGTGATTGCCGACAAACACCTTGACGATGCCGACCGTACCTTACTCGACGACCTTGTACACCCCGGTACAGCCGTCGCGGATTTCCATAACAGTAACGACTGGATGAAAGCCCGCGTTCGCTAAACGCGACCTCAGGGGACGGGTATTGCTGTTGCGGTTCAAATATCAGATTTGGTGCTTCCAGTGTTTGGTCACATCAGCAGCTTGCAATTCTCTCGCATACTGCTGTCGTTCTACATCCGAAAGGTTGACTTGCCGAAGTTCAAAACGTTTGTCCGCCGCTATTTGGCCTTCGCCCATCGCGATAGCCAGTTCTGCTCGTACCGCCAATGCTCGTGCACGGTCAATCGGATTGGCGCTAGTCTGTTTCGCGAGTGCTTTGTCAAGAACAGTAGCCGCCGCTTTATCGTTGCAGTAGGTATCGCGCAAGAAGGCTGCGTTTTGGATCGCGGCCACCAGTTCGGATGTGGGTTCTTCTGACCAGCCATATGATTTTTCTCTCTCACTTTGGTCGATGTAGATGAGTGTGTTGCCTGAGGGGTCAAAAATATGGAAGCGTGTATGCTCATTGCGAAACCGTGTAATGCGCGGGAAGCCATTCGTGGGTACTGCGCCGTACCGTGTACGTAGGGCATCCGAAAACAGTTTATGGTATGCGCTGACTTCAGTAACCACGACCAGACAAACCGCGTGGTTGGATTTCCAGACGCTCAGTTTACTAAAGTGGATTTCCACACTGCCGCGTTGTACCGCCGCATAAAGGTACGGTTGCTCTTGTTGATGGGTAATTTCGAAGCCGAGCGTTTTGTAAAAGTCAATCGTCTCATGGAGTGATTTGCATGGGAAAAGAGGTATTGTGACTTCCATTTGTCCCTCATCTGGCTCTAAAAACGGGTAGTATAAGCACATCCATTTTTATTTTATGAGGGTGGTGTAAACGTGTAGCCTTGTTAGGGAAGCGCTTTTGCTCAGAGCATTGACATAGAAGGCGTATTTTCGCGGGTAATGCCCTTGGCAACCAATAAAAAACCTCTACCTATAGGCAGAGGTTTTGTTTAGTAAACTGTCGGATGTCCTTATGACTCTTCGAATTCTGGTAGATGTTCCAGTGTCTTTGAGTTCACATTCAGGTGAATTTCGTTATCGCTGGTATCGTGAATCCAGCCGATTGGGATGACCTTTTTCTCTTTGAAGATCAAACCTGCCGACAGTAAAAAGTGAGTTGCTTGGTTGCTCTGTGAGTGCGTATAGACACGCTCAACATTACCCACATGATGCTCATCCGAACTGATGACAGGAACCCCCTCGGTAATCACGACCGAGTGTTCCGGCACATTGCGCTCGGTTTCGACTAGATACGGCGGTGGATAGGCAACACCCATCCCATAATCCGCAAAGCCTGACCATCCCGCCATCGGTGATGCCCAGTAATACGGCACGGCTAAGTCAGCCTGATAATCGGCTGAACGGGCTTCGGCTTCGTCCAACGGAACATAATGTTGTTCCTCATACGGTGGCAGTTGATCGAGCGTATCTGACGAGCGGTTGAGGTCAACACGCTCATGAGTCGCCGAGGCTACCATACCCACCGGAACAATTTTATCCTCGGTAAATAGGAAACCTTTTCGAACAACAACATGGGTGACCTTCTTGGTGTTGGGGTTCAAGACCACACGGTCAATATTGCCCACATCTTTACCGTCTGACGTATAAACTTTGGTACCCTGTTTGAATTCCATTTTGAGCGTCCTTTCGTCAACGCCAACGACTGTCGTCTGAAGGTGTTGAACTTGATTTCACCGAGAGCCAACCACTTTTCCGGTTGATGCTTTCATTGTAGGCCGCAAACGGTTGTAAGAATTGAGCCACTATACCCGTTTTAGAGGGGTGTAAAGCAGCATGACATTGTAGGAAGAATGGGTGGAAAGATGACCCACCTGCAAACTGGTTATTGTGGTTAACGGGTGGGTAGTGCAGAATCAATTTCATTTTTGAAAGATTGTTGACAACATGACCGACATCGCTACCCAATCACCCCCACAAACCTCACTGGAGCCGATTTACCGACGCAACTTCATCTGGTTCTTAACCGATGGCATCCTGTTTATGGTGGCGCTCAATATGATCGGCGCAACCACCGTGATACCCGATTTCATGCGTAACCTCACCAACTCCGAAATCTTGATCGGTATATCGGGCAGCTTGTTTGATGTGGGTTGGACTCTGCCCCAGTTGTTTATCGCCCGTTACATCGTGCGTGCGCAGAACAAGAAGTGGTGGTTCATCGGGCCGAATATTCCGTCTCGCTTTGTCATCTTGGTTTTCGCGGGCGTGTTGTTCTGGTTGGGTAAAGACCGGCCAGAATTTATCCTGCTCTTGTTCCTCGTCTGCTATGGTCTTTTAGGAATCGGTGATGGCGTTGTCGGTGTGCCGTGGGCAGATCTTATGGGCAGCAGCCTTGACAGCCGTTGGCGGGCGCGAACGTTCGGCCTGATGTCAGCCAGTACAGGTGTGATTATGCTGGGCGTTGCACCCCTTATTGGCTATATCCTCGGTAACGGCGACTGGCAGTTCCCGAATAACTACACCGTTTTATTCGCGCTTTCCGGCGTTTTATTTGCGCTCTCGATCTTACCGGGGCTGTTCATCCACGAACTGCCGGGTGGTAAAGCGGTTGAGAAGTTGACTTCACTCAGTGAATTTTTACCACAGTTGGGGCAAGTATTGCGGACAGATGGCGCTTTTCGGGCGCTCATCATCACCCGTATGTTGACCAGCTTATTTATGATGGCCGCGCCATTTTATATCGGCTACGCCACGACGCAGTTGGGCTTAACCAGTGATGTGGCAGTTCCGAACCTGCTGGCGATGCAGACCATTGGTAATATTCTAGGCGCATTGGTTTATACATGGATGGGCGCACGGAACAATGCGCTGTATATCCGGTTGGCATTGGGCTGTGCGGCTCTTCTGCCCATTAGTGCGCTGGTGGCGGGTTCAGCAGGGCCACTTCCGTTGTACTTCGGCTTTTTGATGTCCGGCCTTGCACTGAGCAACTTGTCCTTTAGCTACCAGAATTGGGTGGTCGGTCATGCCATGCCGGATCAACGCCCGATTTACGTTGGCCTCTTCAATACGGTGTCGGCGATTATCTCGCTGACGGCACCGTTCATCGCTGGAACGATTGTGGGGCAGATTGGTTACGGGGCGTTGTTCGCGCTCGCGCTGGCGATGGTGTTATGTGCGTTGTTCGTGGCAACCCGCTTTATCCGTAACCCGAACCCGAAACCTACACCAAAATCATCTTAGAGGAGCAATCTCCGCCCACGTTCCACTATTTCACCTTGCAGGGAGGCGGCGGTGCGTAGTGTATACCTCCTCCGCTACGCCTACCGAAAACCCATTTCTCGTAAGGGAAGATCTCTGACCCTCCCTTATTATTGCTAGTGAAAGCTGAAATTACCCCTTCACGCCGCCCATCGTCATCCCTTCAATGAAGTAGCGCTGGAAGAAGATGAACAGGAAGGCGACTGGCAGCGTTGCCAGCGTGGAAACCGCCATCGCGACCGCCCACTGCGGTTCGGCGCTGTGTGCCTGTGTGAAGGCGGTGATGCCGACCTGAATAGGCGCGAGGTCTTGATTCTTAATGACGATCAACGGCCACAAGAAGTTATTCCAACTCCACAGGAAGATGATAATCGACAAGCTGGCGGAGGCCGGAGCCAGCAGCGGGAACACAATCCGCCAGAAGATGCGGAACTCACTCGCGCCGTCGATGCGTGCCGCGTCCATCAGTTCATCAGGAATCGAGTAGGCGAACTGGCGCATCATAAACACACCAAAGGCATTCATAATACCGGGGATAATTAACCCTTGATAACTGTTATCCCAGCCGAAGGAACGCACTTCGATGAACAGCGGAACGAGCAAGACTTGAAACGGGATGGTCATGGTCGTGAGGATAAAGAAGAAGAAAAGCTTCTTTCCCCAGAAGTCGTACTTAGCAAAGCCGAAACCAGCCAGCGCCGAGAAAAATACCGTCACCACAACATCAATGCCGGCGGTTAGGAAGCTGTTGAAGAAGTAGCGCCCCAACGGAACCGTTTCAAAGGCTTTTTGGAACTGTGCTATACCCTGAAAGTTTTCCGGTATCCAGTGAACGGGCGTGGCAAGTACCTCATTTTCGGCCTTAAAGCTGCTGCTGACCATAAAGTAAATTGGGAACGCAAACACGATGGTCACCACCAGCGCGATGGTGAACAGCACGATTTGGTTCGCCAGCTTTTGCGTTCGCATCGAGGCGTTGCTGGGTGCGTTATTGCGGTTGGAAGTTGCGAGCGCGGGGTAGGTTTGCTGTGTCATCAGAATGTTCCTTTGCTCACTTAATACTGGTTCTGGCGGGTGAGCCACAACTGGACGCCGATCACGATCATAATCATGGCGAACAACACCATCGACACGGCGGAAGCATCACCCATCCGGTAAAACTGGAAGCCGTACTTCCACACCAACAGGCTCATGGTGGTGTTCACATCAATTGGCCCGCCTTTGCCGGGGCTGATGGCATATTGCAGTGTGAAGCCTTGAAAGGCGTTGATGGTTGAGATGGCGGCGATGAACACGGCAGT
>JAPUDW010000277.1 GCA_027492915.1 Bacteroidota bacterium | reverse complement strand
CATATCGCGCGTGAACTGACCGAGCAGTGGGCGCACCACCAGCATATTTGTGATGCGGTGGGCATCACCAGCTTGACGGAAGCGCGGTTCGTGCATCCGGTACTCAGCACGTATGTACGGGCGCTGCCGCAAACCTACCGCGATACAGCAGCACCAATCGATACACTGGTCAAGCTGGTGGTCACGGGTGAAGGCGGCGGGACGTGGCATCTGGTGCGCGAGGCGACGGCGTGGGTGCTGTATGCAGACACCGATTTAGCCGCAACCAGCATGATTACGATGGACGCGGATACGGCGTGGCGGATGTTCACCAAGGGGCTGGAGGCAGAGACGATTCGGCAGCGGGCGGACTTCGAAGGCGACCGCGCGCTGGCGGAGGTGATGCTGAGGACGGTGGCGATTATCGGGTGAATATGGGAAGGGTTTCACCTTACCGCCAATATAATACGAATACCATCCCTAACCCCAACCCTTCCCCCGTAGTAACAGGGGAAGGGAGTCATACTGGAGGGTCTCAGCCATGCGCCCCTACAGAAATCGGTTATTAGGGGAGTTTGTCAACAATGTTGGCGATGCGGCGGTCGCGGGTTTCCTGCGATTTGGCTTCGTTGACCTGCCGGACAAACTCTTTTTTCTTGGAGGGCGCGGAGGCTTCGAAGGCTTCGGTCGCGCCGGGTTTGGCAGCGAGGGCGGCAGCTAAATCCTCCGGCACATCGACGGTACGCGGCGCGGTATCAACTTCGAGCGTGACTTCGAGTTCATCACCGACTTTGACACCCGTTAGTTCACGATTTTCGGCACTGACACCGACCATAAATTGTCCGCCCATGACAGCGACGGTGTTGCGGTAAGATTTGCCATTCAGTGTGACAACGACCGGTGGCTTCTTGCCTTTGCCGAGGCTTTCAACAATTTCGGGCGGAATGACGATGCCAGCCGTATTACCACCGCCGCTTATAATGGTGGTCATAAATTTAGGCATAATATGCTCCTTGTGTATCCCGATTAACCTTTGGTCGCTTTCTTCAACAATTTGCCTAAGAAATCATAATCAACGGTTTGATCTTTCTTGATTTTGATGGTTTTACGTTCGGGAGGGCCATCCTCGAAGAAATCTGTCGGCGCTTCCAGTCCTTCGGCGTTGAAAATGGTGAATGTGACCCAGCCTTTGGCCGTACCCAGCACGGCGGCGTATTTGCCGTCCTTCAAGAAGTGCGGCTTGCCATATTGGATACGTTCACTGAAGTCAGGGATATTATCCTGCGCAAGCTGGCGAAGCTGCTTGGAGACCTCCACCTGCCATTCCTGATTGGGCTTATCGCTCAGTTTATTGATGAAATCGCTTACATCTTGATTCATGATGATTTACCTCACACATTAACGGGCTAGAAATTCGGTTACAACCGATGCAATCACTTTCATGTCGATGCTGTCAGTGTGATGTCAAAGGTGGTGAGCCGAAGCACAACCAGCGCAGTATGGTGATAACCGTTCTTTCAACATGGCTGCACGCTTGTGGTTAATTGGTCGAACCTTTACATCATATTTCATTCGAGAAGGGTTGTCTTGTACAGAAGCGACAGACGCTCGATCCTCCCTTCATCCATGATTTGAGCGGGGGTTTGCCCGATATAATGCTTGAGCGAACGGGTTAAATGCGGCTGGTCAAAGTAGCCCACTGCGAAAACGGTATCAAGAATGGACATGCCCTGCTTGAGCAAGGCGGTTGCTTTACGGGCGCGGTCGATCTGACGTGTGGTGGTTTGCGTCAAGCCGGTGGCGTTTAAAAAGCGGCGCTGGGCTGAACGCTGAGATAAATCGCCTACATCGCCACGCAGCGCTGAATCTACCAACGGTTCGCGGACGAGCATACCGGCACGAACGAGGCGCTCAACAAACGTTTCGGCGTTATCAAAGGTCGGGGTTTCCCACGGCGAACTATGCAGCCAAAACGATTTATTGCTGGCATCCGGCAAGTTAATGGCGGTATCGACCAAGTTTTTTACTGGAAGATGCGGCATAAACATACCGAACTTGAACATGATGCCCACAAATTCGGCTCCAGCGGGGGCAAACGCAGGCGTGGATTTGGTCTCTGGCCCGCGCATGGTAATCAATGTTTGATCTTGGATACGCGTTACAACCATCTGCCAATGGGTGAAGGCCATCGAGATAAAATCACCGACTTGTTCACTGCGATTATGCCACACCTGCTCGATAAAAGGCGAGTCTGATGGTCGTTCTACAGCCGTTAAGTCCATATTGGCGACTCCAAAGGATTGCAGAGGACATATCGCACCTCACCCCTAGCCCCTCTCCAAAGCATTGGAGAGGGGAACAAGACAAGTCACAAGGAAACAGTGTGATTTGTAACTACGCTATTGGGTAAAGCCATAAGACCCCTACGATCAGACAATCCTATTTTACCCTAACATTTCCAATCAGTTTTTCAGGTAGGCACTGGTGAGCGACTGCTTGGCGTTTAAGAGTTCAGCGGGTGTACCTTCAAACATGACCTGCCCACCTTTGCTGCCACCTTCCGGCCCCATGTCGATAATCCAATCGGCGTTCTTGATGACATCCAAGTTATGTTCGATGACGATTACCGTGTTGCCTGTATCCACGAGGCGATCCATGATGGCGAGTAAATGGCTGATGTCCGACATGTGGAGGCCGGTAGTCGGCTCGTCCATCACATAGATGCTGCCCTTCTTGTGCAGTTCGCTGGCGAGCTTGATGCGCTGGCACTCGCCGCCGGATAGGGTACTCAGCGGTTGACCGAGTTTGAGGTAGTTCAAACCAACATCGCTCATCGCTTGTAATTTCTTGTTCACTTCCTTGATGTCGAAGTATTCCAATGCCTGCTCGACGGTCATTTCCAATACTTCAGTGATCGACTTGCCGTTGAGCTTATATTCCAGCACTTCATCCTTAAAGCGTTTGCCGCCGCAGATTTCGCAGGGTGATTTCACACTATCGAAAGGGCCGAGGTCGGTAAAGATCACGCCCAACCCCTGACAGTTTTCACATGCGCCTTTGGAGTTGAAGCTGAACAGGGAGCCGCTCACGCCATTTGCCGAAGCGAAGGCTTTCCGCACCTCGTCCATGATGCCGGTGTAAGTTGCAGGGTTGGAGCGGCTGTTGACACCGACCGGCGATTGGTCGATCACAATAGCTTCGGGGTGCTGGGTGAGGAACACCTGATTAATCAGCGAGCTTTTGCCGGAACCAGCCACACCGGTTACCACTGTCAGCACACTCTTGGGGATATTTACGCTGACGTTTTGCAAGTTGTTGACTTTGGCTTTGGTGATGGCGAGTTCACCTTTGGCTTTACGAAACTTGTCTTTGATGGGCATGGTGCGCTTCATGTGATTGCCCGTCAAGGTATCGGCTTTGAGCAACCCATCATAGCTGCCTTCGTAGACAATCGTACCACCACCGCTGCCCGCACGCGGACCGACATCGACAATATGGTCGGCGACTTTAATGACATCGGGGTCATGCTCGACCACAATAACGGTGTTGCCTTTGTCACGCAGCTTTTGCAGCAGCTCATTCATACGGTGGACATCACGCGGGTGCAGACCGATGCTCGGCTCGTCAAAGATGTACATCACGTCCATCAAGCTGCCGCTGAGGTGCTTGACGATTTTGACACGCTGTGACTCGCCACCGGAGAGGGTATCGGTGGGGCGGTCGAGGCTCAAGTATTCGAGGCCGATATCGATTAAGTGCTGCAACCGTTCGGTGAGGGCGATCACCAGCGGGGCGGCAGTTTTGTCACTGATGTTCTCGATCACATGAATCAGCTCACCGACTTCCATTGCCGCGAGTTGGGCGATATTGTGACCGTCGATCTTGCAACTGAGCGCTGCCGGACTCAGCCGCGCACCATGACACAGGGGGCAAGGACCGAGGGTGAGGTACGGCTCAATTTGCTTCTGAGTACGCTCCGACATGGTTTTAAGGTCGCGCACAATATACTTGCGGGTGAATTTGTCGATGATACCTTCGTAGGTCAGGTTGAAATCTTTGCCTGCCATCTGCGTTTTGACCTTATAAGGCTCACTGTGCAGGAGAAGGCGCATTTCTTCATCGGTGTAATCTTCCAGCTTTTTGTCGCCGTCAAAAAAGCCGGTTTGCATAATGAGGTTGCCATCCCATTTATCAACGGCGAATTCGGGGAACAGGATTGCACCCTCTTTCAGCGACTTGGACATGTCGAGAAACAGATCCATGTTCACGCCGATCTTGCGACCCAGCCCGTTACATTCGGGGCACATACCCTGTGGGTCGTTGAAGGAGAACATGTTGGAGTAACCGACAAACGGCTGCCCCACCCGCGAAAATAACAACCGCAGCGCCGAGTAAATATCCGTAATGGTACCCATTGTCGAATGTGAACCACCGCCCATACGCTTCTGGTCAACCACCACCGCCATGCTCAGGTTTTCGATGGCGTCCGCGTCAGGCTGGGAATAACGCGGGAGGAAGTTACGAACGAACAGACTAAAGTTTTCGTTCAGCAAACGTTGGGCTTCGGTGGCGATAGTATCAAACACAATCGACGACTTGCCCGAACCGGATACGCCGGTAAAGATAGTAATCTGTCGTTTGGGAATGCGCAGCGACACATTCTTGAGGTTATTTTCACGGGCGTGGCGGATTTCGATAAATTCTTGGGTCACTGTTCTGTCCTTTTGCTCGATTAATCGGGACGTGAAAGGAACGCATAAACCACTGGCTTATGCCCAACGGAAACGACGAGTGCTTCAAACGAACTGGTTAAAACTGAATGAGGTGGCGAACGATGCACAGCTTTTACTGAAGGGGTTCACTGCCCGAATAAAACCATTTGCCGGACAGTAGAAGTGAGGAACTGGTAAGCTGGTACACATACTTATCGCCTCCTATAAACTTCTGCGACCCGCTATGGTACAAAACGGAAAATCATTATTCAAGACCCAATTAGAACTTATGGGCGCATTTATACGGCGCAATTTGTGGCACACAGCCGTGTGCCACACACCTATTGCCCTTAGCACAAGAACTCGACCAGCACAGGGGCAAGCGCTTCCGGTTCGACTTCATGTACCTGCCCTGCGAGGGTGCGGTGCTGTGCGTTAGGAATGGCTTTCGCCAGCGCTACGGCGGTCGGGTGCATGAACGGGTAGGGTGTCGCCTCGCCATCCATCACCAGCGTTGGCAGATTGAGTTTTGCCGCCTTATTGAGGGGAACAGCCGCTTCTTCACCGAGGGCGGCAGCATCGTAGGCGAGGGTCGGTGCAACCGCTTCGAACATGCCCCAGAACGGCATCTGGCGCATTCCTTCAAGATGTTCCGGTGGCATCCCCATACTCATCAAAAACAAACCAACCGCATCACTCCTTCGGCCTTCCGCCAGCGTTTCGCCCAGTTTTTGACGCAGGGTTCGCCACGCCGCACGGGCATCAGCATCGTCGTTATAGGGTGGCTCATACAGCGCCAGTTTCTTGACCTTACTGCCGAGTGCCAGCGCCGCTTCGAAGGCCAGCGCCGCGCCGGACGATATACCTGACAGGTAGGCCGAGCCGCCTGCGTGGTCGATCAGGGCTTCGATGTCCTCGATTTCACGAGCAACATCATATGGCAGCGTGTCGGTGCTGTCGCCGCGTCCACGCCGGTCGTAGTGGTAAACTGTGAAGTTGCCGGTCAGCAGCGGATAAACGGCGAGTTTAGAGGTTTCGGATTCCATCGCACGCTGTTCGAACAAACCGCCCACGAGAATGAGTGCTGAACCGCTACCTGCTTTATCGAAAGCAATACTCGTGCCGTCTTTTGAGATGACTTTTTCCATATGAAATGCCCCATGTTGATTAATCAATGTTCGGCTAGCAAGTCCATTTGCCAGTCGTTACAGCGGATAGGATTACCGGCAGGGTATTCGAAATCACATACTTCAACAAACTCGAAGCCGGCATTACGGCAGAGCGCGTTTGAAGATCCATTATCGACCCGTGGATAAGCGTGCAGAAAACGGTGTTTGCCTTCCGAACGTGCTTTTTCTACAAGGGCATGGATGGCGGCTACGGCGATACCACGCCCCTGATATGCGGGCAGCACACCCCAACCCGTTTCCCAAACGATCTCGCCCTTATCCGCATGTTCCCAATAACCGATCATGCCAACGGGCAATTCGTCCACCCATATGACAAACATATACCCTTTGCCTGTATCGGGAATATCGACGTAGCGATTATGGCGGGAGAGCAGCTTTTCTTCGGTTTCTGGCCCACCCAGATAAGCAGTCATTTCTGGCGTGTTACTCTGCTTGAGTATCGAGAAATCATCCTCCGAATAAGGTCTTAAACCGACTGAAGGTAACGTTTTCATCATGTGTATCCTTCACTTACCCGGAGGCTTGATGTGGTTCGTCCGGTTATAGGGTCGCCAACAGCGCGTCCAACCGATCCCACGACTCGTTCGCGCCACCTTCCATGCCGCTTTGAAGCATCCCGTCGCGGTCAGCCACCGATTGGAAAACCGATGAGTCAATAATCTTGGTCGTGCCATCCGGCAGCGATTCGAAAGTCATGGTTTCGAGCAGCACATGCCCCGGCATCCCCTCAAACTCGAAAGTCTGCACAATCTGTTCCGGTGCTTTGATCGCATGGAACACACCACGGAAAGCGTACTCACTGCCGTCCGGTGCGGTTTGTACGAAACGCCAGCCACCACCGTCTGCCGCTTCCAGCTTGTCAACCGTAGTCGTGGTACTGTTTAGCCCCCACCACTTCGCCACATGCTTGGCATCGGTAAACGTCTTAAAAACCAGTTCGCGCGGCGCATTGAATACACGGGTAACGATAATTTCCTGTGTACCGGGCAAGGCGGTTACTTCTGCTTTAGCCATTTTCGGTTCTCCTTATATCTGCTTACTGATCATTCGATAGGTGTTTGTCAAAATTGCTTTGACGCTCGTTTACTCGGTTGTATGCTTACTACTTGACGATGCGGTAGTGAATGTGAGTGACACCCTGCCCCTGCACAGAGGCTAGTTGTTCCAGCACCAGCGGCAAACTTGCCAAATGCTCGAACAGGCGAACACCCTTGCCCAAAACCACCGGCGCAATATCAATATGCAGTTCATCCACAAGTCCAGCCTTTAATGCCTGCTGAAGCGTGCTGGCGGTGCTGAGTTCGACATCCTTATCACCGGCAATCACTCTGGCTTTCTCAATCGCGCTTTCGATGCCATCAGTGACGAAGATGAAGGGCGATTCTTTCTTGTTCACCCATTCCTGCGGCGGGTTATGGGTGAGTACCACAATCGGCACATCGGCGGGGTGCTGCCCTCCCCACGCACCGGCGATGTCGAAGGTCTTTCGTCCGGTAATTAACACACCTGCTGACTGCATCGCTTTATCAAGCTGTGCAGCGCTGGCTGCCGAAATATTGAACTTCCAATCGCCACCGGGCATCTTGTACTCGGTATCGCCGATGCTGTACCACGTAAACAGGTGGCTGCCATTGTCACCCAGCGGGTTATTGTGGCTGTCATTCATGCCAGCCACAAACCCATCGAGCGACATCGTCATATTGAAACCGACTTTGCCCATATCCATTCTCCTCTCGTCTATTTGTCACTATCGCTGTTCGTTTCGTCCTCGCTGGCTTGCAACTCCTGCAAGTAATCATCCAACCGGTCGAAACGTTCCAGCCACAGATGGCGATAAGGCCTCAGCCACTCATCCAATTCCGCTAACGGCTCCGTCCGCAGTTCGTACCAGCGCCGCTGTGCATCTTGACGCACATTGACCAATCCGGCTTCGCGCAGCACTTTCAGGTGTTTGGAAATCCCCGGCTGGCTCATCTCCAGCATATCTACCAGTTCACCCACAAGGCGCGGTTTCTCGCGGAGTAAGTCCAGAATACGCCTGCGTGTTGCGTCCGATAACGCATCGAATGTTGTGACCATGTACATAAATATACCTCAATGGTTATATAACTGTCAAGTTATATAACAAAACACAAACGTTCAAGGTCTCTTGACCGAGAAAATTTTACTGTGCTTGAGGTTATTTAGCGAAGCGGATGGCTGAACGTTCGCGCGCCTTCATGGCTTCGAATTCGCGGTTCTTCGGTGGGGCGTTGGTTTCGAGTGACTTTAGCAGGATGCCGGAGATAGCAGCAATCTGCTCTACGGCTGTGTTAAACGCGGCCTCATTGGCTTTTGAAGGTTTGTTGAAACCGCTGAGTTTGCGCACGTATTGGAGCGAGGCTGCCCGAATTTCGGCCTCAGTTACACCCTGTTCAAAGTTAAACAGTGTTTTGATGTTTCTGCACATGGGTATCACCTCATTGGTCAACTATAGCGTCAACATACTCGCTTTATTATAACATTTTTCGTCTGTACCTCAAGAACACAATTTCTAGACCGTAAACAAAAATACCTGCTTGTTGGAGCAGGTATTTGTTTCTGCAAACTTTATCTAAACCGCGAAGTACTGCTTAATGACCGGCGCGAGTACAGTCGGGTCAACATCGTGCGTCTGGTCGGCTAGTGCCTCATATTGCCCGTTTGGCAGCGCATTCGCCAACGCTTGTGCGCTCTCTTGCATGAAAGCGGGGCTGCCCGTACCACCGATCACCAGCGTGGGGACTTGCATAGTCGTCCATTGACCGACCACCGACGGGTCGCCGCTCATCAGGTTGCCCATAATCGCCCCATCATAAGCAATGGTGTGGGCAATCGCCTCGATACCCGGCCAAAAGGGTTCGCCCCGCATCGGTGCCACATATTCCGCAGGCATCCCAACCGCTGCCGTCATAAACAGCGCCACAGCATCGCCCCTGCGCCCCGACTGCACCATCGAATTCAACTGTGCCACATAATCCGCTGGCAGGGGCGGACGGCTGTCATCCAAAATTAAAGGTGGCTCGTACAAAGCAATTTTGCGAAGGCCGATTCCGTGCGCCGCCGCCCGTAGTGTTAGCACAGCACCGGAGGACATACCCAGCGCATACGCCGAGCCACCCGCCACCTGAATGAGCGCGTCAATATCCTCGATTTCGCGCTCAATGGCATATGGGGGAGTATCGCCGCTATCACCGCGTCCACGCCGGTCGTAGTGGTACACGGTGAAGTCCGGCGCTAACAACTCGGCGAGCTTAGTCATCGTCTGGGATACCGCGCGGTGTTCTGTCGCCCCGTGGACAAAGATGAGTGCGGGGCCGCTGCCGTAGCGGTCATAGGCGATTGATGTACCGTCTTGTGAAATAACCTTCTGCATTTTAGTGTTCTCCTTTAGCTGCGGATTGATAACGTAATGCAACGACACCACCACCCATCGGCTTCAACTCGCTCAGCGTCAAAGTGGCTGCGACTCCATCCTGAAACAAGCGCTTACCCTTACCGAGTACCATCGGATACACCAGCAGGCGGTAATCGTCCACCAGTTGATGTGCGACCAACATTTGGATGAGCATGGCACTGCCAGCGACTAACAAGTTACCCTCAGTTTCTTGCCTCAGTTTGGTAATCGCCGCAAGAATATCGGTACTAATGATATGGGAATTGCTCCACTCGGCCTTTTGCAGCGTCGTCGACACCACATACTTACGAATACCGTTCATCTGGTCAGCCATCGGGTCATTGGCAGTAGGCCATGCCTCCGCGAAACCGTCGTAGGTCACACGGCCTAGCAGCAGTGCGCTGGCGGAAGTCATTTCCTCGTCCTTAAATTGGGCGATTGCATCGTTCCAGTAACGTAGCGACCAATCCGGTTCTTCCATTACGCCGTCGAGGGATAGGAATTCGGATACGACTATTTTCCCCACACGAGATCTCCTTTTGCTTGCGGTGGCTCTTGTTTGATAATCCTATTCTACGAGCAAGCGAAGGGGGAGGTCTTGTATAAAAGGGACA
>JAPUDW010000276.1 GCA_027492915.1 Bacteroidota bacterium | reverse complement strand
AATGACTGTTTCGCCACGCTCGACCTGATTGATAAGGATAGCAACGTCCCGCAAGGTAGCCTGCCAAGGGAAGCTAAGATCGAGCGCAACGGTTGGGGCGATGGCATTCAGTTCGTCGTAAATTTCGCCGATCCAGCTTGCAGAACCGATAATCAGGTCCGGTTGGGCGGCTAGTAACAGTTCCAAGTTGGTGTTGCGGCGTGATGGGAGCTGTTCAATACCATCAACCAGTGTAGCTAATTGGTTCGGCCAGACGGTTTCACCGGTGTCACCATCATCACCAGCGGCAGCAATAGGTTTTACATCTAATGCGAGTAAGGCTTCTAATTCGGCTGTACCTGTAATCGCTACAATGCGTTGGGCGTTTTTGGGTATTTCGGTTTCGCCGAGTTCGTGGCGAACAGTGAGAGTCGTGTCGGTTTCGGCGATGATTTCGATTTTAGCGCTAAGGTCAGGTGTATCTTGAGCAGCAGTCGGTAAAATGCTGATGAGGGCAAGTGTCATCAACACCAAGAGAGAGAAGAAGCGAGACTTCATGTGATTTCCTTTTAGATAAACGCGTTCATTACGAAGCGGGATTATTCGCATGTTTGCGGCTCATGTATTCCAGTAAAAGCTGATTCCTTTCTTCAGGTTTGCGTAATACGCACGACGTACATTTGTGCCCATCCTCGACAAGGGTATAGTAGCGGCAGCAGCCTCCACGTTCGCGAAACGTTTCCTGATGGTCGAGATAGGTGAGACTGATAAAGCCCGTATTGGGATTTTTCATCGGCGAACCCTCGGTTTTCACAAACGCGAGACCTTCGGCAGTTCCATATGACTCATTGTCAAGCACCAGTCCACCGTTTAAGAACAACGACGCGCATGAATCGGCTACCAGACACCACTGTGAATGACGGCTCAAACGGGTTTTAGTATGGACGCGCTCGATTAACGGCTTAAAGTGACCTTCTATCGACTGTCGGAGCCATTCGCGCAGGGCTAGGGCGTCCGGCACAATGATTGCATCAGGGTGATTAGCGGCAGGGTCATCCGGCAGTGCAGCAAAGCGACCACTGAGGAAACGTGCGTCCATTCGCTCTGCTTCTCCGGTGGAACCGCCTTCGTGCCACGTATATTTGCTGACACGCAGGGCAAGATTATTCAGGGAGAGATCAGGGACACGCTTTTCAGCAAGATAAGCGGTGACAGCCACAGCCGGAACATTCCAACTGTACTCGCCGATTAAATAGGAACCGCGTGTGCGTGAATCCATATGTGGATGATGGAGGGCTTGATGAGCTAATATCTCGTCTAGTAAGGGATTGCCTTCATTGAGCAGATCTTCTCCTGCAAACCAATCTGCTTCTAAATCGCCGATGTCTGCATAAAAGTATTTATTGAGATTGACCGACCGTAGAAGTGTTTCGGCGAGTGGGTGAGTGATCGTGAGTGGCGAGCTTAACATTGAAGACCTCATCAAGAACACAGATTGTCCACGATGCATCTACCGTGTGTGATACACATAAACACATCTTTAAAGTGACAAACCTGTTTGTGAAAATTGGGACTACTTGAAGAATAGTACTTGTGCGATAGGGGAATATCTACGCGGTCAATTAAAATCCAAATTTCACTGATTACACGGCGAGAAAAGCCAGAGTCAAAAAGAAAATTACAGGCCAATGGGAAAGATGAAAATTGTTGTATTTGGGTTACTTAACCGACGTTAATTTATGAGGTAAACTGCTCATTCTGAACGTGTGCAGCAACACACAATCATATTTATTTGTTGTACGCAATCTGTGTTTAATAACTTTTTATATGGCGGATTAGGTAGCAAAAAGTGGTTGAATATTTGCATCAAAACCGTTGATATGTTATTTTTAAATGTATGTACAGGTATGTACATACAAAAAATAAAGTCATTTTTTATGAATAAAGTTACTGATATTTCTGTTATTGATGACAGCTTTGTTTCGCTTCATGTTCAGTTGCACAACCAACTCCGGCAACTGATTCATTCGGGGCGCTGGCCTAACGCGAGTCGTATCCCCTCCGAAAATGAACTCACCGGCCACTTAAATATTAGCCGCAGTACTATTCGCCTAGCACTCCAACATGCCGAGATTGAAGGACTCATCGAGCGTATTGCCGGACGCGGGACTTTTGTTGCTTATACGCCCCAAAAAGCGCATAACAGCCGCTTGATTGCGTTTGTTACCGGCGGCATCGATGCGGAAAATCATCTGCTCATGCTGAATGGTGCGGAACAAGAAGCGCGTTCTCGTGGGTACCAAATTGTTTTTAGCAACGCGAAAAATCAGGAAGAAGAAGTCTACATTCTCGAAAATGCTGAGCAAAATAATATTTCAGGTGCTATAGTTTGGGCTAATGCTCAGTCTACACAATCGCGCCAGACAAACATTGCCAAATATAAACAGATTCGGGTACCGGTGGTGTTGATGGATCGGAAAATTTCCGGTTTTGATTGTGATTTTGTCACAAGTGATAATTATAGTGGCGCTCGTGCCTTAATGCGCCATTTCATTAACCTCGGACACCAGCGTATTGTCTTTTTAAGCCATGATATGGTGGAAATTTTCCCCGTTATGGAACGCTACCGCGCCTACTGTGAAGTTCTTGAAGAAGCGGGTTTACCGACTTCAGAGCCAGTGATTATCGGTCAGCGCGGCGTTGAAATTAGCGCTAAATATGCCCTGCGATCATCAATTGATAAGAACAGCCTTGAGATCCAGCAAGTTAGAGATTACTTGTTAAATACCCAACCGCGCCCAACCGCGTTTTTTGCGCTTAACGATTGGATAGCGGTCTTTGCCCTACAGGCGATGAAACAACTCGACCTGAAAGTTCCTGATGACATATCTTTAGCTGGTTTCGATGATATAGAACTCGCTGCACATCTTGATCCTCCTCTAACCACTGTTGCCCAAGATCCATTCGCTATCGGTAAAACAGCGACCCAGCTTTTGCTTGATCGTATCGATACGAAGCGAGACCACAATAAACTTGAAGTCCTCTCGACTGAACTTCGGATAAGGAGTTCAACTGCAACAATATTGGGTTAACAGATAAGGAGGTACTTATTATTGACGACAATGATACATTTGCATCGCTTTTGGTAAATATTTAGTCTTTAGGAGAAGTAGAATGAATTCACGTTTTAAGCGTCTTTTCCTCGCAGCATTACTTTTGATTCTTGCAATTCCGGCTAGTGTACAGGTGTTTGCGCAATCGGATGTTGCGCGCGAAGACACCGTCATTATCGACATCGACAGCAGCGACCCGATTCCGAACCCTGAAAACTTCAATTGGTTAGTTCCGGGTACCGCCCGTAATCAAGGTGCTCACCAACTCATGTGGGAACCGCTGTTCATTTTGAATTATGAAAGCGGCGAAATTCAGCCGTGGTTGGGTGAAAGCTTTACCCCGAATGAGACACAGGATGTCTGGACATTGAAAATCCGCGAGGGTATCAAATGGTCAGACGGTGTGGCATACAGCGCCGACGATATTGTCTTTACATTCCAAACGCTTTTGGATGATGAAACGGTGACCCTGAACGAAGCTGCGAATACTCAGCAATGGGTGTCGAGCATTGAAAAGGTTGATGACCTAACGGTGCAGTTCAACCTGAAGGCTCCAAATCCGCGCTTCCAATTGGACTACTTCTCGGTACGTATTTGGGGTAACAACAACATCCTGCCGAAGCATGTCTTTGAAGGACAAGACCCCTTTACCTTCACCAACTATGATCCCGAAAAGGGATGGCCGCTTGGTACTGGCCCGTACAAGTTGGTCAGCGCTAGCCCGACTAACTTTGTCTGGGATCGTGACGACAATTGGTGGGGCGCAGCCACAGGCTGGCACGCGCTTCCTGAACCGCTGCGCGTTATTTTCGCGATCACTGGTTCTGAAGAAAATAAAGCGCTGTTGATGTCGGATGGTCAACTTGACAGCTCGATGAACGTTACTTTGGGTGCTTTCGAGGCCATTCAGGCACGTAACCCGAATGTTATTGCGTGGAGTGAAAACCTGCCCTACGCATGGGCTGACCCTTGCCCGCGCGAAATGTCGTTTAATACCGAAGTTGCACCTTGGAACGACCCAAATCTGCGTAAAGCAGTCAGCTTGGTCATTAACCGTAACCAAATTGTCGAAGTGGCTTATGAAGGTACGACAACACCTTCCAGCACCTTATTCGTACAATATGGTGGTATGTCCCCGTACATTGACGCTATTGTTGCAGCCGGTATGGGCGCAAACCCTGATGGTGATGTTGAAGCAGGCAAGGCGTTGATTGAAGCCGCCGGTTACACCTTAAATGGTAACGGCCTCTATGAAAAAGATGGCGCAACTTTGGCTGCACCGATTGAAGTAAACCAGAACAGCATTGAATACGTTCGCACAGTCAATGTGGTGGTCGAACAACTGCGCGCTGCTGGTATTGACGCAACTGCTCAACCGCTGACAGAAACTACAGCGAATGACAACCGTGCTTTTGGTAACTTTGGCATTGCCTACAACTGGGACAACTGCGGTTCTGTCAATGAGCCGTGGAACTCGATGAATCGTTTGAATAACAACTTCTATGTACCGGTCGGCGAACGTGCATCCGGCAATAACCCCCGCTGGAACACCGAAGGCGCTAAGGCTTACAGCGCTCTCGTCGATCAAATCGGCGTGCTGCCCTTGGGCGATCCGAAGATTCAAGATCTGGTTCTTGAAGCATACAAGTACATTTTTGACGAAACCCCGTTTATTCCCCTCGTACAGGCTTCGAAGCTCGTACCGTTTGATACCACCTATTGGACGGGCTGGCCGACACAGACGAATAACTATAACCATCCTGCGACATGGTGGAACAGTACCCACCAGATCATCCTCAACTTGAAGAAAGCTGGCTCTTAGTAAACGGCTAAGTACCAGCAAGGGGGCGGGGAATTTCCTCGCCCCTTGTCCCTGACAAGTTATGCAGTAAAAGAGGATACTCATGGGTGGTATAACAATTGGTTATTTTTTAAGGCGTTTGACAATCTTTTTTTTGACTATTTGGATTGCGGCAACTGTGATCTGGCTTATTCCCCGGCTTGCTCCCGGTGATCCGATCACAGCGATGGTTGGGCGCATGATCCAGCAGGGGGGCAGTGTTGAAAATTCAGCAGCGATTATTGAAGGTTGGCGAGAACGCTTTGGGCTGAATGACCCGCTTCCGATACAGTATGTTCGCTATTTAGGGAATATTATCCGCTTCGATTTCGGTTACTCATTGGCTTATTTCCCGACCCCTGTTAGCCAAATCGTTGGTCAAGCCTTACCGTGGACGCTCGGATTACTCCTGCTGGCTGTTAGCATTACCTTCCTTATTGGCAATTTCTTGGGCGCATTGATGGCATGGCGCGGGACACCACGACTGGCTAAAGTTCTTATCCCTGTTGGTATGGTTTTCACTTCCTTACCCTCGATTTTGGCGGCGATTTTTTTGCTCTATATTTTTGCTTTTCTGCTTGATTGGTTCCCTCTCAGCGGCTCTTATGCGCGCGGCATGAAACCGGGCTTCACTTTGGAATTTATCGGTAGTGTTATCCACCACGGGACACTGCCAGCGCTCGCTATTGTTCTGGTTAGTTTTGGCTACTGGGCGCTCGGTATGCGCGGCATGATGATTACCGTCGAAGGTGAAGACTATATGCATCTGGCGCGTGCCAAAGGGCTTAATCCCTTTTATGTGCTTTACCGTTATATGGTACGTAACGCAATTTTGCCCCAAGTTACGGCTTTTGCAATCACGCTGGGGACACTGATAAGCGGTCAGGTACTCGTAGAATATATCTTCGTTTATCAGGGTATGGGTAGCGTGATATTTACCGCCATCCGTAATCAGGATTTTGCTGTCATACAAGGCACTTCGTTTTTCTTGATCGTATTGACAGCACTGGCTGTTTTGATTATTGATCTGGTTTACCCCTTGATCGATCCCCGTATTTCCCATGAAAGAAGTTAGCCATGACTACAACAAATACCAGTCCTGATAACCTAGTTGCACTCCCTAGGCAGCGCCCGACTACTAAGTCGATGGGGCGGTTCAACCGTTGGGACACACCGTGGTTGAATACCAAGTTGATTGTAGGGGTTTCAATCATCGCTGCGATTTTACTCCTTGGAATTCTCGGTCGTTTATTCTGGAATTCCGATCTCGCATTTACCGCGAGTTCACCCTTGAATTTACCCCCACCCGGATTCGTGAATTCGCGCGGGCAGGTTGGTACATGGGAACACCCGCTTGGTACCGAGAACAGCGGGCGTGATATGTTGGCGCTCATCATTGTAGGCGCACCGAATTCGTTTCTCATTGGGGTTGTCGCCGCCGGTGTTGGCATGACTGTCGGGATTATTCTCGGCTTTTCAGCAGGGTTCATCGGTGGACGGGTGGATGATGTTATCCGTATTATCTCCGATGTTTCGATCACCATACCGACGCTCATGGTGTTGATCGTAATTCAGTCGGTGCTGAAACAGATTGAACTTTCGACGATGGCGCTGCTGATTGCTTTGTTTGCATGGCCCAGCCCTACACGATTAATCCGCGCCCAAGTGTTATCGATGCGCGAAAGCGGTTATGTACAGATGGCAAAGCTTTCGGGGGCATCGACGTTTTCAATCATGTTTAGGGAGATTATGCCGAATTTGATCCCTTACCTGTTTGCTAGTTTCATTGGTAACGCCACCGGCGCAATTCTTGCGGCTGTCGGCCTCGAAACTCTCGGTCTTGGGCCACAGCGCGTTCCTACCCTCGGCGGAACCATTTACTTCGCCATCGGGTCGGCAGCACTACTGCGCAATATGTGGTGGTGGTGGGGCTTCCCAACGCTGCTGCTGGCACTCATGTTTATTGGCCTGCTGCTTACGAACCTTGGCTTCGACGAGATTGCTAATCCGCGCCTGCGCCAATCATCGCAGTAATATGGGAGTGGTAAATGACTAACTACGAACAAGAACGAACTCCTGTCCTGACGGTACGCGATTTGCGCGTGTATTACGAAACTCCAAAAGGGGATGTCCTTGCGGTCGATGGCATCAACTTTGATCTCTATGCGGGTGAGACTCTCGGATTAGTTGGCGAGTCAGGCTGTGGTAAATCGACCGCTGCGATGGGGATACTCCAATTGGTCATTCCGCCGGGGCGTATCGTAGACGGAGAAGTGCGGCTTGAGGGCGATAACCTGTTGGGATTGTCTGATAAAGCACTCCGGTCTATTCGCTGGGTTAAGTTGGCACTTATCCCGCAGGGCGCTATGAATTCACTGAATCCAACAATGAAGGTGAATGAGCAGATTGCCGATGTCATTTTGGCTCACGAGAAAAAATATAACCGCAAATCAATTAAACCGCGCATTCTCGAATTGCTGTCGCTGGTTGGGCTGCCGGCACGTGTTTATGATTTGTACCCCCATGAGTTAAGCGGTGGTATGAAGCAGCGTGTTTGTATCGCGATGGCAATTGCGTTGAACCCAACGGTTATTGTCGCGGATGAGTCCACCAGCGCCCTTGATGTTGTGGTGCAGCGCGTGGTCGCACAAACCATGCTCAAGGTCAAAGCAGCGCTCGGTGTTTCGATGATTATGATCGGTCATGATATGGGGCTGATGGCACAGATGGTTGACCGAATCGCTGTGATGTATGCGGGGAAAATTGTCGAAATTGCGCCTGTAAAAGATATGTTTAATGATCCCAAACATCCTTATTCCCAATTGTTAATCGAGTCGGTGCCGTCGCTTAAAGAACGGAAACCGCTCAAAATAACCGAGGGGATTACGCATGACCCCCGTAACCCGCCGCCCGGATGTATCTTTCAACTGCGGTGTCCGTTTGTGATGGATGTTTGCAGACGAGATGCGCCACCGATGCAAGAAGTCAAACCCGATCAGAAAGTTGCCTGCCACCTCTACCAACTTAGTGAAGATGGGAGCTACATCGATGTCCGAGATGTTGTTGGAAATCCGTAACGCTTCCAAAGTCTATAAACAGCGTGGTGTCGGCGGGGCGAGCCGCGAGGTTGTGGCTTTGCAAGACTTCAACCTGAGTATCTCGAAGCAAAAACCTGCGATCATCACCATCGCAGGGGAAAGCGGCAGTGGTAAAACCACATTGGCGCAGCTTGTGCTCGGCTTTACCCGCCCGTCATCCGGCCAAATTATTTTTGACGGCCAAGATATGTCTATGGCTGATGCCAAACAAATGAAAGCATATCGCCATCAAGTACAAGCGGTCTTTCAAGACCCGTTTGGTGTCTATAACCCGTTCTACCGTATCGAGCATGTTTTTAATACGGTTATCAGTAATTTTAAGCTGGCTGACAAAGCACCAGCACGGCGGGCATTGGTCGAAAAGGCACTGAACATCGTCGGCTTGCATGGTGAAGATGTGCTGCGAAAATATCCGCACCAGCTTAGCGGCGGACAGCGCCAGCGTATTATGATGGCGCGGGCTTATATGATTAGCCCCAAACTGATTGTGGCGGATGAACCTGTTTCGATGGTGGATGCTTCGCTGCGTGCTTCTATTCTGGATGTTATGGTACGTCTGAAAGAAGATAACGGTATCTCGTTTCTTTATATCACCCACGACTTAAGTACGGCGTACCAGATTGGCGACCAGATTTACGTCTTGTATCAGGGGACGACTGCCGAGAGAGGCAACACAATTAATGTGATTGATCAGCCTCGCCATCCTTACGTACAACTACTGGTTGATTCGGTGCCCGTGCCCGACCCTGACATTAAGTGGGATGGGGAAATCAACCTGCCGCCTGAGGAAGAAATGCGGAGTTCGGTTCACAGCGGTTGTCGTTTCTATCCGCGTTGCCCGTCCCGTATGGAACGCTGCCTAATTGCTCAACCACCACTTTATAAAATTGATGCGGTTGATCATGAGGCATCATGTTATCTGTATGACGAAAACGAAGTGGCTATTGCCGCTCATAACCGTTAATGCTGAATCGAGAAATAGACTTTTCTGCCGATAAACCGTTACGAATTTATCTTTCTAATGCCGGGAGTATTGATCTTGCTTCATAAAGTGCGCTGGACACCTCAAAAGATTTCACAACGCATTCAGCTTATTATGCCGTTGGTTTATAAGAAACAGCATCCGATGGAGGCCTTTCGGTATAAGACCTTACCAAATCCGCAGGAAAATCCACCAGTGGGTGTGGTTGTTGACGATAGCGATTGGGAAACCATCGAACCCAATACCTACTGGGGAACGTGGAAAACTGATTTTGTCTTGCGTACTCACTTTGAAGTGCCGGACGATTGGGGTAATGCTGACCCGATAGCCTTATTTTTCCCGCTGGGGCAATCGGGCGATTTTAGCCACCCGGAAGCGTTAGCCTATATTGATGGGCAGCCTTATGCTTCGGCAGATCGTCATCATCATGAAATCTATCTTCCTCATGAATGGAATGATGGTCAGACCCATACTATCGCTTTGCACGGGTGGACAGGGTTGGGTGGCTGGAAGGGGTATGACCCGAATACTAAGTTGTATATGCGCGAATGTGCTGTGGTACAGATTGACATACCGACGCGAGAATTTGTTGCTGCCGCGCGCGTATCGTTGGAGGTCGCGGCACAACTCGACGATAGTGATCCGGTTAAAGGCCGCCTATATAATGCACTTGATGCAGCGTTTACGGCGCTCGACAGCCGCGACCCGCTCGGTACGTCCGCCTTTTATGAAAGTGTGCCAAATGCATTGGCGATCCTTAAAGCAGGGGTTGAGGGCGCTGGTGCGCCGATGGATGTTGATGTCATCGGAGTGGGGCACGCGCATATTGATGTGGCGTGGTTGTGGACGCTGGGGCAGACCGTTCGTAAGTCCGGTCGTACTTTCAGTAATGTGCTGCG
>JAPUDW010000275.1 GCA_027492915.1 Bacteroidota bacterium | reverse complement strand
TAACCTTAAATTTGTATACTGTCAATTATAGCGGCTGGTTAACTGTGAAACGACTCTATAAGCTACCCGACGGGCAATTAATTGAGTCGGTACTGATGCCGTACGACGATGATCGACGTACCGCATGTATTTCCACCCAAGCGGGATGTGCGATGGGTTGTGTTTTCTGCGCGACCGGCCAAATGGGGTTTTCCCGTCACCTGAAACCTGAAGAAATATTCGAACAAGCGATGCGGTTTGCCAGCGATTTAGAAGCACAGGGCGACCGATTGAGCAACATCGTGCTCATGGGTATGGGTGAGCCGTTCCACAACTACGACTCGTCGGTGGCGGCTATCCGGCGGTTGATGCACGACCTCGGCATCGGGGCGCGGCACATTACGGTTAGTACGGTTGGACTGGTACCACAAATTCGACGTTTTGCTGATGAAGGCTTACAGGTCAAACTGGCGATTAGTTTACACGCAGCCACAGATGCTGAACGAGGTAAGCTGCTGCCTGTGAACCGGCGTTGGCCTTTAGAGGAACTCATGGACGCCTGCCGTTATTACATCGAAAAAACGGGACGGCGAGTCACATTTGAATGGGCGGCTATTCAAGGCGAGAACGATACCATCGAACAATCTAATTTATTGGGTAAGCTGCTCAAAGGCATGTTGTGCCATGTCAATATTATTCCACTAAATCCTACGGGTGGTTATCATCATGGGCCAGCAGCAAGCGAACGCATTGAGCAATTCATCGCGACATTAGCGACTTATGGCGTTAGCGCAACAGTACGGATGCGGCGCGGTATTGATATTAATGCGGGCTGTGGTCAGCTCAAAGCAGCCGTCATCACTACTAATGACATCGGTGAAAGCTCACAATCGCCAGCATAAAGTAGGAGTTGGAAGAAGGAAGTATGGAATACGTCAACCTCGGTAAAACAGGTTTAAAAGTATCTCGACTATGCCTCGGCTGCATGACCTACGGCAAATCGGAGTGGCGCGAGTGGGTGCTAGATGAAGACGCTAGTAGACCATTTTTCCAGCAAGCATTAGAGGCAGGGATTAACTTTTTTGATACGGCAGATATATACTCAGAGGGTTACAGCGAAGAAGTGACCGGACGTGCCTTGTGGAATATTGCCAAACGGGATGAGGTTGTGCTGGCAACCAAAGTTTATAATCCGATGGGAACAAAACCCAACCAACGCGGATTATCACGCAAGCACATCATGGAAGGTATCGATAGCTCACTGCGGCGCTTGGGAACTGATTACGTCGATCTTTACCAGATTCACCGCTGGGATTACGACACACCTATCGAAGAAACAATGGAAGCACTGCATGATGTTGTTAAGGCGGGAAAAGCCCGCTACATTGGTGCATCGAGCATGTTCGTCTGGCAATTCGTGAAAGCACAGTATATCGCTGACCTAAACGGTTGGACAAGGTTTGTGGCGATGCAAAATCATTACAACCTTGTTTACCGAGAGGAAGAACGAGAAATGATCCCTTACTGCCAAGATGCAGGTGTGGGTGTTATCCCGTGGAGTCCCCTCGCACGCGGTTTTTTGGCAGGCAATCGCACACGAGACAAAGGCGGTGATACGACTCGCGCCAAGACCGATGATTTCGCTCACAATTATTACTACCAGCAAAACGACTTCGACATATTGGATCGGGTGATTGAGGTAAGCAACCGACTTGGGGCAAAGCCTGCACAAATTGCGCTGGCGTGGATGCTGCACAAACCGGGTATAACCGCTCCGATTATTGGTGCGAGTAAAGCACCTCATTTACAAGACGCGATTGATGCAATAAACATCAAATTGACGGCTGAGGATGTTGAATATCTCGAATCAGCATATACGCAACATCCCGTTTTCGGTCATAGTTAAACAAGTAGATATGATATGCCCATTTCAATCGGCGCAGCATAATTACAATTCTACGGTCATAAGATAATTTCGCCTAATTATTGGATTCACAAGTATGAAGCAGCAAATCACTGAGTGGAATAAACAGATCAACTGGAACGTCGTAACCGAGGCAGTTGATTGGATCATCGACCAAAGCATCGCTATTCAACAGATACCTGCGCCCACATTTAATGAAGAAAAACGAGCGCTGTATGTGGCAGAACAGTTCAAACAGCTTGGGTTGAAGAATGTGCAGATCGACTCCCTTTTTAATGTGGTGGGATTAATGAAAGGGAAGCAAAAAGAGCTTCCCGGTGTCATGGTTTCCGCCCATACAGATACTGTTTTTGCGCAAGAAGCTGACCTGCATATTCGCCGCGAAAATGACACTATATGGGGGCCGGGGTTAGGTGATAACAGTGTGGGCGTCGGCGGGATGTTGGGTTTAGCATCCATATTGAATACGTTAGGACTACAACCCGATTGCGATATCTGGTTTGTTGCGAATACACGCGAAGAAGGTTTAGGCGATCTAGGCGGCATGAAGGCCGTGTTCGCACAACTCCAAGCTAAGATCAAATGCGTCATCAACCTTGAGGGGATGGCCTTCGGGCATGTTTACCACGCAGGAATCGCGGTACGCCGGTTACACATTACGGCCAAGGGTGAAGGTGGACATAGCTGGTTGAATTTTGGGCGGACAAGCGCGATCCACGGCATTCTCGACTTGGGTGCACAAATTACGCGAATCACCCCGCCACAATCACCCCGTACGACCTACAATGTAGGGATCATCGAAGGCGGTCAGAGTATCAACACAATTTCGACCGAAGCGGGCATGTGGCTCGATTTAAGGTCGGAAGAGTCGGTAACGTTAAGTAAATTCGAGCAAGATGTCCGTAAAATTATCAATAAGGCTTCGAAACCGAATCTCGCATTTAGCATTGAGGTGGTCGGCGACCGTCCAGCAGGTTCGATTTCACCGAAACATGAACTGGTACAGCAAGCGATGGAAGCGCTAGAACAAACGGGAATCAAAGGGACGCTCGAAAATGGCAGTACTGATGCAAATGTGCCATTAGCCGCGCAATGTCCTGCGGTGACAATTGGAATTACACGCGGGGGGAATGCGCACCGGATGGACGAGTACATTGAAGTAACACCGATTAGCAGCGGTATGCGACAACTTCTATTACTGACACTGGCAACAACCAATGCGTAAGGTAGTTTGAGCTGCACGTTTCAACGAGCGCCGTATAACTTAAAAGTCATCTAAACAAGATCTCGCCGATTAGGAAATGAATTATGTCCGTTATCAACATTTTGGTTGCGGTGCGCCGAGAATTGGCTGCTCAGTACCACAAAGGGCTGGCGCCGCATAAAAATTTTCAAGTTGAAATTATTTCAGCCGTGCAAGATGTGATCGATGGGTTGGCAGATGGCGACAAACATGTGGATGTGCTGGTACTGGATAACGGGCTGGGGTCGATTTACGATTTGATTGAGGATGTACGGCATACACATCCACGCATGATTATCGTATTGGTTGATCAAGAGGCAGATTTTGGCACGCCGGGACAAGCAGACGAATTCAGCACAGACCCGTTTACGAATGATGACCTCGCAAAACGTATTACAAGATTGATGTCCGACCGAAAATTAGAGACTTTACGCGCAGACAGTTTGCCAGCGGTGCGACAGTTTGCAAAGGAACTGCGGAATGCGATTGGTGAATTAGGCAAGCTGCAAACAGCGGTGAATGCATGTAAACAGCTTGGCTATGATTATGTGGCCTTCTACCGCGTGGAAACAGCGGAAGATCTAGGGATGACGCTACGAGCGCAAGCTGGCCCTGCCCCAATCCAATCGGTTGCACCAAGAAATTCTGCCCCTAATGACTTACTAACGTGGACGCTGACACACGGGCAAAGTCGGATCGCAGCGCCACAAGACGCGGTGAATCATCCACTGGTGGCGAAGGGGCGTTTGGGCGGTGTGGTGACGGTGCCAGTAATGACAAGTGGGCAGCGATACGGGGTTATAGCGGCGTTTAACGACCAACCGGGAACAATCAACCAAGACCAAATTATGCTGCTGGAGTTGATTGCAGCACAACTTGGCTCGGCGATTACGAAAGATGTCAGCGGATAGTGTTTAGAGCAGTTTCATGACAGCTTCCAAGCGGTCAATTTCCTCATGGGTATTGTAGTGAGCCAACCCCACGCGTACCATTCCCTGCTCGGCACGGCCTAAACGATTCATAATTTCAACCGCATAGTAATTACCATCCCAGACATAAATGGAATGGTTAGCGAGATGGGTCGCAATCTGTTCGGGCGTATGGCTTTCAAGCGTAAACACAACGGTGGGAACACGTTCATTGAAGCGAGCGGGGTCGGTTATTCCGGCGATGCTTACGCCGGGGAGACGCTGAAGCACATCAACAAGGTGAGTGGCTAATTCACGCTCGTACGCACCGGCAGCGGCCATGCCTGTTTTAAGATCTAGTTTACGACCAGCGAAACCCGTAAACTCATTTGTGTAGTCAGCGCCGAACATCTGCCCTAAGCCTGCGATATAATCAATACACGCTCCTACACCCGCAATCGTTTCGAAGCTGGCAGTTCCCGTTTCCCAGCGATACGGCGGCTTGTCTTTTGAAGGGCGAACTTTGTAGACTGGCAATTCGGCGAGGAGATCATAGCGCCCCCACAGCACACCGATGTGAGGACCGAAGAATTTATAGGCAGAACAGAGCAAGAAATCACAGTCAATCGCTTGGACATCAAGTGGAACATGTGGCGCACTTTGGACTGCATCGACCACAAAGAGCGCATTCGCAGCATGTGCCATTTGCCCAATGCGGGCGACAGGGTTGATGGTACCGACAGCATTCGAGGCATGAACGGTGGCTACAATTTTGGTACGTTCGGTGAGCGCAGCTTCAAGCGAGTCGAGATCGAGCGTGCAATCTTCGGTGAGAATATCGACCCAGCGGACGACCAAACCATAATCCTCGGCAATACGCAACCACGGGGCAACATTACCATCATGATCCATACGAGTAAGAACGATTTCGTCACCGGCTTTAAGCGTTTTGGCGAGGGCGCGGCTCAAGCTGAAGTTGAGGGTGGTCATATTTGCGCCAAACACAATTTCGGAAGAGTTGGGTGCGTTCAGGAAGTCGGCAACCTTTTCACGGGTTGACTGCACCATATCGTCAGTCTGCTGACTGGATTTAAAACGACCACCGGAGTTGGCATTCATGTGTAGATAATAATTTGATACAGCGTCAATAACCTGCTGCGGCACCTGTGTACCGGCAGGGTTATCCAAGAATACTGTTTGATCTTTACCAAGCATGGGAAATTGAGCGCGAACGCTCGTCACATCAAAAACCATATTAACCCCTTTGGCTCACAAATAAGGCGTAATCATAACGAGTATTTGGAAAACAGGCGACGACCAATACACGCCAGCGCAGCTCAGCGAACATTACTTCTCGTAAGGCAGAGAGTTGCTGTATACTCGGTACAAATGAGTTGTAATTAATGATGCCTAATTACCACATAAACGAGATTAATTGTGCAAAACGACCTCCAAAGTTTGATCATCCAAAACCGTTTACTGACAGATGAAGTGAAGCGCCGAATTGACCAACTGGGTGCGATTAATGCGGTTGCGGCAACCGTTAGTCAGACGCTTGACTTAGACAAGACACTTAAGACAGCACTTCAAGCGGTGCTGAGTGTGGTTGGGGCAGAAGCAGGTGGGATTAGCCTGATTGACGAGAAAGCCAACGAGGTTATCTTACGTGCCCAACAAGGATGGCCGGACGATTTTACGAACCCGCCGATGCGAATACCGATGGGACAAGGCATGTCGGGCAAGGTGATTAGTACTAACGATATTGTGGTGGACAACGACTTTACAGAAGCAGATGTCCTAGCCGTACCTCGCTTCCATGATGAGAAGTTCCGGTCGATTGTGATGGCACCGATGCACGCACGCGGGAAAATCATCGGTATTTTGAGCTTGATGAGCAATAAGCCCAACAGTTTTAGCGAAGAAATCATCAATGTTTTGCGGGCAGTGGCGGATACAGTCGGTGTGGCGATTGATAACGCGCACCTTTACGAAACCACATCTGAACACGAGAAACAGTTGAACGCGGTTCTGCAATCAACGACGGATGGGATGATAGCCACTGACCAGAACGGTTGCATCAGCATGATTAACCACGCGGCAGAAGTGCTGTTTGATGTGGACGCACGCAAGCTCATTGGTTCGCCTTTACGGGACGCGCCGATACATGCCAAGATACGCGATTCCCTGCTCTATGCTCTATCATCGCGAACTTCAGAGAACAAATCATTTCAAACGACTTTGGAAAATGGCCGAGTCCTTTCAAGCATCGTTTCACAGGTGTATATCGACCGGCAGGTGGATCAAAACCAACAGCATGATGGCTGGGTAATCGTCCTTAGGGATGTTTCGCACTTGCGCGAATCCGAAATACGACGAGCTGAATTCATGCGGGCAGCAGCGCATGATATGAAGAACCCGCTGGGTGTGGCATTAAGCGCGATGCACATGCTCCAAGATTATTATGGGAACGCTGACCCAACGGCGATGGAAATTATCCGGCTGGCATTGAACGGCATCAACCGTTTGCAAGCACTGATTAATGACCTACTGAACTTGGAGCAGATCGAAAGTGGGCTGGGCATCACCAAAGCCGAGTTCAATCTGGGTGAATTACTACGTGAAGTGTTCGATGATATGAAGCCGATTTTCACGGAAAAGAAATTTATCGCGACACTTGATATTGCTGACGGTATCCCGAATATTCCCGGTGACCGAAAATGGCTGAAGCGGGCGATTATGAATTACGTTGATAACGCAGCCAAGTACACGGATAACGGCGGCGAGATTAAAGCGAAGGTGTTCATGGTCGATAAGCTGGTTCATGTCGAGATTATCGACAACGGGCCGGGGATTGCGATTGAGTTCCAACCCCGACTTTTCGAGCGTTTCTACCGAGCCACATCAGACAAAATTCAGGGAACCGGTTTAGGACTAGCGATTGTGAAATCGGTGGCAGAACTGCATGGTGGTAGTGTTTACCTGCGCAGCCAACCGAGCAAAGGAAGTACGTTCGGCTTAACCGTTTCGACCAAGGGGTTAGAAAGTTCTTAGTCGGTCGTTATGATTTGTGGCGGCGGCGGCGGCAGCCGGGTGCCATAAAAGTTATTAGATGGCCGTTCAACATACTAAAACTATAGAGCCTTAATGGGTGCATAAGCGCCCATTTTGTTTTATGGCAGCAATCCTTTTAGGATAATTTATTAACCGAAACTTTAGGCGTCGGATTTGAGGGAGTATATTGCCGAAAATGCGTAAATTCTTCAATTTCACTGTGCAAATTGCGTATATATTTTGCAATTTCGGCGGATTGCTCGGCTAGAACTGCAGCGATATTGGCAATGTGGTGTGCCGCCAAGATTGCAATACATTTTCACCACAAAGGCACAAAGAAACAGAGATAGTGTGGTTTGGTGACACGGACGTAGCGTGCTACGTCCCTACAATGGGCATTCCAACATTATTGCATGTCGATTTGCAACACTTCCCCATTGACCATTACCAATTCAATGGTGGTGGTTGCAAAGTAAGTAATGGGTGGGGTTTGGTGGCGTGGGCTGGAAAATCCAGCCCCTACAATGTGAACCTATTAGTTTGGCAAGAAATATTTTCAGCACTTACCAAATGACCAGGTAGGACTGCATTAAGTGGTGGATGGTGAAATTGAGTGCAGCTACCCCACCCCCAGCCCCTCCCCGTAGTAACAGGGAGGGGAGAAAATACAAATTTAGGGGGTAAATTCTTGACGATTTGCAGCAAGAAAATGCTTCCACCGTTTAGTGTGGTGCTACCAATGACCACTGCCATCCTCATATTAGAACATTTGTACAAAAAAGTCAAGCAGATTGCGTTTGAGTTTTCAAACCGTAGTGGGATGGATTATTCGGTATGCTGGATAGCGGCACGAATTTGGGTGGCAAGCTGACCGAAATCCGCGCGATAGGAATCTTCGATATGACGGGGACGGGGTAATAGAATAGGAAGATCAGCGACGATGCGACCGGGGCGCGGACTAAACACGATGACACGATCTGACATGAGGATGGCTTCATCAATGTTATGGGTGACCATGACGACCGTTTGCTGACGTTCCGACCACATCTTCATGAGGTCAAAACTAATTTGTTCGCGCGTGAAGGCATCAAGCGCGCCGAAGGGTTCATCGAGCAGCAGGACATCGGGGCGCTGAATGAGGACTCGTCCGAGGGCGACCCGCTGCGCCATACCGCCGGACAATTCGGCGGGATAGGCTTGAGCAAATTGGGACTCGAGACCCAGCGAAGGTAGGAGTGAATTCGCCCGATCCAACCGTTCAGATTTAGACGTTCCAGCCAATTCCAACGGGAGCGCGATATTATCAATTACGGTGCGCCACGGCATCAAGTTGGCATCCTGAAACATGAGGCCAACGCGGGTGGATGGCCTCACGATTTCAGTATCATCCAAGTAAACATGGCCGGCAGTCGGTGGTTGCAAACCCGCCAGAATGCGAATGAGTGTGCTTTTACCACCGCCGCTAGGACCGAGCAAACAGACAAAAGAGCCAGCAGCAATCTGAAACGAAAGCGGACCGAGCGCGGACAGGACTCCCCCATCCGCTGCACGGTAATCTACCAACAAATCACGCGCTGACAGCCCTACTCCCATTTTTAGCTACCTGTGGCTGGTAAGAAGCTGTTGGTGAAAGCTGCGGTCACGTCGATAGGCGTGATGACAAATTTCATATCCTCCAGCACCGACTGCGTGGCTTCCCACGAGGCGGTATCGGCCAAGCCAAGCTGATCAGCATCCCACAATTCAATGGTGTTCAGAAGCACCTCGAATTGAATCAGGTCAGCAGCATCAAAAGTTTCTTTGAGGCTCGCTAACAAAGCGGCGCGACTTTCGGCAACAGCAGCGCGATCAGGGTTCGTCGCGAGGAATTCATCCTGTGCGGCGGAAGCTGTTTCGAGCGCGGCTTTCAGTTCAGCGGTGATGGGCAAGTTTTCCACGTAGTCCAAGCTGATGAGATAAGCTTTGGCAGGGTTATTGACCGCAATATGTAAACCTGTATCAAAGGCTTTGACCATCGCCGTCACCAGTTCAGGATTTTCGGCAATTGTGACCTCATTGGTCAACAGGCCATTGGAGACCATATCGACAGCATCTGAAACTGGAAACACTTTTACACCGGTGACACCGTTGCAATTTCCCGCGTCAGCACGCTGCTGAATTTGTAACGGTTCATTATTGATATAAACCACGGCAGCCTCAACCGCACCGACACAGAATACATCAGGCGCGTTGTAGCCGATAGCGTCAAGGCTAATATCGGCTTCCGTCAAGCCGTTGGCAGAGAGAAGCGCCGTGAGGCCGTTGTAGCTGGCACCAAAGCGACCGGGAACGCCGACTTTATGGCCTTTGAGATCAGCAACCGATTCAATACCGCTCGCGTCTGAAACGACAATCCCGATGGGGTATTTTTGGAACCACTCGTAGACCTGCACCACAGGGCGACCATTCGCACGGGCTTTGATCACTTCTTCGGCACTGATGAGGCCAAACTGACGTTCGTTGGCAGCGATGTGATCCACACCGAGGGGTTCATCGCTGTATTCGATTTCAACGTCGATATTGGCTTCGGCAAAAGCGCCACTGCCAAGAGCGACATAAACCGGCGCAAACTGGATGTTGGGAATAAAGGTCAGGAAAAAGGTTTGCTTCGTTGGTTCTTCCTGCGCACGGACAGCCAGCACAGTAAACGACAACATTAAGATGATTAGGATCACTTTCGAACGGCGCATATCGGACTCCTCCGGGTATTAATGTAAAGTTCCATCGCAAAAAACATTATTGGGTACGATTGGTGCGCCGCTGCCACGATAGCATGTAGCGTTCAAGCAAGCTAACGACACTATACAACACACGAGC
>JAPUDW010000274.1:2794-9994 GCA_027492915.1 Bacteroidota bacterium | reverse complement strand
AAATTATGATGCGTATTCGCTTATCCCAACGCCCCGTTTTCCTGTGCTTATTTGTCCTGTCACTGGTGCTAGCACCAGCCGCCTATGCGCAGGATGCCACGCCTATCCCCTCTCCTCAAGAGATCATCGCAACGGCTGAAAAAGGTGAAATACTCGTAATTGTTGCGACATTTGACCAAATAGGTGAGCAAGCGCCTGAATCCCAAGCCATGCTTGAACAATTTGACGCGGTTATGCAAGAAGTTAAAGCTGCCCCCGAATTGGAAGGTTTGCCCATCCGGATTGAGGCGAGTGATACGGTTGTAAATGATAATGAAGCAGCAGAGGCGTTAGCGGATACTTACTCAGCAACGATGATTATTTGGGGCGATTTCGATAATAGTGTTGCTCATGTTCGATATTTAGTTGTATCGCCAGAGATTCAGGGAGAAAATTCTACTCCCGACATGCAGTTTGAATTATCCACATCAACTACCTATGAGATAGACTCACAATTCGAAAATGGGGTTAATGGGGGGTATTTACGCAAATTTATACCAGCAATAATTCTACACAGTGCTCAATTTTATGAAGAAGCACTGCCACTATTTGAAGCCGCACTCGAAGAAGTTAAGAACGAGTCAATTCCAACACAGAAAATGTATGGATTGGGGGCAACGTGGTATTTTGTAGGATACATTCGTTATGTCATCAATAAAGATCTTGTTGGTGCTGAAGCTGCTTATACACAGGCAATCATATTGCATCTCGACTATTTAGCTGCTTATATTGCTCGCGGACGTATTCGTTTTGACCAAGCAAAATGGGATGAAGCCATTTCAGATTATTGTATGGCAATTAGGCTTAACCCAAGTGAATCTAATACTTATCTTGATAGGGGAAGTGCATTTCACCGACGAGGGATGCTCGAAGAAGCTATAGTAGATTATACAAAATCTATTGAACTAAATCCTGAAGTGTATCTTTCATATTATGGTCGAGGATTGGTGTATTACGACCAAGGTAAGTCTAATGAAGCGATTGATGATTTCAACCGTGCTCTTGAATTGAATCCTCAAGACGCTAATAGTTACGCTTCTAGAGGGCTGGCCTTAGACTATCAAGATAAACGAGATGAAGCGATTAAGGATTATACGCGGGCAATTACAATTAACCCGACACTTGCGGGTGCTTATTATAATCGAGGTAATGCCTTATATAAGCAACTAAAAATGAATGAAGCAATGGCGGATTACATACAAGCCATTGCACTTGATCCACAGTTTACTTATGCCTATGCTGCTCTTGGACAAGTCTATGATTACAAAGGTGATTTTGTGAAGGCGATTGAAAATTATCAGCTCTATTTAGATTTAGCGGGTGATGATGCCTTTCCCTATCTTATTAATCGGTTCAATGAACTCAAAAAGTTTATAGAGGCCTGACTTCAAGTTGCTAGCTAATGATGTTTCATGCCGCCGCGATAAACTGCGCCCGCAGCAGGGAGTGAGTGTGGGCGGCGATTTCGGCGGGTGTGTAGGCGGGGCGATCTTGCACCCACCAGCGCAGTACCCATGTGAACGACCCTGCCAACGTATGCGCCAGTACCGGCAGCGGAATGCGGCAGTCGTCCGCCACCAGAATGCCCGTTAGGTTGTCGTGGAAATAAGCCGTCATCGTGTCGTCCAAGTGGCGCGTGACGCGATCAACATCCTTGCCGAGTTCGTGCAGGTACGGCATGAACCGACCTTGATGCTGTGCCTGCTCGAAAAAGGTGATCAGCTGGGGCGGTGGTGCAGCCGTGAGCCATTCAGCTTTGTTGATGGGCGCGAACTGCATCCGGCGGAAGCGGTCGGCATGAATACCAAGCAGCACATCCGCTTTGGTCTGGTAGTAGCGGTAGAAGGTGGTGCGCCCGACGTTAGCGCGTTCGGTGATGTCGGCAACCGTGACCGCCTCATAACTGCGTTCGCGGCATAGGCTGATGAAGGCTTGCTCAATCGCTGTTCGCATCCGCTGTTTTTGACGATTGTTGGCGGTTGGTATCATTTCCAAGACAGATTCCCCAAAGTGTTCCACATGAAACAATTTTAGACTTTTGTGCTTTGAAACTCAAAACACGCACCACTATCATTCGCCTTTTACGAGCAATTTTGTGAAAGGCATTTTTATGTACACTCTCGCACTCACGCTGCACAGTTATACGCGCTGGTTGGTCATCATCGCCATGTTGTGGGCGCTGGTCATGGCGTGGTCGGGTTGGCTGCGCCCACGCGAATGGACGCAATGGGACAACCGCGCCGGATTATTCTTTTCAACCATTTTCAGCATTCAGTTCATCCTCGGCGTCATTCTCGTCTTGCAACCGGTCGGCTTTGCTCAGGCGGCATGGCGCGATATGGGTGCGGCGATGCAGGTGCGCGATTTGCGGTTCTTCGGCCTCGAACACCCGTTACAAATGATTATCGCCCTAACATTAGTGCATCTCGGTCGCGCCCGTTCGCGCAAGGCGACTGTGACCTCAAAAAAGTTTCGCTGGGCGGCGATCACCTTCACGATAGCCAGCCTGCTGGTTCTCGCGGCTATCCCTTGGTGGCGGCCTCTGTTACGGGCAATCACGGCCTATATCGGCATCCCGATAGGGTAAAAGGAGCGATTTATGATGCCTACGAAACGATCTTCTCGAAATGAAACGGTTTTGCTCGGTGCGTTTTTGCTTATACCCCTCATCCTGTTAGGCATCGTCATCATTCGTGGCTTGACCTGATGCACACCTCCGGCTTGTTCGTTTATACGCAGCGGTGGTGAAGCGGGTTGTGGTGAGGTCAACGGCGAAGCACGGTATAATAGGCGCAGGTGAAGGGAGTAGGTGGGATGACGATCCAAGAAATGATTCAAGAAGCCCGTACACTTTCGGTCGAAGAACGCAAGCAGTTGATTAAAGCGCTGGTCGATATTGTGAACGAGCCGGAAGCTGCCCCGCCCAAGAAGCGGAACATTATGGAGTTTGCCGGAATTGCGGCACATCTAGCGGACGATGAAGATCCACAGGATTACGTTAGACGGTTGCGTAGCGAATGGGATGATCGCGATGCAGATCGTTAAAGCACTTTCGGGTGTTAACTTATTGGGCATAGAAACTGCACCGTTTATTTATTACACCGAAAACCGCCCCGTGTATGTCGACAAGATGCGAGAAATATTTCGCATCATGAATGAAGGTCAGTTTGAAGCGGTGAGTTCCACTATAGCGCTTTCAGAGTGTTTGACTAAGCCAATCAAAGAAAATGATCATACACTCATTAACCAATTCAATAGTCTATTTGAAAATACCTATCTACTGACACTTATTCCAGTTGATGCGGCTATAGCGCGGCAGTCAGCCACATTACGGGCGAAGTATGGCTTGAAAACACCGGATGCTTTACACATCGCGACGGCGCTCGAAACCGGATGTCACGCCTTTTTGACCAATGATATGGGACTGAAAAGGGTGAGTGAAATACGGGTGTTAGTCCTCGACGAATTAGAAGTCAGTTAGCCGGTTTAGCAGTCGAATATATCAAAATAGGTAGGGGCGAGCCAACGGGTTCGCCCTTATGATGTGGGTGCATAGAGGTGCGGCGGGTGATGTTTAAACGGGTGCGCGAGGACAAGTTGCAGGCGAGCCAGCACAGCCGACCGAGCCTGTTTTCCGGTCGTCTCGTACCCCTATGGTTTTTACTCCCCGCGATGCTCGTCCTGCTCATCTTACAGGTGTACCCGACGGTGTATGCCTTTGTGCTGAGCTTGATGAGGCAGCGGCGGGGCGGCTTCGAGTTTGTGGGCTTACAGAACTTCCAACTGCTCCTTTCACAAGGGACATTCCGCGAGAGCTTCGGGCGGACGTTGATCTTCTCGGCGTGGTATCTGGTGCTGGTGGTAGCGCTCGGTTTACTGGTCGCCCTGCTGGTGAACCGGCGCCTGAAGTTCACGGGCTGGTATCTGGTGGTGATCTTCATCCCGTGGGTGCTTTCGGACGTGGTGGCGGGGACGATGTGGCGCTGGATGTTCCTCGCGGACTACGGCTTGATTCAACAATGGCTGACCCCCTTATTCGGCCCGTCGATTTACGTCAACCCGTCAGGCGCGATGGGCATCGTGATATTGGCTTCGGCGTGGCGGGCGGTGGCGTTTACGGCGCTGTTATTTTTAGGCGCGCTCCAAACCGTACCGCGTGAAGTTGAGGAAAGCGCGGCGTTGGATGGCGCGAATCGGCGACAAATTTTTACCCGTGTCATCTTCCCCTTGATACGACCAACATTTTTAGTGGCGGTACTCTTGACCTCCATGCGGAGCATCAACACGGTCGGGTTGATACTGGCGACCACACGCGGCGGCCCCGGCTACGCGACGACTACAGCTTCGGTGTACCTGTATCGCTCGGCGTGGGGTGAGAGTAACTTCGCGCGGGGGGCGGCGGTATCGGTGCTGTTGTTTTTGGCGAACGCGGTCATCACCCTGTTATACCTGCGGCTGATTACCGACCGGAATAAACAAGAAGATTAAATAAACCTCACCCCCTAGCCCCTCTCCAATGCTTTAGAGAGGGGGAAATTCAGAGAACGCAGAGGAATACAGAGAGAAGCATGGTACGCAGCCCACGCGAAAAACGGCTTGATACACTGACCACCCATACGATCCTACTGATTATTGGGCTGGTGTTTATTTTCCCTGTGTTCTATACGCTGATGACCTCGTTTAAGTCCAAGGGCGAGGTGCTGACCAAGCCACCGACGATCATGCCCAGCACTTTTTCGTTGGAAGGCTACGAAACGGTCATCAACGAGAGTGGCATGGTGCGGACGTATTTACCGAACACCTTCATCAACTCGTTTTTCTCGTCGATATTGGTGGTACCGCTGGCTGGTTTGGCGGCCTACACTTTTTCGCGCTACCGGTTTCGGGGCAGCCGGACACTGGAAATCTTGATCCTGAGCCTGATGATGATCCCACGCCTGACCAACTTATTGCCCCTTTATCAGATGG
Source organism: Bacteroidota bacterium (assembly GCA_027492915.1). Lineage (GTDB taxonomy): Bacteria > Chloroflexota > Anaerolineae > Aggregatilineales > Phototrophicaceae > CFX2. The sequence continues at coordinate 4,987 of JAPUDW010000274.1, read as the reverse complement.
CGAGTGATGCCGACCTGCTGAACACGCACACGCTGATGGTGGCGGTGTATACGGCGGGCGGCTTGCCCTTTAGCATCTGGATTGTGAAAGCCTTCTTCGATGCGATTCCGGTTGAGATGGAAGAAGCGGCGCTGATTGACGGGTGTACGCCATTCGGGGCGCTGTGGCGGATTGTGGTGCCGTTGGCGCTGCCGGGGTTATTCGCGGCCTTCCTTCTCAACTTCGTGGACACATGGAACGAGTTCCTGTTCGCGGTGGTGCTGGCGATTAGTAACAAGACGGCGACGGTTGGGTTATACGATTTTCAATCCTCCTTCGAAACGGCGTACCATGTTTGGGCGGCGGCAGCGATCATCATTATGATTCCGGTGCTGGCGGTGTTCCTCGCGCTGCGGAATGTGTTCTTCCGCGCCATGCTGGATGGGGCGCTGAGGGGGTAGTTTGAAGTTGCAAGTGACAAGTTTCAAGTTAGTCATCAGTCGAGAAGCGGTTAGCGATTAGCGGTTGGCTTTTAGCTCCAATCAAATTCAAATGCATCTTCATGTGACACGACTATTGGCAAAAAGTTATCAGTTGCCAGTTAACAGTGAAAAGCACAAAATGCGGAACAAGCAGCAAAAGCGGCAAATGCAGCGCGAAAAATAGTCTATTTTCTGCTCATTCGGCGGATGGCTTGGCTAGAGATGCTGCAAAATTGATAATAGGGTTGCCGCTGCAACGTTTGCTGCAAGTTAGTCGTCAGCTACCAGTCGCCAGTCATCAGCTCAAGACAGAGACAATACAAATCGCCAAGAGGCCATCCCACGGGAGGCTTCGCACAGAAAATACAGAGAACGCCAAGGTCTTTCGAGTATCGAATTGGCAAATTTGGCAGTAATTTCAAAATGGCAATTTGGGTTTCACTTCATGTTTTCTCGGCTAGGGCTTTGGCAAAGTTGGCAAAAATGATGTTTTGGACTGCCGCCCCACAAGGGGAACTATAGCCGCCAAGATTGCCAAACCCTATTCTAACTTTCACCGTTGCATCACTGCCCGATGGTAAATGCGATTGTGTCATGGTGGTTATACCTCGTCGCAGCGGGCGAGCAGGGTGATGCCACGGGCGATGCCGGAGTCACGCGAGATACGCCCCTGCGCTTCCAGTTTATCGAGGTAGCGGTAGATATTCGAGCGGGACATGAAACAGCTTTCGGAAAGTTCGCGCATGGTGGGCGAGTAGCCGAACTGCCGGTTGTACTGGCAGAGGAAGCGGAACACATCCTCCAAGATTATCAGGTCGAGAGTCGGTTTACGGGTTCGCATCGTTGTTTGCTACCATCCATTCTGATTGTATAAGCTCCCCCCAGCCCCACAAACGAGAGGGATGGCAGCTTGGCGTGTGCATGAGAGACACCAAGAGCGCAGAAGGTCTGCGCCGGGTTGGTGATGTTACAATTTTCCAACATTAGCCACTATATCACGGAATAGAATATCTTTTCTATCTCTTTATGGTATGAGTTTGGATAGAATTCGGTTAGAATTTTTGTTCGCGGAAGTTTTTACCACAAAGGCACAAAGACCTCAGAGAAGATTAATCGCCAAGAGCGCCAAGGGGAAAGAGAGAAATACGGAGAAGAATTAACCACTGAGACACAGAGGACACAGAGAAATGCGGAGAAGATTAGCTGCCAATTTTTGCAATAAGCTCGGTTAACCATGCAGGCTGGTTATCATTCGTATCAACTGGCAGCAGGATGCGTTAAAGGATGACTATGGGTGAAGATCAGCCAGCAGCGTATGAGGAACAACTTGCCGAGTCGCGGGTGGTTTGGAACGTGGAGGCGGCGACTTTTGATGAGGCACCGGATCACGGTTTGCGCGATCCGGCTGTGCGCGAGGCGTGGGTAAATGTGTTGAAGGCGGTGCTGCCCACGAATCAGGCGGCGATATTGGACATTGGCTGCGGAACGGGGTCGCTGAGTGTGGTGATGGCACAACTCGGTCATGCCGTTACAGGTATCGACCTGTCGCCAGAGATGATTGCACATGCCAGAGCGAAAGCTGAAGCAGCGAAATGTGACATCCGGTTTGAGGTGGCGGATGCCGCGTTCCCACCTTTTGAGGCAGGGAAGTTTGAGGTGGTGGTTTGTCGCCACATCCTGTTCATGCTGCCGGAGATAGAAAATGTTTTACAGCGGTGGACAGTGCTGTTGA